>CAZPZN010000080.1:0-8743 GCA_964590735.1 uncultured Tissierella sp.
GAATAAAGGAAGATAGGAAGAAGACTGGCGTTCAATTAGAAATGAGTCGATCGAACCTTATTAATAACATTATTTCCCTTATAAATGAGGGTGCGATTAGCTTTGAAAATCTTGAAGAATTCAGTGATGAGCTGAAGGAAACAGTAAGTGCTTTTATTGAGAGATAGTTTAGGTGTATTAAGTTTTGAATTGTAATTTGGATAGAAGTATAAACGAAATAGAATAATTCCAATTTGCCTGACACTTTAAGTGAAATCATTTAGGAGGTACCCAAGTATGCAAGAAAATTCAAAAATACATTTCATACCGCCCAAACCTCCTAAAAGAGAAAAACGGGTTGGGATTTATTGCCGTGTGAGTACAAATAGCGTAGACCAACTAAAAAGCCTAACAGCACAAGTATCCGCACTAACAAGATTAACGGCAGCTACACCACAGTGGTTACTAGTAGATGTATATATGGATATTGCCTCTAGTAAAACAGGTTCTTCTCGGAGAGAGTTTGCAAGGATGTTGGATGATTGCCAAAACCATAATTTAGAAATCATCATCACCAAGAGCATTAGTAGGTTTGGCAGGGATACAGTTGAGACGCTTGAAGCATTAAATCAATTAAAGTCATTAGGTATTCGTGTTATATTTGAACAAGAAAGTCTGGATACTGCCGATACTGACAGTGATCTTATGATATCTATTATCGAAGCTATTGCGCAGGCAGAAAATGAATCTAGAAGTGAAAATATTAAGTGGGGCATAAAACAACGTGCTGCACAAGGCACTTCAAAACTATATAATAGGAAATGCTATGGCTATGCACATGATAAAGAGGGCAATTTGATTATCAAAGATGATGAGGCTACAAATGTAACGAAAATATTTGATATGTATCTCTATGGAAAAAGTGTTATTGGTATAGTTACTGAGTTAGAACGATTGGGTGTTAGATCTCCTACTGGAAAAGATAAGTGGAGCAAGCGTACGATTGATATGATGCTTAGCAACGAAAAATATACGGGTAGTGTAAGATTATTGGATAATGGAAAACATGAAACAGTTTATTTGTGCGAGAATAACAACCCAGCCATTATTTCTAAGGAAACATTTCAAGCGGTGCAGATAGAAAAAACTAAAAGAAGCAATGTCATTAAAGGCGAAAATGGAGTACAAAGAAAAAGTAAAAAATATAGTTCTAAACAGTGAGTTTTAAAAATAGCCTAACTGAAAATTGTAGGTCGAGAGGATAAGTTTGATTTAGAGCCCTTATAAACACTAGGATTCTGTTATGTTTTATAAAAGTGTGAAATAGCCTAACAATTTCACGTTGAGGTAATTTGTAAGTTAGTGAGGTTGTAGGGGTTGGGTTCCATCCCAACCCGATTTGTATCCTGACCACTGTGATTTAAGCATTATTTATAATCAACTGTATAATTATAAATTTAAAGGGAGGTTTCAGGTTTTGAAAGAGCAGAGATTTACAAAATGGGACTGGACACTTTTTAAAAACAAAATTCCTGATTGGCAGGAATCATATATAGATAGACTGAATAAAGAGTATATTGAATTACTAAGTGAAGACACTAATCCATCAGAAAAGTTTTGGAGGCTGGATAAGAGAATAAAGGAAGATAGGAAGAAGACTGGCGTTCAATTAGAAATGAGTCGATCGAAGCTTATTAATAATATTATTTCCCTTATAAATGATGGTGCAATTAGTTATGAGGATCTTGAAGAGTTCAGTGATGAGCTGAAGGAAACTGTAAGTGCCTTTATTGGGAGATAGTTTAGAGTGTTTAGAGTTTAAAATATAAGGTATTAAGGGTTTATATAGTATATAATAAAATTAAACACGGATTTGATAAGACTTAATAATCTCTAGATATATTAAAGATAAGGAGACTTGCTAATGGGACATTATTGTAGAAATTGTGGAAGGACGCGAGCTAATGAAAAATTCTCAGGGAAGGGACATAAAAATCACATTTGTAAGGATTGTTCTAGAAAATCAAAACAACAAGGACATAATAACTTAAAGGAAGACGATTTAATTTTGGGAGCTAAAACACTACCAGAAGATGAACTGATCCCAATAGATGATATATACTTTAATAATATTTGGTTTCTTGAGGATGAATTAGAAGAAGAAAATATTTATATTGAAAATGATGAGGATATTCCATTTTAGCTAGCAGTCTATGTATAAGAAATTTTTATTGACAGGCTAAGCCACTAATGGTTCTGAAATACATCTAAATTATGATACTAGAGGGGACAAATATAATGAACCATAAGGAGTTTATGAAAGCAGTTGAAGAAAAACTATCTAAGATGTCTGAAGAAGAGAAAACCAAATGGATATACAATAAAGCACGAACAGCAAAGGAGAATCAAAGAAACGAGATTCTAAACTCTTTAGATAAAGAACCAGATTATGATCCTACTATTTACGAAAAGCATAAGATAGAACAGTGGTGTGAAAAAGTAGAAGAAGGAAAAATCTACTTTGAATGTAGTGGATATGAAGTATATGGTGAAAGTTATTGGGATAGTGACTATGAGTATGATTATTACGATACTTTTGGAATAATTGATGAACTCTATAAAGTATTTCAGGTGGCTGAAGACTTGATGCATCAAAGGAAATACAAAGAATCTCAAAAACTAAACGATCGTCTTCTCAATATGCCCTATTTTGTATTAGATAGAGATACTGGTGATTGGAATGAATTAGATTTTGAAGAAGTTGTAGATGAAATATGGACAAACTTTAATTATAAGAATATCATGTTAAATCTAATGTATGCAACATATCAAATAAAAAAGGGAAGAGATAGGGCTGAGGGCCTATATAGATACCTTATTTGGGAAAAAAACAAGGATATAAAAATAGAAGATATATTTTCCATAGGGCCGGAAGAATTGGAAGGTATAGATTCTTTTATGGAAGAATGGATATCATTTCTAATAGAAACAGATGGAGATAGAGCAGCAAAATTATTATTAGAGGCATGTTTATATAAAGGAATAGATTATCTATGTGAAATCGCCAGAATAAAGTATAGGAAACACCCTATTTTATTTAAATATGCTTGTGAAGATTTGTTAAAGCAAAACAAGAATATTGAATGTGAGAAATTAGGATTGGAAGCTATTAAAGTAGTACCTGAAAATTTAATCATTCGGGCAGAGATTGCAGATTTAACTGCAAAGGCTGCAATAGATCTTAAACACTATGACATAGTTAATAAATGTTATGAAGCATCATTTTACTCCAAGTCATCATTAAACAACTATTTCAGATTATTTGAAATTCCAAACTATGAAGATATAGCCAATAAGGCAGCAAAACTCGTTGAAATCTTATCTGAAGATTATATACATAATTTAAATAATAGCAATAAACAAATGACAATTAATGCCCTTTCTAGAGATCATAAAGATATTATAAGATTCTTTAATGGTGAATTTGATTATATTTATGATAAATATAAAAATGATGATTATATATTAGGGTGGAGTAGTCGATTTAAAGGTATAGCAGTACCCCTTTTCATTCTATTATTAAATAAAGATAAGAAATCTACAAAATCCATAGAGAAACTTGTAAAAGGAATTATTTATAGATTAGGATTTGTGGGAGAGGATGTACAAAATTTCCTTGATTTATTTTTAAACTGGAGAGAAAAACAAACTTTAACAGAAGTCAAATACGAAAAGTATATGACATGGCTAAAAGATGAAATAGATAAAAGAACTGAAGGAATTGTAGGGGGTGGCTATAGAAAAAGCTATTATAAAGCAGCCGTCCTTGTAGCAGCTTTAGGAGAAACACTAGAGTCTAATGGAATGATAAATGGAAGAACAATAATGATTGAGTATTATAGAAAGGTACATTCAAGAAAGAGGGCCTTTAAAGAAGAATTTGAATTATTAAATGAATAAGTAATATAAAAAGTACCAGGTGATGATTATGAATCCAAACTATAAAGAACTATATGAAAAATATGAAATCTTAAAAGAGGAAAACATACGATTAAGAGATGAGGTTGAACTACTTAGGAAAATACTATCCAAGGAAGAATCAGAAACTAATAGTTCGATAGATTTTACAATGGTTAAAGAAACTACTAGCTTGGATCAAAATGATAACTTAGTTACAATGAACAGCACTAGTGATGAAAAGATTAAATTATTTAAATCTCTATTTAAAGGCAGAGATGATGTCTGCGCTAAAAGATGGAGAAACAAGCCTGGATATTCCCCGTTTTGTTTTAATGATTTTAAGTCAGGTATATGCAATAAGCCTAAGGTAAAATGTAGTGAATGCAAATCTAGTGATTTTGCTCCTCTAGATGAAGAGAGAATTGAAGGGCATTTATTAGGCAAATATGTACTAGGCCTATACCCTATGACATCGGATGACACCTGTTTCCTTCTTGCAATAGATTTTGACGAGTATATATGGAGTGAAGATGTCAAAGTTATAATAAAGATTTGCAAAGAGAATAATATACCAGTATATGCTGAACGTTCACGCTCTGGAGATGGATGCCATCTATGGTTTTTCTTTGAAAATGAAATCAAGGCATCACAAGCACGAAAATTTGGAACAGCTATACTAAATATCTCAATGGAAGAATGTGAGAAAATAAAATTTAGCTCCTATGATCGACTATTTCCTAGCCAAGATTTTCTCCCCAAATATGGTTTTGGAAATCTAATTGCTTTACCATTACAAAAAAGTGCAAGAGAACATGGAAATTCGGTATTTATAGATGAAAATTTAGAAGTGATAGATGATCAATGGCAATACCTATCTCAAATACAAAAGATTTCCGAAAATGATATCTCAAGAGTCAGTAAAGGACATAAAATTATAGATTTAGGTGTTGAATCTGAAACATTAAAATTAGATAAAAAAACAATTGCCATTAATAAAAATGATTTTCCAGAAATTGTTGTAATGGAAAGATGCGGAGGTATAAAGATTTTTAAACATGGTTTATCCTCTAAGGCATTATTACTACTTAGAAAGCTTGCATCTTATGCTAATCCAGAATTTTATGCAAAGCAGGCAATGAGACTGTCAACTTATGGAATACCACGTGTTTCAGTGATTTATGATGAGGAAGATGAAAGTATCATCTTACCGAGAGGTGTAGAGGTAGAATTATTAAAGATATTTGATGAAAATAATATTAAATATTTAATAAATGATACTAGGTATAATGGAGAAGAGGTACAAATTAGATTTAAAGGACAACTCACAGATAAGCAAGAAGAGGCATTTTGTGAACTTAGCAAATATAATGAAGGTGTATTAGCAGCTACAACAGGATTTGGCAAAACAGTTATTGGTGCAAGAATTATTGCTGAGAAAAGATGTCCTACTTTAATTTTAGTTCATACAAAAGAATTAGCAAAACAGTGGAAAGTACGACTTGAACATTTTTTGCAAATTAGCGAGTCGATAGAAAAACACAAAAAGAATAAGTCACTTATCGGGCAATTAGGTGGAGGTAAGAAGCAATTATCAGGGATTGTAGATATAGCTATTATGCAATCCATGTTTGAAAAAGATAAGAGTGTAAAGCAGTTGATTAATCAATATGGTCTAATTATCGTTGATGAGTGCCATCATATATCTGCTGCCAATTTTAGTAGAATTATAAGTTCAGCAAATGCTAAATATATATATGGATTAACAGCCACTCCAATTCGTAAAGATGGGCACCATCCAATTATATTTATGCATTGTGGACCTATTAGATATAAGGTTGATGCAAAAAAAGAAGCCTTACAAAGAGAATTTAATCATTATATAATTCCACGTTTTACAAGTACTAGAATGCCTATATTCAAAAAGCATAATGAATGGCATATAACCGAAGTATATCAGCATATTTGCGAGAGCAAATATAGAAATGAATTGATTGTTTCTGATATTATAGTATCCATAAATGCTGGTAGGAATCCACTGGTTTTGACAGAGAGAACAAGCCATATTAATTACTTGGTAAAATTAATGGAGGGCATGGATTTTGAAGTAATCGTTTTATCGGGGAATTTAAAAACAAAGGAGCGTAACAAGTCCCACAAAAAAATAGAAGCCTTAGAGGATGGAGATAGATTTGTAATAATTGCAACAGGAAAATTAATAGGTGAAGGATTTGATGAAGCCAGATTGGATACATTGTTTATGGCTATGCCAATTGCATGGAAAGGGACTATCGCACAATATGCTGGAAGACTTCATAGGAATTATGAAGGAAAAAATGAAGTCTTAATTTATGATTATGTTGATGTTCATATACCAGTCCTTGAGAGGATGTATCATAAACGTCTTACAGCTTATCGTTCACTTGGATATAGCATAAAAGATAGTGACTCTAAAGAAACTATAGAAAATTCCATATATGATGAAGCAAATTATTTTGAGTATCTGATTAGGGATATTAAAGCAGCGAAGAAGAACATACTTATATCAAGCCCTTATCTACAAAAGAAAAAGGTTAATGATATAAAAGAAATACTAATTGAAAAGTATAAAGCAGGTGTTAGAGTTACTTTATGCTTAAAAATGCTTGAGGAATATACAAAGCATAATAGTCAATTCATTGATGATTTTATAAACGAAATGAAAAGGGAAGGAATTGATATTATACAAATACCAAATAATTACTTAAAATTTATGGTTATAGACAATGCAATTGTTTGGTATGGGGGCATAGACATTTTAGGAAGGAGCTATAATGACAATTCTTTAATCAGAATTCTAGATGAAGTTTTAGCTAATGAACTTATTGGGGAAATTGCTGAACCATAATATAACTTGATAGACAACTAATTCATAAGAAGATAACAGAAACTAGTCTTGACATAATAATGTTATTAATTAAATTTTAAATATGTAGGACAAGGAGGAAGCTTAATGAACTTTTTAGAGGAAAATGGAAATAACTTGTATGAAAGTATAAGAAATGAAGTAACAAAAGCACAACAAAGAGTCTATGCTGCTGTGAATTTTGCTATGGTTGAAACTTATTGGAATATAGGTAAACAAATTTATGAAGCACAGGGAGAAAATGAGCGAGCTGAATATGGAAGTGGGCTTCTAAAGTTTTTGTCTGAAAAACTTACAGAGGAATTTGGCAAAGGATTTACTGTTACTAACTTAAAATATATGAGACAATTTTATATTGCCTTTCCAAATCGTCACGCACTGAGTGACCAATTAAGTTGGACACATTATCGTATGCTTTTAAAAGTTGAAGACGAAAAAGCTAGAAGCTTTTATTTACAGGAATGTGAAAAGTCAAATTGGAGTACAAGACAGTTAGAAAGACAAATCAACAGCTTTTATTATCAAAGACTATTATCAAGTCAGGATGAGGATAGCGTTAGAAACGAGATTCAAAGTTTAGAGCAAGGAGTAGATGCAAAAGATATAATTAGAGATCCATATGTACTAGAATTTTTAGGGTTAGAGCAGACTCCAAATTTATATGAAAAGGATATAGAGCAAGGCTTGATTGATCATTTACAAAAATTTCTATTAGAGTTAGGGCGGGGATTCTCATTTGTAGCAAGGCAAAAGCGTATTTCTTTTGATGGAGAACATTATTATATAGATTTAGTTTTCTATAATTATATATTAAAATGCTTTGTAATTATAGATTTGAAAGTAGGAAAGCTTACCCATCAAGATTTAGGACAAATGCAAATGTATGTAAATTATTATACAAGGGAACTGATGAATGAAGGTGATAATCTCCCGATTGGTATAGTGCTATGTGCAGACAAAAGTGATTCAGTCGTCAAATATACCTTGCCTGAAGGAAATAACCAAATCTATGCTTCTAAATATAAATTATACATGCCAACTGAGGAAGAATTAAGACGGGAGCTTGCTAAGGTGCAAGAAATATTAGAAATAGAGAAAAGACTGGAATAAATAAAAAAGTGCAATGAATAAAGCCTTCGAATGGTCAACAATTTGAGGGTTTTGTTGTTTGCAATTTAAAAGATTGTAAAATTCTAGTAAATGTTCTTCATAAAAGATATATCCTTCCACCAAGGTGGTAATATCAACTTACGACATCTTTATTGTCACCTCAAGGCACGTTGAGACGTGCGTCCTTTTGTCCCACAAGAATTCACACACGTCTGCACCATCTTTATAAACAGGAAAATTGAACAAAATAGACTTTAAGGGCAATTCAGCTTCATCACATGGAAAAATCTCTATTTCTTTGATTAACGAAGAAATCAGGGATTTTTTCTCTTCATCACTGATTTTATCGTATATCCTATCAAAGTTTGCCAGTAGCGTATAGATATTTTCTAAGGTAATGGCATCTTGTTCTACGGCTTTACGACGTAGCTTGACATCGTCGATTTTTTCTTCAAGTTCTACGATGATGTCATATAGGCCATCAAGTCTGAGGGTCATATCATGGACTTTGCGTTCCCTAAAACGAGTATCCTCAGGCAGACTGTCAATTTCGTTTTCAAGTCGAGCTTTATTAATATCTACCTCTCTAAGCTTAGATTCATAGTTTTTTAGTTCTCTATTTAAAGTTGAAGTATCAATCTCTTTACCTATTCTTGATTTAATTTCCTCTGCAAAATCTTGGTTTTTAATCAGCTCTCTGATTGCTTCAATGACAAGTGGTTCAATATCCGTTTTTTTGAGCATAGATTTATAATCGCAGCTTTTCCCACGTGCGGTTCGTGATTTACTGCA
>CAZPZN010000081.1:0-8610 GCA_964590735.1 uncultured Tissierella sp.
CTAGAGAACAACTTTCTCTATGAAAGATATATAATTAAAAAGGACTCCCTTAAGGCTACAAAGGTATATAAATCCATTGAGGAGAAGATTTCATCTGAAGCTTTAAAGAGGGTCTTCTATGTATACCTGTCTGAACTACCGGGAAGTGGAGCAGCTATTCTAAACTACCTTAGACTGGGATATAAAGTAGGGGCAAATATAGATAAGAACCTTGCTAATGAGGATGTACTCACAATGGATAAGATTAATCTGAAAGTCTCACGGGAAAGACACTATATGATGGGGCTTTTAAGATTTAAGATGCTGGAAAATAATATTCTCTATGCAAATTATGAGCCCCAGTATAATATAACTGGTCTTATTGCTCCTCATTTTGTCAGTCGAATCTCCAATGAAAACTGGATCATCCACGATATAAAAAGAAATATTGCAGCCCTATATAATCAAAAGGAATGGATAATTAAGGAGCTTGAATTGGAAGATGAACTCATTATCCATGAGGCTGAAGAGGACTACCAAGAGATGTGGAAATCCTACTACCAGCATATATCCATAGCCGGCAGAAAGAATCTTAGGTTGAAGAAGAACAACATGCCTATGAAGTATTGGAAGCATTTAGTGGAGTTAAAGTAGAATCTGAACCAGCTTAATCAGTGATAATAAGTTATTGATATCAAATGGTAAGACATTTTAAAAAAATCCTACCAGTTTTACAAAAAAAGCTACCAGTTTTACATAAAACGAAAATACTAAGAAAATATATGCTATGCTATCAACAAGTCTAGGAGTAAAACTCTATTAAATTAAGACTTATTGATAGCATAGTTTTTTGTTGGAAGAATAGGGGGGTGAGATTCATGAACAACATAAGTAAGAAATTAATGGAGTCTGTAGCGAAAATTTCAATGGAGGTTGCAAACCAATCGCCAAGAACAATGTCAGTATTTTATTTTTACGAACCAAAGATGCCAAAGAAATTGTTAAAGGAGGAAGAGAAGATACAGGATGTAATTTGTGGATAATCCTAAATAGGATTAATCATTAGGCTTAAATAAAAATATAAAAGAGGGGGAATAACATTGAATAAAAAATTATTTTGTTTAATTATGGTGATTACAATTTTTATGACTAGCTTTTCGAATGCATTCGGACAGAGCAATGGAGATATACGTATTTCTTCGATGAAACAATATCATGAGGAATCAATTATTGATCAAAATGTTATTGATTTGTTAGAAAGTAAAAAAATAGAGTATATTATAAATGAGGGAAATAGAATTCAGTTAAAATATCCAAAGCTAGAAGTAATATCAGAATTAAATTCGGAGTTAATTTCCAATTTTAATACTGATAATAGAAACACTTTAACAAATGAATACCCTACTGAGTTTTATCATATTAAAACATGGGATCGATCTACTAGTAAACTCTTCATAAAATCTACAAAAGCAGCCTTTACTAGTGCTATTTTTAGTTGGATCTTTGGATGGGCGAAGAGTGCTACGGAATTAAGTAAATTAGCAGCCGCAGGATTTGGATCATATTATTTCCAAGAGATGGATGAAGAAAATATATACTTTTCAACAAGACATTATTACCAAATCCTGGGGCCTGGATATTTTGACTCACTTGGAAATCATATAGGTGATTATAGAATGAAAAGGGTTGATAGGACAACAAAGTCTTCTAATCACACGGGTGGGGATAGTATAACTCAATATCAGAAATCTACGCAATTAGTGGCTATACCTTAATATCAATTGAATTATGCTAAACTACAACCTAAAGCTTTATAAAACTTAGGTTGTAGTTTGTTTGTTGCATTACAACAAATTTAAATTCTATCAATAAGGTTATGCCCAGTTTAAACCATGATAAAAGTTTAGTCAAATCAAAATCATAAGGGTGATTATATGGATATAAAAAGCATTAGAACGTTTATTCTTTATAATTTAGCATTTATGGGAGTAAATAGTCTGTTTATAAAAACAGATAATACAAAAGCGTTATCAATCTCTGTTATAACTTATTTTATCAATTATATATTTATTTCATTTAGAAATAAAAAGTAACGCTTACTGTAGCCAATGAATTAAGAATAACTAAATATAGCTCTTATCATAGAAAACTATATAAGGCATTTTTAATAATATTAGCAAGTGTACTCTTAATTGAAACCTTTCAATTTGTTGCTTTGTTAGGTCATTTGATATAGATGATATTATTCTTAATTACATTGATGGGATGATAGTAAGAAAATATTTGCAATTTGAAGGAGCCAGCAATGATAAGAAATTATATAGAGAAAACTGTTACTTTATTAGAAAGAAATCAAATTATTGAGAAAGAGGATGCAGAAGTTTGTGCATATGGATTAGAATTGCTTCTAAACAATATTATCACCGTATTAATCTTATTGTTGTTAGGTTTTTTTCTTGGAGTCATAGAGTATGCCGTAATTTTTACTGCTGTATTTATATCTTTAAAAAGATATACCGGGGGATTTCACTGTAATACATATGGAAAATGCTTATTGTTAACGCTCTTGGTATTTCTTTTAGTTGTAGTACCTCCTATGATTTTATCAAAAGGGGCTCAGTTGATAGTTGGAATTACTTTTTTAGTATACGCTGTTATTAAAATATATTTATCCACTCCATTAGCCAATAATTCCAGACCAAAGACCATAAAACAAATAGAGGAAAGTAATGAACGGAAGAATAGAATGCTGACTTTTATTCTGCTGATTGAAATACTTCTTTTAACCTTGGAGGGATATCATAGCATATTCTTAGTAATATCCAATTCCCTAATAGCAATTGCAATGAATATGGGAATAGTTGGAGAAAAACTAAGGAAGCAAATATGATATAATGGATGGCTATAAGGGTAATATTATATAAAGGATATATTGCACTAAGGGGGAAGTGCTTATGTTTAATATAGCTATTTGTGAGGATGATAGAATATTTATTAAGCGTTTGAAAGAGTTAATAGAAGCTTATTTTAAATCCAATGATTATGAAGCTACCATTGATATGTTTTTTGACGGAGAGGATTTAATAAAGGAAGTAGAAGAAGAGAAAACAAGGTATGACCTAATATTTCTTGATATTGACATGCCTAAAATGAACGGAATAGAGGCAGGCAAAACACTGAGGGAAAAAGATAAGGACTTTATCCTTGTTTTTTTAACCTCATTAGATGAAGAGGTGTATAAGGTATTTGAATTAGATACTTTTAGATTCGTACGAAAATCCCACTTTGATAAGGAAATTAAACCTGTTCTTGATGCAGCATATAAACGATTATTAGAAAATGCAAGAGGGTATGATTTTAAGATAACAGAGGGAATGATTAAATTAAGTTTACCAGACATTCTTTATTTTAATATAGTCAATAGAAAAGTTAATGTAAATACCTTAACAGATTCATATGCCATTACAAATATGAGTTTTAAAGAAATTGAAGAGATGTTTAGTATGAAGGGGTTTATCACTATTTATAAAGGAATGATAGTCAGTATCAGAGCTATAAGACGAATAGATAAAGATACCATAGAATTAGATAATGGGGATAGATTACCGGTGTCCAGGTATAAGATGCCTGAAGTAAAGAAAGCATTTCTTACCAGGGGGGATTAAGAGATGGAACTATTTAACATGGGTTTTGAATATATGTGGTGTCTTATAGAAGCTTTGTTATTTGCATTTTTCCTGGGACAAATATTGGGTAGATCTGAGAGGTTTAAAATCGGAACCTACTTATTTCTTTCCTTCTTGATTTCTATAATTATTTTTAATTTAACTATTATTAATATTAGACAGGAATTGAGAATGCTTATTGGAGTTGGGATATATTTTATATATTCCTTGGCATTTAAGGGCAAATTAACGGATAAAGTATTCTATAACTTGCTTTTTAATTTAATACAAATTGTATCTGAAATTCTTCCCATAAGCTTAATAGGATATATATTTGACATATCAGCAGAGGATATAGTTTCAACATACAGCACAAGTAGGATAATAATTGGACTTTTGGTTAAATTTGTTAAATGCATTTTGTTATTGATCATAGTAAATCATATCAGTCCTGAAGAGAACATATTACCAAAGAGATACAATCTTTTAGTATGGTCTATATATGGATTTTCAATAATCAGCATGATTTTTTTGTTTGATGTAACTAGGGGATTTGATGAAATTAATGAATTCTCACTCTTACTCATATTTATATGTTCTTCATATTTTATTATAAATGCAGCTGTTTACATATTTATGAGAGAGTTAAACAAGCACTATATCAAAGAAAAGGAAAGAGCTATTATAGACTTGCATTATAAGGCAACAGATATATATCTAAAGATGAATGAAGAGACGAATCAACAAATTAGAAAAATAAGACACGATATCAATAATCATATGATAAATATTAAGAATATGATATCTTCAAAAGCAAGTGATAAAATTGACCAATACATCAATGAGATTATTGGAGATGTAGAAGCTATCTCCAACTCCATAAGGAGTGGGAATGAAATAGCTGATATTGTTTTAAACCAAAAAAATATTGAAGCAAAGAAACATAATATAGATTTTATAGTAAATGCAGCAATTCCACCTGATATATCCATAAATCAAGTAGATTTAAGTTCTCTTTTATTCAATAGTATAGATAATGCTATTGAGGCTAGTTTAGGGATTGAAGATATAAGTAAGAGAAGGATAAAAATCAACATACATCCTAAAAAGGACTATCTCTACTTTGAGATAATCAACAGTATACAAGATAATATCATAATCCATAGGGGTATGACCTCCAAGGCAAATAAGGAAAACCATGGTTATGGTTTAATTATTTTAGAGGATATAGTAAGTAAATATGATGGCTTCATGGATTATGAGATTGTAGATAAAGAATTCAGAATATATATGGCAGTATTGCTAGAAAAAAACACTACCAGTTTTACAAAAAATGCTACTAGTTATGTATAAAACGAAGATACTAAGAAAATATATGCTATGCTATCAACAAGTCTACCACTACTATAACTCCAGGACCATTCACCGTAACAATAAAAAACACAGTAGGGAGGTAAAGAGTATATGTTTGATTTTTTAAGAGGATTTGCTCAAGTTTTAATGATTCTATCTTTTGTGATTCTATTATTTATTATAGATCGAATTTCAATTAGAAATATGTAAAAAGGCTATCTCAATATATATTGAACGATACTAAAAAATTGGGTACATAAATTAAGCTACTGATAAGGGTTGAGTTCTATATTGAATAGGGCTCAGCCATTTTAATTTTCTAGTAATCTTAATAGAGTTGCTAGCTGCTTTACAAAAAAGTTTATCTATGGTAATGATTATGTTGTTTACACTATAATAAATTGATTGGGAGATACCGACCTTGATAACTGCATATATAAGGTTGCATAGAGAAATCGATTAGCTATGAATGCGATAACCAAGCGATTAGCGTTTCCTTCTATGCGTAAAATATGCAAGGTACAAAGAATAACAATTATTAGTGAAACCGTTGGGCAAATGGGGTTAGCTCGATAAATATACTGACACTAGTCAGTACTTCCCAAGAAGCCTCCACTTCTAAAGTGGTGGGAGCATGTCACGATACTTGCTTAATTACCATAAAGAACTATCAGATAAGGCTACAATGATTATTGAGGATAATGAGATTCTTTTGCCTAATGAAGTAATTGCAGAAATTGTATATGTCCTTGATAAGGTGTATAGAGTAAAAAATGATGAAATAAGTGATATTCTACTTGAGTTATTCTGTTATAGAAATATAGTCGTAAACGATATAGAGGTGTTAGAAGAGGCTTTTCACTTATTCGGTAGAAGACAACTAGACTTTGTAGATACACTTTTATATGCTTATAATAAAGTGAAGGGATATGAGGTTTATACTTTTAATAAGAAATTAATCACCAAGAACAATGTCAGTATTTTATTTTTACGAACCAAGGATGCCAGAGAGGTTGAAGAATAAGGAGAAGTAAATGTAAAAAATAAATATTGAAAAGCAAGGATTAATTCAGTGTTGCGATATATAGCATTTATTGGTCATGAGTGTGTATTTAACTAATGAATTTAACAATTACTAAAGAAAACTATTAAATCTTATTAAGAAAGTGAGGACAATCATATGTTTAAAAAACTACTATCAGTTGCATTATCTGTAATTATGGTTTTAGGAATGGGTACAAGTACTCTGGCGGCAGGAGACATAGACATTCTAACACCTATACCACCGTCACCTATTGGAGTTGGAGTGCAGCCATATGGAGCTAATCCACCGTCTAGCGGTGCAGATGTTCATAACCTATCTATTTCTAAATATAACTATCAAGTAGAAGATGTGGGTTATAGAGTATATACAAGTAAGTGGCTTACTGGTGCAAGTTCAATTTATGTGTTAGTGGATAATTGGACTATATTAAAAGAGTATGGGGGGACTAACAATAAAGTTACTATTCGTGTTTTCAACTCCTCAAAACAAGAAGTTACAAGCAAAGAAATAACAATTTTTAATGGTTACGGTTCGGCTACTTTAAGGGGGCTTAGCTCGACTGGAAAATATTATGTTTGTTTTGAGGTTCCAACAAATTCTAACAGATATTCATTTAATGGACATATTTCATAATATACAATATTCACAATATACATAGTTTTATACCAGAAGTAATTACTTCTGGTATAAAGCTAAATCTTATTGAAGGAGAGAAACAATGCAGATGAAAAAATCTATTTTCCATAAAATTCTTTTGGGATACTTTGCTTTTCTTTTTCTATTTGTTGCAATTAAATTTAGTGGTTCTTTTTCTGATATTACTAGCAGAGTAAATTCCATAATAGAAAATAGAAGTAATGGTATTTGGAACTATAACTTAGTACCCCTTAGAACTATTGAACCTCAATTAAATAATATAACACAATTGTGGGCATTAAAAAATATTTTAGGAAATATAGTTTTATTTGTTCCATTGGGCCTATTGATACCTTTAACTTACAATAATGCCCAAAGACTATATAAGACATTTTTAATAATATTAGCAAGTGTATTTTCAATTGAAACTTTTCAATTTGTTACTATGTTAGGTTCATTTGATATAGATGATATTATTCTTAATTGCATTGGTGGGATGATAGGTTATTTATTGTTCTACTTTCTGAGAACTATGAAATTGAAGAGATAATTAATTTATAAATAAATTTACATAAACCAGAATACTAAGAAAATATTTGCAATTTGAAAGGGCTAGCAATGAAAAGAAATTATATAGAGAAAACTATTGCTTTATTGGAAAGAAATTAAATTATAGAAGAAGAGAATGCAGAAGTTTGTGCATATGAATTAGAATTGCTTCTAAACAATATTATCACCGTATTAATCCATATGCCTATGAAATAAAAGTAGAATCTGAACCAGCTTAATCAGTGCTAATAAGTTATTGATATCAAATGGTAAAGACATTTTAAAAAATTCCTACTAGTTTTACATAAAACGAAGATACTAAGAAAATATATGCTATGCTATCAACAAATGATATCTTAAACCTTCTTTGGGTATCATATATACAAAAGCAAAGGAGGAAATTTCATGAAATTAAGTGCTCGTAACCAGTTTAAAGGAAAAGTAATTGACATACAAAAAGGTGCTGTAAATGGTATAGTAAAGATTGACATAGGCGGAGGAAATATTATTTCATCGACTATTTCAATGAACTCCATTGAGGAACTAGGTCTTGAAGTAGGAAAAGATGCCTATGCAGTAATCAAGGCAACATCGGTTATGGTAGGAATAGATGACTAACAAATAGATGGTGGATTTTCCGCCATCTATTTGTTTAGAAAAGTCCTGTCAAATAATAAGCTATTAAAAAGTTTGCTATTAATAAGAAAGGCATTCCTAAGACAAAATTTATTTTACTTGTCTTATGTCTCATAATATACATAGATAAGAGTCCCCCAAAACTTCCTCCAAAAAATGAAAGTCCAAATAGCCAGGCTTCAGGAATCCTCCATCTGCCCCTTTGGGCCCTTTTTTTATCCACTGCGAATACTAAGAAAGTTACTAGATTTATTAGTATTAAATACTCCATTAGGTAGTCCATTAATAACCTCCGAGATTTTTTAGTAAAATTACCCTAGAATTACATCGATAATTATTATATAGTATAGTAGTTGAATAAATTTGCTGAATAATAGGAAATTTAGTCAAAATAGGTAATTCATGCATGTTATACTTAATTGACATATGTCTTTAAATATTATAACATATATGATGTAAAAATGTTTTTGCTACATAAATAAGGATACTGTTTTAGCCTTAATAAATCAATGCCAAAGGCTTAAATGTATATAAATAAAGGAGGACAAAGATGGAGTTCGTATTTGATAAAGAAAAGAACAAAGAAAAAATCGAAAACTTCAGGATGTTTATTCAAGATCACAAGGAAACATCTGGAGCTTTGATGCCAGTGTTACAGGAAGCACAAAACGTATTTGGCTATTTACCTTTAGAAATCCTTCAAACGATTTCAAGACTTTTAAACATTCCAATGGCTGAAATATATGG
>CAZPZN010000082.1:0-3368 GCA_964590735.1 uncultured Tissierella sp.
TTCGTGAAGGTGGAAGAACTGTAGGATCAGGTGTTGTAACAAAAGTTATTGAATAGGATTTAAAAGGGGAGGATATTCCTCCCTTGTTTTAATGACCTAACTCAATTAAACTGTGAATTGTGAATTCAAAAAATATTGACATTGAAATTATTTTATGATAGTTTATATAAGTAGCTTATTAATATTGGACTATTGTGCCCTAAATCAATGGGATTATGATATATAGGTATATTAGGAGGTGTTTTTGGTGAGAGATAGAATTATTTTAGCTTGTACAGACTGTAAACAAAGAAATTATACTACTATGAAGAATAAGAAAAATACTACTGAAAGAGTGGAACTAAAGAAGTTCTGTAAATTCTGTAAAACCCACACTGCTCATAAAGAAACAAAGTAGTATATTAAAAACGATTAGTTAAGGATGTGAAATTTGTGACTACAAATACTAATACTATTACAACTAAGGAAAAAATGACTACTTATTTTAGAGGGGTTAGATCAGAACTAAAGAAAGTAATATGGCCAAATAAGAAAGAACTTACTAATTATACAGGGGTTGTTATATTACTAAGTACAATTGTTGCGATAATTGTTTATGTTTTAGACCTTGTTTTAAACAAGTTATTATCATTTATTATTTAGTAGTACAAGGGAGGGAAGGGCCGTTGGTCCCTGCATTATGACAGATAATGACATAGGTAGAGATTTAAGAGCTAAGGAAGCTAAATGGTATGTGGTTCATACTTATTCAGGCCATGAAAATAAAGTTAAAGCAAATATTGAGAAAATGGTTGAAAATAGGGGGATGAAAGACGATATATTCGAAGTTGCGGTTCCGACAGAAGAATATATGGATACCAAATCTGGGAAAAAAAAGCTAAAAGAAAGAAAGATGTTTCCTGGGTATGTTCTTGTGAAGATGATTATCAATGATGAATCTTGGTATCTTGTTAGAAATACCAGAGGCGTAACAGGGTTCGTAGGACCAGCATCAAAGCCAGTTCCGCTTTCAGATGAAGAAGTTAAGGCTTTAGGTGTTCAGGAAACAGTATTAGAAGCTGTAGACTTTAAAGTAAAGGATGTTATCAAAGTAACTTCTGGACCTTTTGAGAGTTTCATAGGTACTGTTGAAAGCTTGAGCATGGAAAAAAGAAAGCTAAAGGTATTTGTTTCTATGTTTGGTAGAGAAACTTTAGTTGAATTAGATTTTGAACAAGTAGAAAAGATTTAGTTTTATTAAGCATTTGCTTTTTAAATAGATTTACGCAAGTGGGAGGGATTATCCCGCTAAACCACATTTTATTGAGGAGGTGGAAGTTCATGGCGAAAAAAGTCATAGCTTTAGTTAAATTACAAATTCCAGCTGGCAAAGCAACTCCAGCACCACCTGTAGGTACAGCATTAGGACCCCATGGAGTTAACATCATGCAATTCACAAAAGAGTTCAATGCAAAAACTGCAGATCAAGCAGGCTTGATAATACCAGTAGTTCTTACTGTTTATCAAGATAGATCCTTTACATTCATTACTAAGACACCACCAGTGCCAGTATTGATTAAGAAGGCTTTAGGAATTGAATCAGGTTCAAAAGAGCCTAACAAGAATAAAGTAGCAAAATTATCTCAAGATAAGTTGAGAGAAATTGCAGAAACTAAAATGCCAGATTTAAATGCAGGTTCTATTGAAGCTGCTATGAGCATGGTAGCAGGTACTGCAAGAAGTATGGGAGTAGAAGTAGAACAATAAGTATAGTGGGAGAAAATAATTTCGTTAATACCACAAGGAGGTTAAATAAATGCCAAAAAGAGGTAAGAATTATCAAGATAGCGTAAAGTTATTTGATAAAACAAAACAATATGATGCTAATGAAGCTATTGAATTAGTTATTCAGACTTCAAAGGCAAAGTTCGATGAAACTATCGAATTGTCAGCAAGACTTGGAGTTGACTCAAGACATGCTGATCAACAAGTAAGAGGTGCTGTTGTATTACCTTACGGTACTGGTAAGACTAAGAGAGTACTTGTAATTGCTAAAGGAGATAAGGTAACCGAAGCTCAAGAAGCAGGTGCAGATTTCGTTGGTGGCGATGAAATGGTAGCGAGAATTCAACAAGAAGGTTGGATGGATTTTGATGTTGTTGTTGCAACTCCTGACATGATGGGTGTTGTAGGTAGAATTGGTAGAATATTAGGACCTAAGGGACTAATGCCAAACCCTAAATCCGGTACTGTAACATTCGATGTAGCTAATGCTATTAATGATATTAAAGCAGGTAAAGTTGAATATAGAGTAGACAAACAAAATATAGTTCACTGTCCTATAGGAAAAGCATCATTTGGTGCGGAAAAATTACAAGAGAATTTTGATACGCTTATGAGTGCTTTATTAAAGGCAAAACCATCTTCTTCAAAGGGTAAATACTTGAAGTCAGTTGTACTATCAAGTACTATGGGACCTGGAATTAAAATAAATTCTGCAAAATTATCTGAGTAGTTGACAAACTAATACAAAGTTGATATACTAACACAGTCAAATAAATAGAAACCGTAGACAGTGGGGACCATTGGTTTAATTATCCTACCGAGGTGAGAATCTAACTAATTATGAAATTAGGGTCTCTACGTGTCTACGTTAGAGACCTTTATTGTTTTTATTACCTAACCGGATTTGTGGGTTTAATAAATCGATGGTAGGTCAAATGCAACGAGTAGCAAATCTATGTGAGCGCAGCAACTAATAGATTTGAGTTACGAGACTGCAAAGAAGTGTTTATATCTGGGAGGTGAATGATTTGAAAGAAGAAACTCTTAAGGTAAAAAGTGATCTTGTTGAAGAGATCAAAGAGAAGATAGAAAAAGCACAATCCATCGTTCTTGTTGACTATAGAGGCTTAGACGTAGAGCAACTTACTGAGTTAAGAAGCCAATATAGAGGAGCAGGTGTTGAATACAAAGTATATAAAAATACTATGATGAGATTAGCTTTTAAGGATGCTGGACTAGAAGAATTTAACGAGTTCTTAAAGGGACCATCAGCAGTAGCTTTTGGTTATGAAGATCCAGTTTCCGCAGCTAAAATTACTTCTAAGTTTGCAAAAGCAAATGACAAGCTTGAAATCAAGGCTGGTATCGTAGATAATAAGTTAATCGATGTTAAGGGAGTAAATGACCTTGCTGAACTACCATCAAGAGAAGTACTTATAGCACAAGCACTTGGAGGATTAAATGCTCCAATCCAAGGATTCGCAAATGTTCTTCAAGGTACTATCAGAGGTCTAGCAGTAGTATTAAATGCAATAGCGGAAAAACAAGAACAAGCAGCTTAATTAGAGCAGCTTAAAAAACTATAAAAATTTCGGAGGGATATT
>CAZPZN010000082.1:3378-8606 GCA_964590735.1 uncultured Tissierella sp.
AAAAGTATTAAATTTAATTGAAGAGGTAAAAAACCTTACAGTATTAGAATTATCAGATTTAGTAAAGGCTTTAGAAGAAGAATTCGGAGTTAGCGCAGCAGCTCCAGCAGCAGTAGCAGTAGCAGCAGGTCCTGCAGCAGCAGCACCAGAAGCAGCAGAAAAAACTGAATTCGATGTAATTTTAACTTCAGCAGGTGGAGAAAAGATTAAGGTTATCAAAGTAGTTAGAGAATTAACTGGATTAGGCTTAAAAGAAGCTAAAGAATTAGTTGACAATGCTCCAAAGGCAGTTAAAGAAGCCGCTTCAAAAGATGAAGCAGATTCAATAAAAGCTAAATTAGAAGAAGTAGGCGCATCAGTAGAAGTTAAGTAATTTGACATATATAAAAAGCTCTCGTAAGAGAGCTTTTTTTCTCATATAAAAAGTTATGATTTCTATATGACAAGTAGGGTAATATAAAAGGGTGTGAAGTAATTGCTATGCAATTACCACTGATATTCAAATAAACAAAAACATTGACAGGCTTGATTTGATGTGATAGTATAATATATTGCATAATAATGAAATAATAGCCTTCTTGTATAAAGTATTAAAAGTAAGGCAATATTACTAGTTAATTGAAAGAATTACCAAAAGTAATGCTTTTGGAATTTTAGTTTAATAAGGGGTGAATTTTTACATGGTACATCCTGTAAGATTTGGCAAACGGGTAAGAATGAGTTATTCCCGTATTGATGAAGTACTAGAGCTGCCTGATTTGATCGAGGTTCAGACCTCCTCCTATGAGTGGTTTATTAAGGAGGGGTTAAAGGAGGTTTTTGAGGACATAAGTCCAATCCAAGACTATACCGGGAACCTAATATTAGAATTTGTTGACTATCATATTGGTGAGCAGCTAAAGTATGATGAGGATGAAGCAAGAGAAAGAGATGCAAACTACTCAGCACCATTAAAAGTTAAGGTAAGGCTCATTAACAAAGAGACTGGCGAAGTAAAGGAACAAGAAGTCTTTATGGGTGATTTGCCTTTAATGACAGAAAAGGGTACTTTTATAATTAACGGTGCAGAAAGAGTAGTTGTAAGCCAGTTAGTCAGATCTCCAGGGGTTTATTATGGAGAAGAGATTGACAAAACAGGTAAGAGACTTTACTCATCCACTCTTATCCCCAATAGAGGAGCTTGGCTGGAATACGAAGCAGATTCAAATGATATTGTATATGTTAGAATTGACAGAACTAGAAAAGTACCAATAACTACCATACTAAGAGCCTTGGGAGTAGTATCAAACAGTGAAATAGTTGAACTATTAGGTGAAACAGAGCAATTGTTGAGAACCTTCGAAAAGGATGGTACAACAACTGAGGAAGAGGGACTTATAGAAATTTATAAGAGACTTCGTCCTGGTGAGCCACCTACTGTAGATAGTGCTAGGACCTTGTTAAATAATCTATTCTTTGATCCTAGAAGATATGATTTAGCTAAGGTTGGTAGATACAAGTTTAATAAAAAATTAGCCCTTTATAACAGAATATTTGGTAAGAGAGCAGCACATGACATAATAAATCCTGAAACTGGAGAGTTGCTTATTGCTAAGGGTGAGAAAATCTCCAGAGATAAGGCTATTGAGATAGAAGAATCTGGAATTAACTCTATCAACATCTTACTTGATGACGGTAAAGAAATAAAGGTATTGGGTAATAATTTTGTAAATGCTAAGGCTTTTGATTTGCCATTTTCATTGGCTGATTTAGGTCTTAAAGAAAAGATATATTATCCTTTAATGAAGGAACTTATTGACCTTTATGATGATGAGGAAGAACTAAAGAAAGCAATCCTTGAAAGAAGTAAGGAACTTTCGCCTAAGCATATTATAGTGGACGATATATTAGCAAGTATATCTTATGAGTTCAACTTATTTTATGGTGTGGGTATAACAGATGATATAGACCATCTAGGAAATAGACGTATCAGAAGTGTTGGGGAATTGTTACAAAATCAATTTAGAATCGGCCTTTCAAGAATGGAAAGAGTTGTAAGAGAGAGAATGACTATTCAAGATATAGATGTAGCCACACCTCAAGCTCTTATAAACATAAGACCGGTAGTTGCATCCTTGAAGGAATTCTTTGGATCTAGCCAGTTGTCTCAATTCATGGACCAAACTAATCCATTGGCAGAGCTTACTCATAAGAGAAGAATGTCAGCATTAGGACCTGGTGGTCTAAGTAGGGATAGAGCAGGTATGGAGGTAAGAGACGTTCACAACTCCCATTATGGTAGAATGTGTCCTATAGAAACACCTGAAGGACCAAATATAGGTCTTATTACATCTCTAACAACCTATGCTAGAATCAATGAATATGGATTTATAGAAGCACCATATAGAAAAGTAGACAAGGCAACTGGGAAAGTTACAGATCAGATTGAATATATAACAGCTGATATAGAGTATGAGTTGATTATTACTCAGTCTAATGAGCCACTTGATGAAAATAATCACTTTGTTAACCAAAGGTTAATTGCCAGAGGTAAGGCTGGAATTATAGATATATTTCCAGTTTCTGACATAGATTATATGGATGTTTCGCCAAAGCAGTTGGTATCTGTTGGTACGGCCATGATTCCTTTCCTTGAAAATGACGATGCAAATAGAGCCCTAATGGGTGCTAACATGCAGCGTCAGGCAGTACCTTTACTAAAGACTGAAGCACCTATAATCGGAACAGGTATAGAATATAGAGCTGCCAAGGATTCTGGAATAGTTATTATTTCAAAAAATTCTGGAGTAGTAGATAAAGTTTCTTCAAATGAAATTTTAATCCGAAGAGATAAAGATAATCAAATAGATAAGTATAGGTTGCTAAAATTCAAGAGAACCAATGCTGGTACAACAATGAATCAAAGACCTATAGTAGAATATGGTGAAAAAGTTGAGAAGGGCCAAATCATAGCCGATGGGCCAAGTACTGAAATGGGAGAAATTGCTCTTGGTAAGAATATTCTTATCGCATTCATGACTTGGGAAGGATACAACTATGAGGACGCTATGCTTATAAACGAAAAATTGGTTATGGATGATGTCTTGACTTCAGTTCATATTGAAGAATATGAATCAGAGGCAAGAGATACTAAACTAGGACCAGAGGAGATTACAAGGGATATTCCAAACGTGGGAGAAGAAATGCTAAAGGACTTAGATGAAAGAGGAATCATTCGCATAGGTGCTGAAGTTAAATCCGGGGATATACTTGTTGGTAAGGTTACACCTAAGGGAGAAACTGAACTTACAGCTGAAGAAAGACTTTTAAGAGCCATATTTGGTGAAAAGGCCAGAGAAGTAAGGGATACCTCCTTAAGAGTTCCTCATGGAGAGTCTGGAATTATTATAGACGTAAGGGTATTTACTAGAGAAAATGGCGATGAGCTTCCTCCTGGTGTAAATCAGATGGTAAGGGCTTATATTGCCACTAAGAGAAAAATTAATGTTGGAGATAAAATGTGTGGTCGTCACGGTAATAAGGGGGTTATTTCAAGAATCCTTCCTGAAGAGGATATGCCTTATTTACCAGATGGTACACCTGTGCAGATAGTGTTGAATCCACTAGGGGTTCCTTCACGTATGAACCTTGGGCAAGTATTGGAAGTTCACTTAGGATTGGCAGCTAAAAAGCTTGGCTGGCATGTATCAACTCCTGTATTTGATGGTGCTAATGAGCAAGATATTATAGATGCCTTGGTGGAAGCTGGATATCCTGATAGTGGTAAGATTCAACTTAGAGATGGTAGAACTGGTGAAAATTTTGATAAGCCAGTTACTGTTGGATACATGTATATGCTTAAGCTTCATCACCTTGTTGATGATAAGATACATGCTCGTTCTACTGGACCATATTCTTTGGTAACTCAGCAACCACTTGGCGGTAAAGCACAATTCGGTGGCCAAAGATTTGGTGAGATGGAGGTTTGGGCACTTGAGGCTTATGGTGCTGCTCATACACTACAAGAAATATTAACTGTTAAATCAGATGATATCGTAGGTAGAGTTAAGACTTATGAGGCTATTGTTAAGGGAGAAAATATTCCTGAACCAGGTATTCCTGAATCCTTCAAAGTATTGATTAAGGAACTTCAGTC
This sequence comes from uncultured Tissierella sp., assembly GCA_964590735.1. Taxonomy (GTDB): domain Bacteria; phylum Bacillota; class Clostridia; order Tissierellales; family Tissierellaceae; genus Tissierella_B. The sequence continues at coordinate 7,514 of CAZPZN010000082.1, forward strand.
TTTATCACTAGATGTAAAGGTATTATCTGAAGATAAGGGTGAAGTTGAAATAAAAGAATCCTTAGATGAAGACTTGTCAGATTTAGAATTGATTGGGAATGAACTAGTCGCTGATACTTACGACGATGATGACGGGGATGAAGAAAAAAATAGAAATTCCAAGATAAGAACTGTGCCTGAAATACCTCTAGGATTTCTTATAGAGGAAAATGAAGACGATGATATAGAAATCGAAGTGGATAACTTAGATGATGAGGAAGATTTCGATTAGTATAGTTAGAATGATTAAAAATTATTTTAAAATGGAAGGAGAGATACTCCTTGTTAGAGACTAACACATTTGATTCAATAAAAATTGGCTTGGCATCTCCCGAAAAGATTAGACAATGGTCTAAGGGAGAAGTTAAAAAACCAGAGACAATAAATTACAGAACCTTGAAACCTGAAAAGGAAGGATTGTTCTGCGAGAAAATATTCGGGCCAACAAAGGACTGGGAGTGCCATTGTGGTAAGTACAAGAGAGTTAGATATAAAGGTGTAGTATGTGATAGATGTGGTGTTGAAGTAACTAAGTCAAAGGTTCGTAGGGAGAGAATGGGGCATATTGAACTAGCTGCCCCTGTATCACACATCTGGTACTTCAAAGGAATTCCATCCAGAATGGGACTGATTCTTGACATGAGCCCTAGAGCTCTAGAAAAAGTACTATATTTTGCATCTTATATAGTAATAGATGGTGGAGATACCCCTCTTTATGAAAAGCAACTACTAACTGAAGCAGAATACAGAGATGCATATGAGACCCATCGTAATAAATTCAAGGCAATGATGGGTGCAGAAGCTGTAAAACAATTGCTAGCAAATATCGACTTGGAGGGTGAATCCAACGATTTAAAAACTCAATTAAAGGATGCTTCAGGTCAAAAGAAGATTAGAATAACTAGAAGACTGGAAGTAATAGAGGCTTTTAGAAAATCTGGGAATAAGCCTGAATGGATGATATTAGACGTTATCCCTGTTATTCCACCAGATTTAAGACCAATGGTTCAATTAGACGGTGGTCGATTTGCTACTTCAGATTTAAATGATTTGT
>CAZPZN010000083.1:0-8513 GCA_964590735.1 uncultured Tissierella sp.
TTGCATTCACATCACCCTTGAATATTTCATTGACCTTCTTTAGTCCTACTGCTAAAAAAGGCAAGGATAATACTGCCCAAAATATAGCCCATTTTGCAGGTAGGAAGCCCTCCATAATATGCATTGCATTACTGATGCTTGGTGTTAATAATAGCAATGCTATAACGCCTATAAACTGATAATTTTTCCTTTTCATTATAATTCCTCCTAGTTTTTTATTTAAAATCAAAAGAATAAAAGAAACCCATAACCAATCCTTTTTGCCTTATAACTCTTTAAGTGCATGTAAGTCTTGTATTAATCTTAAATTATTTGACCTATCTTTTATGGCAACTCTTATATGCTTATTGTCCAGCTCCTTAAAACTAGAGCATTTCCTAATCACTATTCCCCTTTTTAAGAGAAAGTTAAATATATCTTCCTCATCCCATTTTTCTAGTTTTATAAATATATAATTAGTGTGGGTTATATAGGGATGAAGTCCTTCAATCTTTGATAGTTCACCTAAAAGAAATTTTCTTTCATTATCTATATAGGCCTTGCTTTCTTCAATATATTCCTTATGATCAAATATATATTGGCCTGCTGCATCGGCTAATGTATTTACACTCCAAGGTAGTTCTATCTTAGATAGGTCCCTTACCTTATCTATAGAAGTACACCCATATCCAAGTCTAATACCAGGTAGGGCGAAGAATTTAGTTGCTGCTCTGATGATTCCAATCCCTTCATAATCATATTTCTTAAATATTTCTATGCTATCATAGTCTTTAGGGCAAAATTCAAAGAAGGCCTCATCTAATAATAAGAAGGCTTTTTCTTTTCTTACTATTTTATAAATCTCTATTAATTCATCCTGTGGGATTCTTAAGCCTGTAGGGTTGTTTGGATTTCCTAATATAAGCAAATCACCCTTTTTTATATCCTTTAAAGCCTCAATATCTATGGTGAAATCCTCTTTATAGGGTATTTTATCAACTTTTTTGCCATGGACTATAGCTCTTTCTTCATATTCTATAAATGATGGGGTGCAAACTATTACCCTTTTGGCTCCTATAATAAAGTTATTTATTATTTCAACTGCACCATTTCCCACTAAAACATTTTCTATTTCACAGTTTAAGTATTTTGCAATTCTTTTCTTAAGTTCTCTATATTTAATATCTGGATAAGATATCAAATCCGGAAGACTATCTATCAATATTTCATTTAAACCCTTTGGGGGACCTAATGGATTTATATTACTAGAAAAATCAACTAGGTCACCATCATATTGATTCTCATATGTTAGTAAATCTCCTCCATGTTTCATCCTTTCACCTCCTCATATCTTTTAAACCTATCCCTCGACTAGTCTCGGAATGACAATTAATTTATACAATTTTGTTGGGGATAAAGTAGGGACAGTGGTTTATTTTATCCTCATATATACTTGCTTCAATTCTAAATACATCACGTAGTAAATCTGAATCCATTATTTCTTTAGGGTTACCATATCTGCATACTTGCCCATTCATAAGTACATATATCTTATCCGAATATCTTGCAGCTTGGTTTAAATCGTGAAGAACCATTATAACAGTAATACCAAGGGTGTCATTTAACTCTTTAACTAACTCTAAAACTTCCATCTGATAAGAAACATCTAAATATGTAGTTGGTTCATCTAATATAAGCACAGATGGCTTCTGAGCTAATGCCATGGAAATCCATGCTCTTTGTCTTTCGCCTCCTGATAGTGTCATTACATTTCTTTCCTTAAAGGGGAATATGCCCGTTTTCTCCATAGCCCATTTAATTATTTCATTATCTACCTTTCCCAACCTCTTCCTAAATCCAAGATGGGGAAACCTTCCGTAGGATACTAGTGATTCCACTGTAATATCGTTGGATATTGTTTTCACCTGTGGTAGGACAGCTAGTTTTCTTGCAATAATCTTTGTAGGTATATTTTCTATATTTCTTCCCCCTAAGCTAATATCACCTTGGTCAATCCTTAAAGTTCTTGAAATTGCTTTTACTAGAGTTGATTTCCCTGACCCATTAGGACCAATAATTGTAACTATTTCTCCCTTATTCACTTCTAAGGAAGCTTTGTTAACTGCAATTTTATCTCCATATTTAATTGTGATCTTGTTTGCTTTTATGCCTATGATAACCTACCCCTCTCTTAAGCAGATATAGGAAAAATGGTGCACCCAGGGCAGACATAACAATTCCTACAGGTATTTCCATTGGTTGAAATAATACTCTTGAGACAGTATCACACACCATTACCATTGTGGCCCCTAGGAAAATAGTTCCGGGGAATAAATATTGATAATCAGACCCTATCAACATCCTTGTAATATGAGGAACCATCAGCCCAACAAAACCTAATAATCCTACTACACTCACGGCACTTCCAGCTAATAGAGAGGATAGTACTATAAAAAGAAGTCTTGTCCTTTCTACGTCCAATCCCAACCCAGTTGCTAGCTCATCTCCAAGCATAAGTATATTAAGCCTAGTAGGTAAGAACATTAAAATTATACTGCCTATAATGGTATATGGTAGAATCAACCTTACCTCATACCATGTAATAGCTGATAATCCACCTACCATAAAACTTAAAACCCCTGATACTCTATCTGGAAAAAATGTCATCAAGGCATTATTTCCTGCACCAAATAAGGAGGATACCGCTGTTCCCGCTAAAATCATCCTAGTAGGCATAAGCCCACCATTCCATGCTAGTAAATAGATTAGCATTGTAGCTCCTAATGCCCCAACAAATGATCCTATGGGAAGAAGGTAGTAATAATTTGGGAATAATATTAAGATAATTAATCCTGCCAAACCTGCACCTGCTGAAACACCAATGGTTCCAGGACTAGCCAAGGGATTTTTCATTATTCCCTGCAAAATTGCTCCAGATAAAGAAAGATTTATGCCAACTAATGCTGCAACTATTGTACGGGGTAACCTTACATTCCAAATTATTTGATAGTTACTAGTATCCTTTTTAAATAAAAGGGTTTCTATGATTTCTAGAGGATTTATGGAAACAGCACCATTTCCAACGCTTAAAAAAAAAGTAATGATACTTAAAATAATAAATACTAGAATAATTGAATTCTTCTTTATATTTCTCATATTTCTACTTACTGAAGACTTCAGGGTATAATATTTTTGCTAGATATTCATAAGCCTCTGCATACCTATGGTTTGCTTTATAAGTAAATAAATCCTTAGGCAAGAAGATATATCTATCATTCTTTACAGCTGTAAGAGATGCCCAAGCTGGATTTGACTCTGCATCTTCCTTAATTCTTTCTATTACCTTTGCCTCGTCACTACCATGGATTTGAACGAAAATAAAGTCTGGATCTTCTTCAATTAATTTTTCCATAGAAAAATTTTGGTCTTCCAAAGAATTATTTGGTCCATCTAATATATTTATGGCATTTAAATCCTTTGCTACTTCACCTAATGTAGTATTGGACCCTCTTGCCGTAAGGCTCTTAGATGATGCTGACACAAAAAATACTCTTGAGGGGTTTTCATTTTTAGTTTTCTCAATAATTTCTTGTATTTCAATTTCTATGGCTATAGCATTTTCCTCATATAAGTCTTCTCTTTCATTTATGGTCGAAAATAATTTAACTAACTTGTAATAGTCATCCTTAAATTTATAATCAAGTGCCATAACACTTATATTGTTTTGTTCTAATGAAGGAATCATTTCCATTTGTGAACTAGTATTAGAGCTTAAGATAACTAAATCTGGCTCTAATGAAATTATTTTTTCTAAGCTAATAGCCCCAGTTCGACCTACAGTTTCCACCCCTTCAGTTCCAGGTATAGGTCTTCCAGATGTATCTTCAACTATCCCGATTAAATCTCCACCATTTTTTGTCCAAATATCTATAAAGGAAGAGAACAAAACTACAACCCTTTCTGGATTTTTATTTATACTAATCTCTTCTCCTCTTCCATCTTCAAATGAAATACTATCTTGAGTTATTGTTATGCCAAATTCATCTTTTGAACCTATATCTTCCTTTACTTCTGTATTGGATAACTTTGCAGTATCTGTACATCCAACTAAAAAGCTTGCTGATATAGATAATAATAAAAGTAGTATTAAAACTTTATTCCTCTTCATAGTTAGCCTCCTGTTTTCTACCTAAAATCAAGGAAATGTAATCCCTATCCTTAATAATTGTATCTTTATCTTGAAGAATTTCTTCCTTCTCAAGACTTACCCTTTTAATATATGTATATTTAAAATCTCTTTCTTCAAGATTTTCTAATAGGTCTTCCTTTCCACTTAAGGTTTTAAGAATTGCAATAGAATCAACCTTTTCAATTACATTAGGATTATACTCGTCGCAAAGTAAAAATGTATCCCCTTTTACCGTAAGAGGTGTCTTGCTTGCACAGGCTGCTGCTACGAAGGATGGTATGCCTGGCACTATCTCAGTTTCTATATTCCAATTGTCTAATTCATTCATAATATAGATAAAAGTACTATAGATCATAGAATCTCCAATAGTTAAAAATACACCATATTCATTTTCAGGTATTTCATTATAGATTATTTCGGCTGCCTTCCTATAGTCCTCCTTTCTTACCTGTCCCATTAGGAAATCAATTAGGACAATTTTCTTATCTTCAATAAATTCCCTTGCAGTGTCTAAAGCCATATTAGTTCCCTTATTATTGGGCGCAAATATTATATTGGCACCTTTTATAACATTGACCGCCCTCATAGTAAGCAAATCTGAAGCTCCTGGACCAGTTCCAATTCCATATAATTTTTTCATAATTAATAATTCTCCTCTCAGCTAATTAAAAGCAATACAAATCCATAAAGTATTAAAAAAGCCAATTCTGTCCTATACATGATTTCGATTGTATACTTAATTTGCTCTTTATTTATGGTATTGACTGTATCACCAATAAAAGGCTTATCTACATATTGCCCATGATAATAATTTCCTCCACCAAGTTGAATCCCAAGGAGTCCTGCAACAGAACTTTCTGGGTATCCACTGTTGGGGCTTTTGTGATTTTTATTATCTCTTTTCATAATTCTTAGGCCGTTTTTTATATCAAATCTAGCTAGAGACCCAATATTCATCAATAATCCAGTGATTCTAGCTGGTATTAGATTAAGTAAATCATCAACTTTAGCAGGGAAATATCCTAAATACATATATCTTTCATTCATATAACCTAGCATGGAGTCCATAGTGTTTATAAATTTATATACAAGGCCTCCTGGTGGTCCAAATATTACTATATAAAATAATGGACCAATAACCCCATCTGATGTGTTTTCTGCCACTGTTTCAATAGTAGCTTTAATGATACTTTCTTCAGAAAGTTGTCTGGTATCCCTACCTACTATATAGGATAACCTTTTTCTAGCTTCATCTAAGCCCTTATCCGTGGCTTTAGCCACCATTATAGCCTCATGATGAAGGCATCTTGCAGCTAAACAAGTATAAATAAAGTAGATATTCATAAGGGTATAGGCTATTTTGTTACTCTCCACAGACTTAAGTAATAATAAGGGTATTAAAAATCCTAAGCATAAATTTACTATTACAATAATTATTCCAGCAAATTTAAGCCCCTTATCAGACTTAAATACCCTTCTAGCCATATTCTCTTCTAAGGCTATAATCTTACCCATAAGCTTAACTGGATGAGGAAAGCTGTAGGGGTCTCCTATTAAAAAATCTAATACAACTGCAAATAATATATTAATCATTAACTAAGCCCATAATTTTATATATATATTTCATATCCAAATTGTTTCTTAATACTTCTGCAAGTCTTTTTAACTCAATTTCCTCTTCTTCAAGGGATTGGTCTTCATTATTGCATCTTTTTTCTCTATCTATTAATGAATCCTCATCCACTAATTCAAGAGGAATATATGGTACAACACCTACTACCGGGATATTCAACAAATCTTCTATCATTTTTACTCCTGATTCAAGAAGAGTTTTATCTCCTCTAAACTTATTGATAATGAGCCCCTTTACCCTTGCTCTTTCTTGAGGCTCAAGTAACATTACCGTTCCATAAAGAGCTGCAAAAGCACCACCCCTGTCGATATCCGTAACTATTAATACAGGTGCATCAGCTATTTCAGCCATACCCATATTTACAATATCATTTTCCTTTAGATTTATTTCTGCTGGACTTCCAGCGCCTTCAATTACAACTATATCATTTTTTGATTCTACTTCTCTGTATTTTTCTACTATTGTGTCCTTAAGCCCTATTCTGAATTTATAGTAGTCATTTGCTTTCATACTGGAAATCTCTTCACCATTTACCACAACCATAGAGCCATTATCTGAATTGGGAATTAATAAAATGGGATTCATATCTGTATGAGCCTCTAATCCGGCTGCCTTTGCTTGCAAAGCTTGAGCTACTGATATCTTCTTTCCATCCTTTGTTATGTAAAATTTCGAACTCATATTTTGTGATTTAAATGGAAATACACTATAGCCATCTTCCTTGAATATTCTACATAAACCTGTGCACATAAGACTTTTACCAGCTGAAGAAGTTGTTCCTTGAATCATAATATTTGCCATGCTATCCCTCCTTAATTGCTAATTTTGTTCCATATTCAATACATTTAATTATGAAATTCTTTGCAAAGTCTACATTGCCCCATAAATGCAAATGAGGATATCCCGCGAAAATATTTTCCTTAGCAACGATACAGGCTCTTTTCTTTCCTTTTGAAATCTTAGTTGCTATAAAAGATTCTCCTTCAAAATCGCTCCATGTATAATGAAATTCATGTCCCTTTATACTATCACCTTTTTTACATAGAAGATTATCTTCATTTGCTTTAAGGTGTACATATCCAAAGTTTTGTAATCTCTCAGTCAATACACTATTTGCCTCAATTAGGTTTACCATAGGACTACCCTCAATGGTTTTGCCTAAATACATAAAACCTCCGCATTCAGCATATGTAGGTATACCATTAGATATAGCTGTCCTAATACTCTCTAGCATGGAGTAATTCTTCGAAAGTTCATCTAAGTATAATTCAGGATAACCTCCCCCTATTATTAATCCTTCAATATCTGGCGGTAAGCTTTTGTCATGAAGGGGAGAAAACGAGATTATTTCAGCACCTAATTCCTTAAATAAATCTATTACATCTTCATAATAAAAGCAGAAAGCATTATCCCTTGCAATTCCAATCTTTGTTTTACCAAGTTTTTTCACAGTAGATGCTCTATAGGAAATAGTTGGTGCTGTTGATGCTATTTCCAACAAGGCATTTAAATCAATATATTGTTCCGCGTTTTTAGCTAATATTTCGATCTTGTTTTTTAAATCATCTATTTCACCAGCAGTAACTAATCCTAAATGTCTACTTTCTATTGAAGCCTCCGGAAGATTTGGCATAAAGCCTAATACCCTAATTCCATTATTATTCTCAATAAGTTCCTTGTAATATGGATACATCCCTAGGTTTATGCCGTTTAATATTACTCCCTTAATATTATTTTCAGCGAATTCTAGGTAGCCCTTAATTAAAGCTGCAACCGAAAGAGCCATACCCTTACAATTTACTACTAGAATAACGGGAGTATCTGTTTTATTAGATAAATCATTAGAAGAATAATCTGTAGAATTCATGCCCAATCCATCATAAAAGCCCATTACTCCTTCTACAAGGGAAATGTCCATGCCTTGGCTGTTTTTTACAAATAACTGCTTCGTAGTATTTTCTCCACATAAAAGCATATCCAAATTACGTGATTTAGTGCCAGTTATCCTTGTGTGAAACATTGGATCTATATAGTCAGGCCCAGCTTTAAAGGATGCTACCTTTAAGCCCTTATTCATTAGAGATTTAAGAAGAGCACAGGTAATTGTTGTCTTACCACAAGAACTTCCAGTTCCTGCTATCATAATCCTATTGAATTTCAAACTGTGAATCATAGACTTTCCTCCTAGCAAAAAAATAAACACCTATCTTACAAAAGATAGGTGTAAAAAATACATAGCTATAGACTATTGCATCTTCTTATCCTTCGTAAGAAAAAAGCACAAATGATTAAGTATCCTGACTTAAGCATCATTGCACATTGCAGCCTTCCCAGTTACCCAGTGGCATATTTGCATGTACTCCGCTAATACAGTTGCGAGACAGTGTGGGATTCGCACCCAACTTCCAAAATTTATTAAATTATTAAACTATTACGTTGATTATATATTATTTAGATATTGATATCAAGTTTTTCTGGTCCTCATCTATTAACTAATATGAGTAATATCTCCTTCAACCAATATTTCAATCTTGTCTTTACTTATATCACAAATATTAAGCGCAGTACCTGTATATACAGGAATACTTGAAAATTCTTTAAGGCTTAATCTCTTAATTATGGCTAGGATTGCCTTAATTGTTACTCCATGGGTCACGACTAGTATATTTTTAGCATCTAGTCTTGCTATATCATCTAGGAAATGTTTAACTC
>CAZPZN010000084.1:0-8428 GCA_964590735.1 uncultured Tissierella sp.
TGATTGACCCCGCTTCCTGCTTCGCAGAGCGCGAAATGGAAATGGGAATAATGAAGCGCCTCATGGTATAAATGTTCCTTATTTTTCAACAGTAGTATATGAGATGAAAAAAAACTAAGCTAGGCTCATGGGAGCCTAGCTTAGTTTTTTTTATTGTCTTTTTATTCTAGTATATAAACTTTTACGTTTCTTCTACCAAAATTTATACATTCAGAATTAGTATTAAAGTATAAGTCTATCTTATTACCTTTAATGGCTCCTCCTGTATCCTCTGCCACAGCAAATCCATAGTCTTTAGTTCCGTCGAGGGATTCGATATAAAGCTTAGTTCCAAGTGGAATTATCCTTGGATCTACAGCAACTACACCAGGTCTTGCCTTTGTACCGGAGGCAGTAATACCATAGTATTTATTACCTGGTCTTTTACCAGTGCTTGCATAAGATGAATCATATGCACTGGCATTCATAGTAATTACTCTTTTATATCTTGTGTCTCCTCTTGACGTAGCAACGACTTGTTCCCTTGAGCCTTTTTCAACAATTCGAGGTATGGGCTCTGAGACTATCTCGTCTTTTACTACAACAGATGAATCAAGAATACCATTAACGTATTTATTTTTAGTTTCTGACCTTCTAAGGCCAGCTTTTCCTGCCTGGACTTCGGTTACTACTCCTCTGTCTATCTCCTTATTCATAACAACCTGTTCTTCATAAGGAATTTCCACATCGTGAGATTCCACAACCTCTACAACTCTATAAAGTTCAATAGTCGTATTAGGTCCTATGTTCTGGTCAAACCCGGGGAATGTATAATCCATCTCCCCTAATTCTATTTTTTGATCTTTTAAAATATCTTCAACCTTATTGTGAACCGATGTAACTTCCAACAAATCACCATTTACTTCAATAGAGTAATTTTTTGGATTTTTAACTATTATGTCTATATCATTCTTTATTTTCGATGTTAATGGAAGGTTAATATATCCGCCTTCTTTTAATACAATTCCTTCTTCGCCAAGAAATTCTTCAACTGTTTTGGAGTAGGAAACCACCTCAATAATTTCTCCATCCAAGTTTAGGGAAACCTCATTCCCTTGGTACACATAAAACCCTAAAGACAATGTTGCTACTATAGCTAGGACCACAAGGACTCTGAACTTACCTGCCTTTTTGATCAAACTGCTATCCATAAATTACCTCCTTAAATTTGCTACATATGATTACAATATTGACTATTTTGTTGCTTTTTTGTAACCATTTTGTAACTTTTTACGGCTATTTTGATATTGTAATGCATAATATATAACTTGTCAAATTTTTGAGCTCATATTCGCAATATTAAAATAATTCAAAATTAGACAAACAATTCAACCAACTTACTGGTCGACTGAAACAACTTGCTTCAGAGAGTCAGTTACATATTATGGAATAGCAAATTTTGTCAGCGATTTAGCCGAGTATCGCATAGACTTATGAAAGAAGTTTTGTATGAAATTGACTTGCCACATAACTTTATAATATTCAAAATATAGAAATATATTCCTAAAAATTTGACTTGCCATATATTTCTTGGTATAATATTTATCTGAATGATAAAATATAATTAGAAGTTGTTCTAATATTAAAGATAATGATGGGAAGAGTAGGATCAACTTATTCCTTAGAGAGCTGGGAGTGGTGAAAACCAGCGAATACCTGATCTGAACATGGGCCCTGAATTTTACAGTCTAAAAGGCTGTAACGGAAATAGCCGTTATACTATATGGTTTTTAACCTATTGAGTTTCAAATCGAAAGATTTGGATAAATTAGAGTGGTACCGCGAATTCAACCTTCGTCTCTATATATGAGATGGGGGATTTTTTTATTTATTTAGGAGGAGACTATGTCAAAGCCAAAATTTTATCTAACGACACCAATTTATTATCCAAGTGATAATCTACACATTGGACACACTTATACTACAGTAGCAGCAGACTCCATAAAGAGATTCAAGAAGCTACAAGGATATGATGTGTTCTTTACAACAGGTTCCGATGAACACGGACAAAAAATCGAAAGCAAGGCAAAGGAAATGGGTCAAAGCCCAAAGGAATATGTTGATGGAATAGTAGCAAATATAAAGAAGCTATGGAAGATGCTTGAAATCGACTATGATGCCTTTATTAGATCTACTGATGCTCATCATGAAAAGGCTGTTCAAGATATATTTGTAAAACTATACGAAAAAGGGGAAATTTATAAGGATGTATATAAGGGATATTACTGTACACCTTGTGAATCCTTCTGGACAGAATCCCAATTAAACGAAGGCCATGTTTGCCCTGACTGTGGGAGAGAAACTCACATAGCAGAGGAAGAAGCATATTTCTTTAAGCTTTCCAAATATAGGGATAAACTTTTAAAACTATATGAAGATAATCCTGGATTTATTCAACCTGAATCCAGAAAGAACGAAATGATTAACAACTTCCTTAAGGATGGTTTAGAGGACTTATCTGTATCCAGATCTACATTTGACTGGGGTATTAAGGTTCCATTCGATGATAAACACGTTATTTATGTATGGATAGATGCACTTTCCTGTTATCTAACAGCTCTAGGCCTAGGAACGGAAGATGAGACAAAATTCAAAGAATTCTGGCCTGCAGATGTTCATTTAGTAGGTAAGGAAATAGTAAGATTCCATACTATTATTTGGCCAGCCCTATTGATGGCACTGGATATCCCTCTACCTAAGAAGGTATTTGGTCATGGATGGATTTTGTTTGAAGATGATAAGATGTCTAAATCCAAGGGAAATGTAATTTACCCAGAACCGATTATCGAATTATATGGAATAGATGCATTTAAGTACTTCCTTCTAAGAGAATTTACCTTTGGAGCTGACGGTAGCTTCTCAAGGGAAAAATTCCTACAAAGATTAAATTCAGACTTAGCAAATGACCTAGGAAACCTACTAAGTAGGACAGTATCCATGGTTGAAAAATATAATGAAGGAATAATTCCTAAACCTAATAAGGAAGATGATTTTGATATTTCTTTAAGAGAAGTGGCAGTAGGAGTTGGGCCTAAGCTAGAAGACCATATGGATAAACTAAGCTTCTCATCTGCTCTTGAAGAGGTTTGGAAGTTAGTTAGAAGATCCAATAAATATGTAGATGAAACCCTTCCATGGGTACTAGCTAAGGAAGGAAATAAGGAAAGACTAGATAGCGTCTTATTTAATCTATCAGAATCCCTAAGAATTATTTCTATCTTGATAAAACCATTTATGGAGAATACATCCTTAGAAATCCGTAGACAGCTTGGAATAAGTAATGAAGCAAATTGGGATGACTCTAAGGTATGGAATATTACTGAAGGAACTATTGTTGGAAATAAGGTGAGTAAGGGAGAAGTAATATTCCCTAGACTTGACATCGAGAAGGAACTAGTAAGATTAAATGAGTCTAACCAGAAGCTTATAGATGAAAGAGCAGGTCTTCAGCCAACAGAAGAGCCAAAAGACCAAGTAAAGGAAGAGATTGAAGAAGTAGAAGAACTACCTGAGATAACTATAGATGACTTTGCAAAGGTACAATTAAAAATTGCAGAAGTTATTAAATGCGAGGACCATCCAAAAGCGGATAAACTATTGGTATTGACTTTGAAGCTTGGATCTGAGACTCGTCAAGTAGTGTCAGGTATCAAAAAATGGTATAGTCCAGAGGACTTAGTGGGTAAAAAGGTAGTAGTAGTTACTAACTTAAAACCAGTTAAGCTAAGAGGAATAGAATCCAGAGGAATGGTACTAGCGGCTGAGGATTCAAAGGGTAATTTAAGCCTATTACAACCAATAGGTGAAGTTAATCACGGAGCAACAATCTCCTAGGAGGAAAACAATGTTTATAGACAGTCATGCCCATCTTGATGATGAGCGATTTGATGAAGATAGAAAAGCTCTAATTACGAGCTTAAAGGAAGACAAAATTGACCTAGTTATAAATATAGGTGCAGACATGGACTCTAGCAGGGCTTCAGTAAGCCTTGCTAAAGAATATGAAAATATCTATGCAGTAGTTGGAGTCCACCCCCACGATGCAGAAGGTGTCTCAGAAACTTATTTAGATGAACTGAGACAACTTTCTAAGGAAGAAAAGGTCCTTGCCATAGGTGAAATAGGCCTAGACTTTTACTACGACAATTCACCTAGGGATATCCAAAGAAATGTATTTTTAGAACAACTAGAATTAGCAAGAGAACTAGACCTACCTGTAGTCATCCATACTAGAGATGCAGCGGGAGAGACTTTTGAAATATTAAAGGATGCTGCATCAAAAGGTACAAGAGGGATTTTGCACTGCTATTCGGGGAGTCCAGAAATGGCCCTAGATTATATTAAACTAGGTTTTTATATCTCTCTTGGTGGACCTGTGACCTTTAAAAAGGCAAGAGTTCCAAAGGAAGTAGCAGAGCTAGTCCCATTGGATAAACTCCTAATAGAAACAGACTGCCCATACCTCACTCCAGAGCCATTTAGAGGAAAGAGAAACGAACCTAAATACGTAGCCCATACAGCTCAAGCAATAGCAGAGATTAGAGGAATTACACTAGAAGAGCTAGCAAAAGCAACAAGTAGAAATGCTAAAGAGATATTTGGGATTAAGTAATAATCCTGTCATTCCGAGTCCAGTCCACCCTAAGGGTACTCCGGAATAAATTCCTGCGGAGCAAATTAAGGTTGAAGGAATCTCCGGTTTTAAAAGAGGAGATTTCTCCATTTCGCTATGCTTCAGTCGAAATGACAATAGACTCAACGACCATAGGGCGTTTCCCTAATTGTGAATTGTGAATTGTGAACTATGAATTTAATAATGAGGTGTACCGTGATAAAAGAAGTTATTGTAGTAGAAGGAAAAGATGACATAACTGCAGTTAAGGCTGCATTAGAATGTGAAGTTATGGCTACAAATGGATTTGGATATAAGAAGGAGCTTATAGAGACCTTGAAAGTCTTAAATGAAAGAAGGGGTATTATAATCTTTACAGATCCAGATTATGAAGGTGAGAGAATAAGAAGAGACTTATCTAGCAAGATAAAAAATGCAAAGCATGCATTTCTGCCTCAGGGTAAGGCCTTAAAGAAAGGTAATATTGGAGTAGAGAATGCTTCAAAAGAGGATATTATCGAGGCTATAAGAAAGGCTCACCCAGAAAAGGTTGACAGAAGCACCCAATTTTCTAAAGAAGACTTAATAGATTTTGGGTTAGCAGGTGGTGAGGATTCTAGAAATAGAAGAGGAGACCTAGGTGAAATTCTTGGAATTGGGTATTCTAATGCTAAGCAACTTTTAAACAGGTTAAATAACTTTGGGATTAGCAGAGAAGAATTTTTAGAAGCAATGGAAAGGATTGATGGAGCTGGAAAATAAGAGACTCTATTCACCTAATAAAATCAAGGAAACCCTAGATCGATATGGATTTAAGTTTTCAAAGAGCCTAGGACAAAATTTTCTTATAGATGGAAATGTTGTTCGAAAAATCGTTAGGGAAGCAGGTATTACAAAGGATGACTATGTCCTGGAAATAGGTCCTGGTATGGGTACCCTAACTGAGGAATTAGCATTAAATGCCAAGAAGGTTGTAGCAGTGGAGCTTGATAAAAAGCTACTTCCAATATTGGATGAAACCCTTGCTAATTACGATAATGTAGAGATAATATATGGAGATGTTCTTGAAGTAGATTTAAAAGCATTGATCGAAGAAAAACTGGACGGTGGACCTGTAAAGTTAGTGGCCAATCTCCCATATTATGTTACAACCCCAATAATTGGTAAGCTATTAGAAGATGATTTAAAATTAGAATCTATCAACGTAATGGTTCAAAAGGAAGTTGCTGATAGAATGGCGGCTGGCCCTGGCAGTAAAAGCTATGGATCTTTATCTGTATTTGTGAACTTCTACACTAAGCCTAAAGTTGTAGTCAAGGTTCCAAAAACTGTATTTATGCCCCAACCTAAGATAGATTCTTCTGTAATTAAGCTAGACCTAAAGAAGGATTTACCAGATATAGATAGAGAGAAATTATTCAAAGTGGTAAAGGCGGCTTTTTCAAAAAGAAGGAAGACAATAATCAACGCCCTATCCACTTATGGCTTTGATTTGGAAAAAGAGGAAATTAGGCAAACGCTTGAAAGGGTTGGAATTAAGCCAGAAGAGCGGGCTGAAAATATTTCGGTAGAAGATTTTATCAAACTTAGTACAGAATTACCCCCTTTAAACATATAATTATAACGAGGCGAATATGGTCCCATCTTTTTGGTGGTGGCTACATAGTAAATTAGCAAGCAGCGTGATATTATCGTCCGCCTCGTTTTAGCATAGGGTAGAAACTGCCAGCAGTTTCCCCAAGGCTTAAAAATGTTTAATAGGGGGGTTTTTTTATGTCTGGACACTTAGAGTATACTAAGAAATTTATCATACTAAAAAACGATTTTTGCAATATCCCTGGTAAAAAGCCAAAGGGTCATGTGAAAATTGAGATAAGAGGCCTTAAGGGCAGTTTGTCCCTTTCAGTAGAAAATGCTGAAGCAAATCAAAACTACGATGTAGTGCTGATTGCAGGCAATAAGACCTATAGTCCTGGGAAAATCTATACCGAAAAAACAGCTAGGGGTAGGGAGGATATAGCCTTTAATATATCGGACCTTGAGGCCAATGGAATTAGAATTAACAGTCTAAGTGGTCTAGTATTAGCTAGGGAGGAAAATGTGCTTCTTGGTGGATATATGGGAAGGGAAGATAAATCCATAGAAAGATACATTAAAAATCTTGAGGATAATCTTTTGGCTAATAAAGCATCTGATGAGCCTGAGCCTGTTGTTTTAAGTGAAAAACCTGAAATTATAATATCTGAATATAGGCTAGTAGGAGAAAGAGACCAGGATATCATAGATGATAGTGAAGAAGAGGTAGAATTTGTAGTAAGTAAGGAACTAGAAGAAGATAAAGAATCCCTAGTAAATGAGGAAATACTTAAAGATATAGATGATGATATTAAGGAAGAAGTCCTTGAAGTTAAGGAAGTACCTGGACTTGAAATATCAGAAGAGGACTTTGTTGAAGAAGAGGAAATATCCCTAGATGATATATCTGATGAAGAAAAACTTATCAAAGAAGAGGAAATTATTAAGAATTTAGATGATGAAATTTTCCATGAGGAAACTCTAGATGATGAGCAAATAAGGCTGGATGATAGTCCTGATCGTTGTGGATTTATAGTTGAAGAAGTTGATGATAATATAGATTTGGATAAAGAAGCAGAATTTGATGAAAAGTCCCATGTAAAGGTTGAGTTTATTGAACCAGAGGAATTTCAGATTGAGGTCGATTTAGAAGCTGATGAAAAATTCTTTGAACCATTGGAGGATTTTAAAGAAGTTGATGATAGAAATGCTGAATCAGAGTTTATTGAAAATGATGTCCAAATGGATGATGATGACGATATAAAGACATATATTAAAGCTTCTCTTGATTTGGATAAGGTTATAGATGATGAAGAAACATATCCATGTAACCAGTGTGCAAGTAAGGATTGTGAAGATATCGCAGCCATAAATTTGGACAGAGTAATCACTGATGAACCAAGGATCCCCTTTGGTAATGGTCTAGATAAATATGATGATGTGGAATTTTCAGAAGATGATATATTATTTGAAGTAGATGAGCCCTTTGAAACAAAAGGAACCATCCCTGCTGTTTCAATATATGAAGAATTCCTAGAACTTGATGAATCCCAAGAAGAAGTAAGTCTTGAAGATGAAATGGCAGATGATGAAGTAGATATAGAAAAGGAAGTAGACATTGAAGAGGAAATAGATCATGACCCTTTGCTAGAGGAAATTATCAATGATGTGAAACTAGAGGACTCTCAGGAAGATAATTTTAACCTAGAGGATTATGATAAAAAGATAATAGAACAATATGAAAGTGTGTTTGAAAATAAACCTGTTGAATCCAACGAGGAGGTAACTAACAGTTACAAAAAGTCTATAAATACTATTAAAGCATTATAATTGATTTATAGACTTGAAAAATGTTGACAGCCTCCCATGTTCGTAAAGAGCATGGAGTGATAGTGAATAACTATCCAAAATCCTTTGAATTGCTGGAAACTCGTAAAGCTATCTAAACTACAGCATAACCTGAAAAGGTAAGTGCGAAAGTCGCGAAAGCAGAAAAAATTAGATAGATAGGATAAGGTTAAATCCTAAGTCCCTAAAATAATCGACAATCAGCAGCCAAGCTCCTAAGTCATAAAGATATGGAGAACGTTCAACGACTATCCCGTAAGGGAGTACACTACAAGCTATTGGTAGTGGAAGCGGAGGACACCTAAATTAGGTGATGATATAGTCTACGCTTATGTGAAAGCATAAGAAGTTCAT
>CAZPZN010000085.1:0-8377 GCA_964590735.1 uncultured Tissierella sp.
TTGGTTCACAAGGCGCAGGTCCAGTAGTTCCTACAGGTGTTGTAACTTATATTAACACTACAGGAACAGCATTTGAAGTTGATGGAGATGAAATATACACTATCAACGCAACTACTAAACTTGTTGAAGATGGTGTAACTATTGGAACTGGTTTAGAAGTAGGTGGAATGCTTGATATTGGTGACCAAGTTGAAGTAAAGAATAATGTTATTACAAGAACAACAACTCCTACTGAAAGAGCAGCTAAAGAAGTTGAAGATATGTTATTAGCATTACCAGATGAAGAAGACGTTGTATTTGCTGATAAGGCTGATATAGAAGATGCTAGTGCAGCATATGCAGCATTATCTGCTACAGAAAAAGGTTTAGTTTCTCAAGCAGCTAAAGATCATGCTAATGCAGCGGTTGCAGCTTTAGATATTATTTTAGCAATGGATGTTACTGGAGTTGGAGCATCAATAGTAGGTACTAACTACTATGGCGAGTTAGTTTTAGTAAATTCCAAAGTTTCAGATGTAGAGAACATTGAAATCAGCCTATATTTAGGTACTACTAAACAAGCTACCATTACAGCAACAGCTAAGGTATATGAAGATTTGCCGAATAATACAACAATAGGTGGAACTTTTGTAGCAGGTGACGATTATTGGACAATGGCTGGAACAGTTGGTACAGGGTCAAATGCTCCAAATTTAGTAGTAGCAAAAGTAACATTTGCTAGTGGAATGGTTGTAGAAGTATCTTCAACAACGATATACTAGAAAATAGTGAGGAACCCCTAAGTTAGGGGTTCTTTCTTTTTGTTCATCAAATATGCCTACATAGATTTGATTATAAAGTAAGCGTAAATAGCTCACATAAAATTGATTACTGAATCATGAGTATCCGTCAAATACAACACACCTATAAATAAGGTGTCCCCTTCAAAAAGTCTATCTGAACAAAAAAATATAAAATAGGCAATGAAATAATGAAAACTTTGATAGAAAAGATCAAAACAATTCAAAAGCAGAACCCTAAAACCAGATATAATAGGGGATAAAAAAATAAAGGCATAACAAAGAAGCCTTTATAAAAAGGTTAATAAAGAAATATTGATATAATTTGATTAGTTCACATTACGCAACTCTGTTATAAGTATGGTACAATCCATTAAGTACAGGAGTTGCTTTAATTTTTATGTTTTTAGCATCTATAGGTATATATTTTGGTCTCTTAATTGGAGTTTGACAATTAATACCTTGATGAGTACGATTAGTATTGTAATAATTATCAACATATTCTTTAAGTAGCTTGTCCAGATGTTTTTCATTTAAAGGAATAATATGATTTAATAATTCTCGTCTAATAGTTCCAACAACTCTTTCGGCATAAGGATTTTGCCAAGGGGATCTAAAGGATGTTGGTTTTGATTGTATATTAGAATTTAATAGAAACTCCTGAAAAACCTTAGATTTAAAAACAGGATCATTATCATGTATTAAGTACTTAGGTTTTATGTCAAAAGGAGTAGCATTTTTAAATTGCTGCTTTAGCCAGAACATATTGGGGCTTTTAGTCACAGCAAAATGAACTATTTCTCTCGTTCCATGGTCTATAATTATTAATACATATAAGATATCAAACATCAAAGTGGGTACTGTGAAAAAGTCAGTAGCCCATGTCACATCCATATGATTTTTGATGAATGTTTTCCAGGATTGAATTTGCTTTTCCGTTGGTGATTTTCTAGTATTAGCAATATACTTAGCTATGGTATTTGGTGCAGGAGGATTTTTAAGTCCCATTAAAGCTAACTGCTCATGTATTTTCTCAGGAGAAAGTAGAGAATTTTCCTTATGTATTTGTCTTATCAATGCTATAACTTCTCTAGAAATAGCTGATCTACCTGTCCTTTTAGACTTCCTTGTCCAATAAATCTTAAAGGCTTTTTTGTGCCAACCAATAACAGTGGCAGGTACAAATAACTCTAAAAGTGATTTCCATCTTGAATCAAATAAGGAAATTAAAACCCAGAGCTGCCTAAAGGCTAAAGTGGACATGGGCTTAGGCCTTTTCTTATCTTTAGTTTGATTAATATATAGTGCTAATTGACTTCTTAGAGCTATGATTTCTAAATCTTTTTCTGCATTAGACTTAAATCTAAGTCTAAAAAATTCCCAAATTATATTCAACCATTCTTTAACATATATCAAAATAGAATTTAGCATTTTAAGTCCTCCTTCAATGATATGATCTTACTTCAATACCAACCCATCAAATACTAGGCGTAGTAATCTTAAGATTAACACAATATATACATTGTGACAAATACCAAAATATAATATTATTCCCATATAAATTGAAAAATATACACAAAATCTCTATTATTTTATAATTTCTTGTATTTATTTTTTAATTTGGTTAATAATCCTAACAAGTATAAATTCTTAAGAATAAATGGTATACCAAATTATAAAAGCAAGAAAGGATGATGAAGGTTTGAGAGACAATTATTGGATAATAGAATCAGCAAATATAAATCCTGAGGCAAAGCTTATCGCAAACGATTATCTAGAAAGTTTAAAGCTAGCTAATAAATCACCTGCTACAGTTGATAAATACAGATGGGTAATAGAAATGTTTTTAACCTATGCACCCAAACCACTTGATGAATTAGAATCTGATGATGTACTTAAGTGGCTTAATACAGACCATAAGGATAAAAAAGAGAAAACAATTAACCTATTTATCTCTGTCTTGTCTGGTTTCTTTAAATATTGTCTTGAGGAAGATTATATAAAAAAAGTATTAGTTAAACATAGGTGGAGGCCAAAGATACCTAGTTCCATTCCAAAACACTTAGATAGTTACGAACAAGCACGAGTTAAAATTACAGCCGAGTCTATGTCTGTCAGAAATAGAGCGATAGTAGAATTCTTACTATCGTCAGGTTGTAGAAGATCTGAAGTTGCATCATTAAATTTAGATGATTTAGATCTGGATAATAGAACTGCTACAGTGGTTGGTAAAGGTAAAAAGATAAGAGAGGTTCATTTCTCAGAAGAATGTGCATTACTACTAAAAGAATATTTAAGAGAACATAAAAGGGAAAATCCTGCTCTATTTATCAACTGTCTTGGAAATAGGCTAACTGGTGAAGGAATTTATAAGATAACAACTAAGCTTGGAGTTAAAGCTGGACTACCCTATAATTTTAATCCACATCGTTGCAGGCATACTTTTGGGCGTAATATGATTGCAAAAGGAGCAGATATACAATTCATTGGTGATGAATTGGGACATAGTGATCTTAATACGACAAGAGTTTATACAAGGATTCCATCCCAGGACATCATTGATGAATATAATAAAAAGATGGGGTGGATATAATGGAAAAAACATTAAATATGATAGAGTACTTCTTTAAAGATAATCAAGCAAGGTTTAGTAATGATACTGTAAGGGGTTATGGGATAGCCCTAAGACAATTCTTTAATTTCACCCAAAAACAGTACGACCAAATAAAAAGAGGAGATATCAGAAAATGGTATGCAAGTCTTGATAATGAAGGTCTTATGCCTAGGACAATAAGAATTAAATTAGGGGCATTAAGCACATTTTATAAATACCTTTTGGAAGAAAACATTATAAAAAAAAATCCAATTACAGGAATTGAACTTCCAAAAATCGATGACTCCTTGCCTGTATATTTGGATAAGAGACAATTAGCCCAACTAATGGAATTAGTCAAAGATAATCAGAGGGAAAGAACAATAATAGAAATGCTATATGCAACAGGTGTTAGGATTAGTGAATTAATAAATATAAAGAAATCAGATATAAAGTGGGATACAAGACAGATTTGGATTACTAAAGGTAAAGGTAATAAAGAAAGATTTATTCTATTTACACCAGAATGTGCGGAGAGATTAAAAAGGTATCTAGATAGCATTGATAATGATAGCCCATATATTTTTCCGAATAAATGGGGAGTCCCTTTAAGTAGGAGCTGGATAGAACAACTATTTAGGGGATATTCTGAACAACTTGGTTTTAAAGTTACACCTCATCTTTTAAGACATACCTTTGCAGCTCACCTATCTGAAAAAGGAATGCCACTAAGTTATATACAAGATCTATTAGGGCATACCAACATAAATACAACCAGGGTTTATACTAGACTAAGTAATGCCGCAAGAAAAAAACAGTATGATAGTTTCCAGTAAATAATAATTAATTTGGAGGAAAACCAAATGGAAGAGTATTGGGTAGTAGATAATGAAAGTTTAGACCCACAAACACAAATAATTCTTAATGAATATCTTTTAAACTTAAAATTATCTAATATAAGTAAAACAACTATAGAATTATACCGTTATTATTTAGTGAGGGCCCTTATGGACCTATCAAAGCCTATTGATGAAATTAACCAAGATGATATCTTAGACTACATTCGCGATAAGTATAAAGATCTTAAGGAATCAACTATTTCTCTATATATTTCTATACTATCTGTATTTTTCAAATTTTGTCTGGCGGAGGAATATATAGATAAGGTGGTAGTAAAAAATAGATGGAAACCAAGGCTTCCTTTGCCTATTCCAAAATACCTAGATGGATCAGAACTGGCTAAAGTAAAATTAGAAGCAGAAAAGTTACCCCTTAGAGATAGAACAATCTTCGAATTTCTATTATCCTCTGGTTCTAGGGTGGGCGAGGTATATAAATTAAATGTATGCGATGTAGATATAAAAGATAGAACGGCTATGGTATTGGGAAAAGGGAATAAAATCAGGCAGGTTCACTTTTCCTCGAGCTGTGCCATTCTTTTAGAAGAATATATGAAAGCTCATCCAAATACTACAGATGCACTATTTGTTAGTAGAGGTAATAACAGAATATCAAAGGAATGTATTCAAAATATGGTTACGAGACTGGGTAAAAAAGCAAATTTAAAAAGGAGGATTAGTCCACACTGCCTAAGACACACCTTCAGCACTGTATTACTATCAAAAGGTTCTACACTTGATTTTATCGCCGAAGAATTGGGGCATGTAGATACAAATACAACAAGAATTTATGCAAGACTACCTCAAGAGCAAATAGTTAGTCTATATAGGAGGTTTATGGGATGAATGTAGCTGAAAGTACATTATTGTCTACACAAAATCTAATAGAAATGTTTATGGATGAATTTCAATTTAGACTAAGTAAAAACACCTTAAGAAGCTATAAATATTCAATGGAAAGTTTTTTTAATAACTGTGAAAAAGAATATGATGAGATAAAAGCTAAAGATATTAGAACCTGGGCTATTACACTTGCCGAGAAAGGACTCAAACCAAGAACAATTGAATCAAGGATGTATGCAATAAGACAGTTCTTTGTATTCTGTGTTGAAGATAATTATATTAGCTCAAATCCTGCTATAGGAATTACTATACCAAAAAAGGAAGATAAATTACCATTCTACTTGGAAAGAGAACAATTAGCTAAGTTAAGAGAGATTGTAATGGATAGTCCAAGAGATAGAGCATTAATTGAAACCATGTATGCTACTGGAGCAAGGGTAAGTGAGATAGCTGATTTAAAAATTAACGATATTAATTTTGATTCAAGGTTTGTGATAATAAGAAATGGTAAAGGAAAGAGAGATAGAATGATTCCTTTTACTATTGAATGTGGGGAAAGAATTAAAGAATATCTGTCAGAAAGGACAGATGATAATGATAATCTATTTTTAAGTAATATTGGGAGTCCAATAAGGGCACAGGTTATACGGAGGTACTTTGAAAAGTATTCTAAAAAACTAGATATTAAAATAACCCCACATGTGATAAGGCATACGATGGCTGCTCATTTGGCAATAAAAGGGATGCCACTTTACTGTATCCAAGATCTCTTAGGACATGATAACATTAATACAACAAAAGTTTATACTAGGCTTTATGCTCATGTTAGGAAATTACAATATGATCAATTCATTTAAAAATAATGGAGGGTAGGACAGTTGAAAAATTATTGGGTAGTAGAAAATAACAAATTTAATCAAGAAACACAAAGCATCTTAAATGAATATTTGTTAAGTTTGAAGATAGCACGCAAGAGTGAATTGACTATTAAAATGTATCGTGGATTTTTGGAAAAGTTCTTTGTAGAAATGCCAAAGCCCATTGAAGAATTAACCCCTGAAGATATATTGAATTACTTACATCATAATTATGTAAGTTATAATGAGTATACAGTTATTAGACATATTAGTATTCTTTCTGCATTCTTTAAATTCTGTCAATCAGAAGGATATATAAACAATGCTCTAATTAAAAATAGGTGGAGGCCAAAACTTTCAAAGCCTCTTCCTAAGTATATAGATAAAATTGATCTAGCTAAAGTAAGATTAGAAGCTGAAAAATCAACACTTAGAAACAGGACAATCTTTGAAATATTAGTATCATCTGGATGCCGTGTAGCTGAAGCTCAAAGATTGAATATAGAGGATATAGATTTAAAAGACAAAACAGCTAAGGTAATGGGGAAAGGAAAAAAGATTAGATTTATTCACTTTACGGAAACCTGTGCAATTTTATTAGAAGGATATATAAATGCTCACCCTTCAGGTACTGGGGCACTATTCCTTGGTAGAAATGATAATAGGATATCTATTACAACCATACAAAGAATAATTAACGGCTTGGGTAAAAAAGCAGGTCTTTCTATTAATATTACTCCTCACCTAATGAGGCATACATTCGCAACTGTGCTACTTTCAAAAGGAGCTCCCTTAGAATTTATAGGTGAAGAATTAGGCCATAAAAATGATAATACCACAAGAATTTATGCCAGACTACCAAAGGAACAGATGGTTAACCTCTATAGAAAATATATGGGATAAGACAACTTAGACTCACCCTATTGAATAACTGATGAGCTTGTCTGTGGGGTGATTTTTGAATAGAAAATTCTACAAATTATCTAAAAACTTCGTCTCCAAGCATAGTAATTTTCCCATTCCATTTCTATATATAAAGTAGGAGTTTGAAAAGCAGTTACGCTATTTCTATCAAAATTTTAAAGGGATTAATAGTGCTTTAATTTGATATCTTTGGGTAAATAGGTATATAATATTAAGAATAACATTTAATTAGTAAAATAGAAATGGTACTATTAATGTACTTTATGTATATAATATTATTATGGAACAAAAACTTATACAGTTTTTAGCGAGAGGGTGCCTGCACCAACTCGTATTTTTTATGTCAAAAACACAAAGCTCTCCCTGAAGCACTTGCTTTCAGGGCTTTTTCTATGCCTATTTTTAGGAAGTGATCTTCTATACTGTATAAGAATTTATTGTTTTTTTACTTTGTTAAGCCAATTAGCTTTATATTTCCACTGTTAATAATAATTTTTAGGAAAAAATATTTGTATAATCAAATTTTGAGAAATTGAACATTAGAACACCAGAAAAATTGAAATTGGGCAATGTCGCAAAACATAACTTAACACAAGTAGACAAAGAAGCTAGAAACCCCTAAGTACATTGTATTTAAAGGGTTACAGAAGTTTTGATATTTCAAGAAAGGTACATGTAACTTATGTTAATGCTAGCGACAATGTATTAATGATTGATGCTAAGGCATATGAAATAGCAAATACTGCAGTACTTTACGATGCTGATGCAAAGTTAGTAGCAGCAGGTAAATCAAATGTATTAGCAGCATTAACAGTTAATGACGTAATTGAAAAATTCGTTGAAAAAGATGGTGTTATAAGCTCAATTACAGCTAAAACACTTCAAGAAAAAGATGCAGCAACAGCTCTTACAACAGCTAAAAAAGCTCTTGCAGATGCAATTGTAAAAGCAGAAAAATTAGTTGTAGACAATAAAGATGTAGATGCAACAACACTCAACGCTGCGGTTGGTGTTGCTAAAGGAGTACTTGGAAACGAAGAAACTACAACGAAAAGCTTTAATGATGCAGTAAAAACTTTAGAAACTGCTATTGGAGTATTCGAAAAAGCAGTAGCAGATGCAGAAAAAGCTGCAGCAGAAAGTCAATTGATTTTTGATATTAACAGAATCAATGGTGAAGGTAACATGGCAGCAAAATTATCTGAACTTAAATATGCATCTTTTGAAAAATTAAGTGCAGATCAAAAACAAGAAGTTGCTAAAGTATTTGTAGTTAATAGAGGCGAAACAGCTGCGGACACTGCAACTGAAGGTATTGTTAGAGATGCGTATAACACTGTTGCCTTAATCAAAGGAAAAATTGATGAGGCTATAGTAGAATACTTGGAGCTTTTAGATGATGTAAATGATGCACGAACAGTAGCTGAAATGACTGAAGCAGTAACACCAATAATTGAATTAACTGGTGCCAAAGATATAACT
>CAZPZN010000086.1:0-8347 GCA_964590735.1 uncultured Tissierella sp.
CGGGATTCCCACCCGCTATATTGTACGCACTTCGTGGCGCACAGATTCCTCGACTACGCTCGGAATGACATAAACGACCGCAGGTCGTTACCATAATTGTGAATTGTGAATTTCTTTTTATAAAAGGTAGACGACTCTTTCCTCTCCCTTATAAATCCCTTCCTCATGTTCCTTTATTACAATATATCCTTGGGATTGGGATAAGAGGCTTATCATGCCAGACTTTCCAAAGCTAGGTGAGGCAATGTATCCATCTCCTTCTTTCTTAAGTCTTACCATATGGTATGTTCTCTTCCCAGGGGAAGATGGAAAGTTATTTTCCATGCTGGCTTTAACCTGTGGAGGTAGGTCTGTAACCCCAAATCCTTTTCTAATAAATTCTTCAACTAGGGCCTTAAATACCACAATTGAGGATACAGGATGGCCTGGAAGACCAAGGATTAGTTTTCCATTGCCCTCCCCAACTATAGTTGGCTTCCCTGGCTTTATTGCAAGTCCATGGATTAGTACTCCCTTGCCTCCAAAGGAAGCAATAACCTTATCTGTATAATCCCTAGTTCCAACTGAGCTACCTCCTGATAAAAGGACTATATCTGCAGCTAATAAGCCCTTCTCTACTTCATCTCTCAAGAGATCATAATCATCTTTAACTATATTTCTTCCAACCACCTCACAGCCAAGATTTTCAGCCATGGAGATTAATGCGTAGGAATTTATATCCCTTACCTTACCCATTGTTAATTCTTCATCTATATCTATTATTTCGTCACCTGTTGAAATAATATAAAATCTCGGCTTCTTATATACCTTAACCTTTGATACACCAAGACTAGCCAGTACTCCAATGGCTTCTGGACTTAATTTTCTTCCCTTCTTAAGAGCTACATCTCCTTTTTTAATATCATCACCTTTATAGATAATATTTTCTCCTTTGGAAATTGGCTTATATATTAAAAGAGTATCTTCATCCATCAACTCTGCATTTTCAATCATAATAACTCCCGTTGCACTTTCTGGTAACATTCCACCGGTGGGAGTATAAATAGCCTGTCCTCTTAATATATCTGATTTGGGCTTTTCACCCATTTCTACTTTACCAATATTATTAAGCATACCTGGTATGGATTCTGTTGAACCATGACTATCTTCAACGATGATACTATAACCATCTACAGTTGAGCGGTTGAACTCTGGCACATTAATATGGGATATAATATCCTCTGCAAGAATTCTATTAGTTCCATATATTAAGTCTACTAATTCTGTTTCAAACTTGTATTCTGAAAAATTTTTATCAATTATCTCATTGGCTTCATCTACAGTTACTACATTAAAAAAATCCATTTAGCTTACCACCTTTCCGGAGCTCAGGTAGATAATATTGTCACAAATCCTCTGAGCCTGTTCCAGATTATGGGTTACAATAAGTACTGTACCCTTAGATTCTTTGTTGAATCTTTCTATTTCCCTTTCCATAATCTTTATGGACTCTGGATCGATATTTGATGTTGGCTCATCTAAAAGCAGTAATTCTGGTTTGAATACTAGAGCTCTAGCTAGTGCTACTTTTTGAGTTTCTCCACCTGAAAGTAGGTGTCCTTTCTTATCTACTAAATCATCAATTTCTAAATTATTTATGACTTCCTTTACTAATCTATTTTCCTCATTTTTCTCAACTTTTCTGATTCTTAAAGGGTAAGCTATGTTTTCATATACCCTTCTTCTAAATAGATATGGTTTTTGAAAAACGTGAGTCATAGTCCTCTTGATTTCTACATTCATCTGCTTACCATTATATAAAACATTTCCATCAAATTCGATGATCATACCACTGATAATATTTACTAGTGTACTTTTACCCGACCCATTTGGTCCTGTAATTCCAGTAATTTTTCCCTCTTCCAGTTCTAAGTAAGGAATATCCAAAACTACTTTTTCTCCGTATGTTTTCCTTAAGTTCTTAATATTAAGCCTCATTTAATCCTCCTGACTATAGGAATATATAAAACTATGTATCCCAAAGGATATTATTAGAAGTATTAATCCTAGTGCAATGGCCATAGGATAATCCCCCATTGAATTCATCATGGATATGGTAGTAGTTATTACCCTAGTATGTCCTTTAATATTTCCGCCTACTATCATAACTGCCCCTACTTCTGAGATAGCCCTAGAAAAGGACGTGGCCACATTTACTAGGATGTCCACCTTTAACTCTCTAATAATAAGCAAAATGGAATCTCCTATATTTCCACCTAAAGTAGTGGCTACCTTATGTATTTCTAGGCCCCTATTCTTAGCTAAATTATATGTAAGTCCTAGTATAAGTGGAGAAACCAATAGGGTCTGTGCAATTACCATAGCCTTTGGAGTATACATTAAATCCAAATATCCTAAAGGGCCCCGTCTAGATAATAATATAGCTATAACTAAACCCACAATAACTGAGGGAATACTCATGGAAGTATATATTAAACGAGATGCCATTCCCTTACCCTTAAATTTTTTTATTCCTAAATAAACACCGATAGGTATAAATACTAAAGAAGCTACTACAGTAGCCGTGGTCGAAACTATTAGGGAAAGAATAATAATTCGAAATACCTCAGGATCAAATGAAATTAATAGCTTAAGAGCTTCTGAGAAGCCTTCCAATATATAGTCCATAAAAACACACATCCAATTCTCGCACAATTTACAGTCTTTAGCACAAATCTGTGAGCTCGCTTCTCTCTCACAGATTTAGCTAGACTTCATCTGACCTACCATGATTTGCAAAATGCAAAATAGTGTTAATTTATATACTGTTTATTTAAAGTTAGGAATAAACAGTGGTTGGCCGTATTCTTCTACACCAAACTCTTTTATTAAGGATTGTCCCTTTTCTGATGTCATCCAAGCCATAAATTCCATAGCACCATCGTTATTAATGCTATCATTTTTATCTGGATTTACAGGGATGATACCGTATTGGTTAAATAGGTTTTCATCGCCTTCTATGATAACTTCAAGATCAAAATTATCCTTTTGAGCTAAGTAAGTTGCTCTATCGGAAATTGTATAACCTTGTTTTTCATGGGCTATTTTAAGAACATCTCCCATACCTGCTCCTGCAGATAAGTACCATTCTCCAGCTGGTTCAATTCCTGCTTCTTTCCAAATTCCTAATTCTTTCTTATGGGTTCCTGAATCATCACCACGTGAAACAAAGATCTCTTCTGCACTTGATAAGGTCTTAAGCCCTTCAAGGATATTGTTTGGACTATTTTCCTTTAGTCCTACTGGATCCTCAGCTGGTCCAACAAGTATGTAGTCATTGTACATAATGTCATGTCTCTCAGTTCCATGTCCTTCTTCTACAAAAGTTAACTCATCACTTTTAGCATGTACCAAAAGTATATCTGCTTCACCGTCTCTACCCATTTGTAGAGCTTTACCTGTACCTACAGCTACTGTCTTTACTTCAATACCGGTATCTTCTGTAAATATTGGAAGTAAGAAATCAAGTAATCCTGAATCCTGTGTACTTGTAGTTGTTGAAAGGATTATGCTTCCCTTCTCCACTGGTTCTTCAGCTGGAGTTTCAGCTGGTTGTTCTACTACTGGTTGTTCTACTACTGGTGTTTCAGCAGGAGTTTCTGCCGGGGTTTCATTTGCTGTACATCCTACTAAAGTTGCTAGGATAAGCAAGAGGGCTAATGTTATACTTAATGTTTTTTTCATAATACCACTCTCCTTAAATTTTTTTGAGGTAAAAAAAACAGCCTAAAGAAAGGCTGTTTGTATATCTTCCTTTCCAAATACGGGAGGCAGAAGGATTTCTCCTTCTCCCTATAGGCTTTTACTTCATAGCATATGCTTTAGAAGTCTAAACTCGGAAAACTCGTGTAGATATTCATTTTTTCTCCTCTTGCAAATCCTATCAATAATATATTTAACTCCCTAGCCATATCAATGGCTAGACTAGTAGGAGCCGAACGTGAGATAATGGTAGAAATTCCTCGTTTTGCAGTCTTTATAAGCATCTCTGAGGATATTCGACCACTTGTAATTATCAGTTTATCAGATAGATCAAGTCCATCCATAAATGCTTTACCAAGTATCTTGTCCAAGGCATTATGTCTTCCTATGTCCTCTTCAAAGTAGAGGATTTTTTCCATATCACATAGGCCACAGCTATGAACACCACCTGTATTTAAGAAAAGCTCTGATTTATGATTAAATTCTCTATTTAATTTTACCACAACATCTCTATGAATGGGTAACGATTTCTCAATTTTCTTAGATTTAAAGGAATCCAATACATTATAAAAAACTGTGCCTTTGCCACAACCTGAAGTTATGGTTCTTTTACCTGCCAGCTTTTCATTGAAAGCCTTTCTATATTTAAGATAAACATAGGCTCTACCCTTTTCTTCATTAAGGAGAATCTTTTCTATTTGATCTATAGATTCTATATATCCTTCAGAATATAGAAAACCTATAGCTAGCTCTTTAAGAGATTTAGGGGTACATAACAGGGTGATTAATTCCTCATCATCTATAAATATGGTAAAGGGATACTCAAGTATAACTAAGTCTTCTAGATGACTTAGATCATCTCCTTTTACCTTTGTAATCACATAATTTTTTGTTACATCCATACTATCTACTCCATCCAGATGCATTGGCTAGATAATTATCTAGGTCCTCTTTTGTATTAAGATTTAGAAACATATCCCAATTTGAGCTGAATTTCCTAGCTTTATCCTCTGGAATATAGGTCATTTTAAAATCCTTAATCAAACCATTGATGGATCGTCTACCAGTATTTAGATATCCTTCTATATATTCCATCAAATCAGCTGAATAGAAGCTACTAAATGGCTCTATCCAATTTCCAAATTCAGTAATACAACCCTTTGAATTTGGGTCTGTTAGCTGATTTTTCATAAAGTTTACATATTCCATATTAATATTTGGCATGTCACAGGCCACTATAAAGGCATACTGACTCGAGGATATCTTTAGGCCTGCATGAATTCCTCCAAGAGGTCCTTTGTCCTTTAATATATCAGAGGTTATTATATGGGATAGTCCAATATATAACTCAGGTCTATTAGTGACAATAATGATTTCCTCAAAGTGCTTATCAAGCTTGTGAATCAAGCTATCCATAAGTCTTCTTTCATCAATTTTCAATAGCTGTTTGTCAAAGCCCATTCTAGAGCTTTTTCCTCCAGCTAATATAATTGCTGTACCAAATTTCTTCATCTAAATCACCTATCTAGCACACTCATTTGCCTTACCTGTTAGTATTTCCAATCCATGATTTATGCTTTCAAGAGCATATTCTAGAGATTCTTTTACAGCCTTCGGACTTCCGGGCATATTTACAATCAGAGTATCACTTCTGATTCCAGACACTGCTCTAGATAGCATTGCCCTTGGAGTAATACTAAGGCTGTTAAATCTAATAGCTTCAGCTATGCCATTGGCTTGCCTTGTAATAACCCTCATAGTTGCTTCAGGTGTCACATCTCTTTTACTGAATCCAGTTCCACCCGTTGTAAGGATTAGATCTACTTTAAGCTCATCTGCCATATATATCATTTCTTGAGCAAGCTCTTTTTCATCATCTGGAAGTATTACCTGTCTTAAAACTTCATAACCTTTGAGGGTAACCATGTCATTAATTACTTTTCCAGATAAATCTTCTCTTTCACCCTTAGAACCTTTATCACTAGATGTAATTATTCCTACCTTAAACATATTAACCACCCCATGGTAATGTCATATACTCTTTCATTCTTCTGTCATATTCACTCTTAAATAAGGATTCATGACCTTCTTCCCACTTGGAAAGTCTTTCAAAGATAGCCTTTACTTCCTTGTCTTCTATGTTGTCAGCTGCATTTTGATAGAACTCTTTGTAGTCTCTTTCAATTAAATATGCCATTCTTAAGACAGTTATGTCTGGTATATCCGATTCCTGAAGGGTTGCATCAATGTGCTCAGAATCCTCTCTCTCTTCGAATATGCTCTCTTCTCTGTCAAGAAGCTCAGGATCCATGCCGAAGGAATCTGTTTCAATATACCTGTTCAATAGATTTTCTATATACTTATAATGCTCCATTTCCGTTTTTGAAAGGTTTAAGAATAACTTCTCAGTAGTAGGATTGGACATGTCTTTAGCCTTATCTTTATAAAAGTTATATCCATCCAATTCCATCTGCATTGCATATCTAAAAATCTGCTCATAGGTTTTCATAATAATCTCCTTATCAATTCACTAGATAAATAAACTAAGCAGCATTTACATAAAATTGAAAATCACAATTTCTGTATCCTGCTTAAATCAACAATTAACAATTATTAGAGCCATTCTAACAAGCCATTAACCCGAGATTCCTCATTGCATTCTATATGAAGAACCTCGGATTACACAAGCCACATCTCTGAAAACTTAAAACCTTCTTTTAATTATTATCAACTTTTTCTATACTAACTGCAGCTACCTTTAATTCCGATATCTTTGACATCGGGTCTAGGGCTGAATTCGTTAAAATATTAGCTGCTCCATCCGCAAAGTGGAATGGCATAAACAGAACATTTTCATCGATTATCTCTGTAATTCTTGCTGTAGTTTCAATTTGACCTCTTCTAGATGTAAGTTTTACTCTATCTCCATCATTTATACCCAATCTATTGGCATCTACTTCATTAATTTCTACATAGGAGGATGGAGCTAGTTGGTTAATACCATCTACTCTTCCAGTCATTGTTCTTGTATGATAATGATAAAGTATTCTTCCAGTTGTAAACACATAAGGATAATCATGATCCGGCATTTCTGCACTTTCAGTATACTCAGCAGGCATAAACAAGCCTCTTCCTCTTGCGATTGCTGTCTTATGCAGGTATTTTGTACCAGGGTGATCTTTATCAGGACATGGCCACTGAATTCCGCCATGCTCTAATCTCTTATAAGTTATGCCACCATAGGATGGTGTTAAGGAAGCTATTTCATCCATTATCCTTGAAGGATGTGTGTATCTCTTCTCATATCCAAGATAATTCATTAATTCCATTAGTATCTCCCAGTCAGGCTTAGCTTGACCAACAGGCTCAATAGCTCCTCTTACCCTTTGAACTCTTCTCTCTGTATTTGAGAAGGTACCATCCTTTTCAGCAAAGGATGCTGCTGGAAGTATTACATCTGCTAATTCTGATGTCTCTGTCATAAATATATCCTGTACTACTAGGAAGTCAACATGCTCTAAGGCTGCCCTTACATGGTTAATATCAGGGTCTGACACCATTGGGTTTTCTCCCATTATATAAAGGAACTTGATTGAATCGTCATGTGCTCCATTAAATATTTCAGGAATGGTAAGTCCAACTTTTGGATTCAGCTTAGTATTCCAAGCCTTTTCGAACTTTTCCAATACCTCAGGTTTAAATACCTTTTGGTATCCCGGCAAATCTGCAGGTAATCCTCCCATATCGCAAGCACCTTGAACGTTGTTTTGTCCTCTTAATGGGTTTACTCCTGCACTTTCCTTACCTACGTTTCCGCAAAGCATAGCAAGATTTGAAACACTCATTACTGCTGCAGTTCCTGTTGTATGTTGTGTAACACCCATGGTGTAGTAAATTCCTGCTTTATCTGCTTCTCCATAAATTGTAGCTGCTTTTACAATATCTTCTGCACTAACACCGCAGATTTCAGCTGCTCTCTCAGGTGGATACTCTTTAATAATATTAACAAGTTCTTCGAAGTTTTCACATCTCTCTTCGATATATTCCTTGTCATATAGCCCTTTTTCAAGGATTACATTCATCATTCCATTTAACAAGGCAATATTTGTACCTGGTTTTAGTTGTAAAAACACATCTGCATAATCGGCTAATTCAATACGTCTTGGGTCTGCTACTATTAGCTTAGATCCTTTCTTAATTGCCTCTTTCATCCTAGCCCCGATAATAGGGTGATTTTCTGTAGTATTTGACCCTATAACAAACATAGCATCAGTATCTAGTATTTCCGCTATGCTATTTGTCATAGCTCCACTTCCCAATGTAGTTGCAAGACCTGCAACCGTTGAGGAGTGTCAGAGGCGGGCACAGTGGTCTACGTTATTGGTTCCTATAACTGCTCTAAAGAGCTTCTGAAACAAATAGTTTTCCTCGTTTGTACATCTTGCAGAGGTAAGACCAGCAAAAGCTTCTGGACCATCACTTTCTTGTACTTCATTAACCTTACTTCTAATATATCTATAGGCTTCATCCCATGTTGCCTCTTCAAACTTACCATCTCTTTTAATTAATGGTGTCTTTAATCTATCAGGATGGTTAATAAATTTAT
>CAZPZN010000087.1:0-8336 GCA_964590735.1 uncultured Tissierella sp.
GATATAATTACTGCTAATGGAGCAACTATCATAGCTATATACATAGGGAAATTTAAAATAAACAATACTGCCATTATTATCATTAAAGTCCATAACATAATTAATTCCCCTCACTTTCATCTTCAGACAGCTTATCGATTATATTTGATAAATCACCTTTTAATTCTAAATCCATCGGAACCTTAATCTCACTTGTCAAATAAAAATTATCTTTATCCTTGATGTTGAAAATAAAGCTACTAATGTATTCAATTGTTGCTAATAGAAAACCTAGAGGTACTACTGAGTAAATAATGTACATAGGGATTTGTAATGCAGGTGTAACTCTCCCTAAGTTTTGAACAGATAGTACATATCTATATGCAAGAAATGCAATGTATGCAGTTGCTAATGCAGAGCCTAGGGATATGACTATCATAAATATCTTTTTGTGTTTGTTTTTAACCATATCAAATACCATTGACATAGTTATATGTCTTCCCTTTCTAGCACAATATCCTAATCCAAAGAATGATACTACCACTAATAGTGCTGATGCAACCTCCTCAGAAAACGTTAGACTACTATTCATAACAGTTCTCATAAAAACACCAACTATAAGCAATATAGCCATTGAAAGGATTGAAAAGCTTAAAACAAATTCTTCAAATTTTGAAACGACTTTATTAAACTTATTCATGTGTTAATATAACCTCCCTTTCTTAATTCTTAAACTCTAAATTATCTACTATTACGAGGTGAGGAATTAACATCACCTCGTAATAAAATATTTATTTAATTAATAACTTTCTAGGATAATGTGTTAGCAACTCAACACCCGTTTCCGTGATCCTAATAGGCTCACTTATGTCTACT
Source organism: uncultured Tissierella sp. (assembly GCA_964590735.1). Classification (GTDB taxonomy): domain Bacteria; phylum Bacillota; class Clostridia; order Tissierellales; family Tissierellaceae; genus Tissierella_B. Next base: position 856 of record CAZPZN010000087.1, read on the forward strand.
CCACAATCATCAAGCCAGATACCCGGCATAAAGTGTAAAGTCATATTAGGTTCTAGTATAGTCTTGTCTCCAGGTCTAAGACTAACTGTGTGCTCACCCCAATCAGGTGGATAGTTAAGTCCAAAGGAATAGCCTACACGCGAATCCTTAATGAATCCACTCTTTGCTATACTCTTAGCCCAAGTACGTTCAATATCTTCACAAGTGATACCAGGTTTAATTACTTCAAGTGTCTCTGCTATACCCTCTACAACTACTGAAGATAAATCCTTAACTCTTTGAGGCGCTTCTCCTAGTATTACTGTTCTTGAGAGTGGACAGTGATATCTTCTATAGTTTCCGGCGATTTCAACTAATACAGTATCTCCATCCTTATAAGGCTCATCAGTCCAACTTAAGTGAGGAGTTGATGTTCTTATACCAGCTGGAAGCAATGGAATAATAGATGCGTAGTCTCCACCGTATTCTTCAGTACCATAGATCTGAGCATGATAAACCTTTGCAGCTACTTCGTTTTGTCTAACTCCTACATTAATTGAATCGAAGGCAACTTGCATTGTTCTTTCAACAATAACTGAAGCTTTCTTGATATATTCAATTTCTTTTTCAGATTTTATGATTTTGACCCAGTTAACAATATTATTACCATCTATAAACCTTGCATTAGGTAGATCTTCTACTAGGGTTTGCTGGCACTTAGCACTAAAATAATAGGCATCCATTTCAGTTCCTATTGCTCTTTTATCCCAGCCCTTTTCTATTATGATATCTGATACAAAGTCCATAGGATGTTTAATAAGAGAATGTACATAATCATCAGTATAGGCTCTTATGTTTTCTTCTGAAAGCCAAGTCGTAAGTCTTGCAGCATTTCCATCTTGGCCTCTTCCAAACCAAATTGGCTCTTCTTGATCATTTGCAACAATAAGCCCCTGATGTACATAAAAGGACCATCCATCAAATCCTGTAAGATAATTCATATTAGCAGGGTCTGTTACAATTAAAACCTCAATACCCTTTTCTACCATACTCCTTTTCGTTTTCTCTAATCTCTCTTTAAATTCTGAAACATCAAAATACAACGTTTTCATTTTGAATCCTCCTTACTTTATAATTGTTGTTTGTCGTCTGTCGACAAGAATTGATAAAAATGTTTATATATAAGTAAAAATATAAAGAAATATTTATATTAAAACTTTCCAAGTTTATAAGAAATTATATGTTCTCTTAAAGCTTTTTTACATCTGTCTATATCCTTGCTTCTTAAGCTATCTATAATATCATAGTGATCTGTTGCTGACACTATAAAATCACCGGTTTCGTGCATATCATATAACATAGCCATTCTAAGTTGAAAAAATATTCCTTCTAATATTTTAACTCTTCTCTGACTACCTGATTTCAACCATATGTATCTATGAAATTCCATATCCTTTTGATTGATAAGGATTGATTTTTCTATATCACCTATAGGTAATCCAGCAATCTGTTCCATTTCTTTAACTAAATTCTCCAAATGTAGAAAATCTGATTCCTTTAGTTTATCTTCATAGATCAGTATTTTATTTATATTGTTTTCAAGTAGGATTCTAATATCAAATACTTCCTTAATATCTTCCTCGTTGAACTTGGTTACATAAGTGCCTTTCCTTGGAATAGTAGTGACTATTCCTTCCTTTTCTAATTCCTTAATTCCTTCTCTAACCGGAGCCCTACTAATTCCTAGTTCAAATGCCACCTCTGTTTCTAGAATATGTTCTCCCTCTTTATATTTGCCAGATAGTATTGATTCTTTTATATAATCTACAACTACACCACTTAAATTATCCCTTGTAAAATTACTATTCTTCTGTAATAACATATAAACACCCCCCATATTACTAATATCTATTGCCTATTCTTATTATTGACCATGCTTGTACTATACCATTTTTATTGTCGACAATCAACACTTATTTTTATTTTAGTTAAAAAAATTTAATTCTTTCTTGTACTTGCCTATCTTGATTATATTTTATATATTTGTATTAAAGACTTGGAGGGATATTATGAATCGTTATGAAAAGCAAATCTTATATTCAGAAATTGGTGCCGAAGGACAAAAACTTCTATTAAATAGTAAGGTGATTATTATAGGTTGTGGAGCCCTTGGAACTGTAATTGCCAACAATCTAGTTCGTTCTGGAGTTGGATTTATTAAAATTGTTGATAGGGATTATATAGAGTTGTCAAATCTTCAAAGACAAATGCTCTTTGATGAGGATGATCTAGAAAATAATATTCCAAAGGCAATTGCTGCAAGTCAAAAGTTGAAAAAGATTAACTCTACAATACAAATTGAAAGTATAGTTGATGATGTGAATTCTAAAAATATTGAAGACCTATGCTCAGGTATGGATGTCATACTAGATGCTACAGATAATCTTCAGACCAGGTATTTAATAAATGATATATCAATAAAACTTAATATTCCTTGGGTTTATGGTGGAGTAATCGGTAGCACTGGAATGGTTCATACTATAATACCTCATAAGACACCTTGCTTAAGATGTATGTTTCCAGAAATAGCTCCAGCTGGGTCAGTAGAAACCTGTGATACCGCAGGAGTACTTAATCCTATAACATCCATAGTCGCTTCTACTGAATCCATGGAAGCTATTAAGATATTACTAAATAGGAAGGATGTTGTAATTAAAGGGCTTCAATATATGGATATTTGGAATAATGAATTTGAGATGATTGAACTTTCTATAAACAAGTCTTGTAAGGCTTGCGCAAGTAAGACCTTCGATTTTCTAAATAGAGAATCTGATGAATCTGTATACCTATGTGGGAAAAACAGTGTGCAAATAAACCCAATTCAAAAGAATATATCTGAAGAGAACCTTTTAAATAGACTTGATTCACTTGGTCTCGAATATAAGAAGAATGCTTACTTTATTAAATTCACTGTGGAAGAAGTACAATTCACCTTATTCTATGATGGTAGGGCAATACTTAAGAACACCTCAGATAAGATAAGAGCCCAATCACTTTATGCTAAATATATAGGCCTTTAGAACAAAAAAATCAGATGGTTATCCATCTGATTTTAACTCCTTAAAATTTCTATTTCTCTACTAGGGTTATCACTTTTATACTCTAGGGATATAACTGGGTTTATATCATATTTACTAAAAAGGCTTTTTAGAGCCAATAATTCTAATTCACTTGGTATTCTATGTTGGTCATGTTTACCATCATTGGAATGTAGATGTACATAGACTAAATGATCTTTCATTTCCCTTACCCATTGTTCTAGACTAACACTTCCAAGTCGAGCATGACCAACATCTAGGATTATCTTTATATTCGGAATAGCTATTTTCTCAACTCTTTCCTTTAGAAAATCCGGTATAGGTTCAAATATATTCTCAATCAATATAGTTCCCCTAAAGTCATTAATTTCCTCCAAAACTTCATGCCAGAATTCACGGGTCTGGATATTATTTAACTCCATTAGGTAGGGGTCATTGAGATATGGATTTATTTGACTATGAAATATAATATAATCCATCTCCAATTCTTTAGCTGCCTTTAATGTTCTTAAGTATTTCTTATAACTTACCCTTCTAATATCAGGATCTGGACTAGCTGGCTTCAAATCTAAAAAGGGGCCATGTAAAGATTTAATCCCTTTAAAGTGGCTGAACAATTTCTTATATCTTTGGACTAGCTCCATTATGTCTGTATCAGTCAAATTTGGTTCTGTAAAATCCTGTATTTCTACACCAATATCTAGCCTTTCATATTCTTCAAGGCTAAATTCATCAATAGTCCTTATACACTTTAAAATCTTCCTATCCATCATACACCCCTAGTTTAAGCTTTGATGAAACTCCTTGCAGTTTCTACTTTTCGCTGCAACATATTCTTCTAACTCTAATAGTTCAACTTTTTAATGTACTTATACCCCTTATCTATAGAAATTATACTAATAGATCCGTTATCAGCCTTGAATTTAAAGAAGTAATTAGGGTCATCAAAAACCCAGGAGCAAATTACTTTAATAACTCCCTCATGGGTTACCAGAAGAATATCTTCGTCATCCTCTATAATCTCATCAAGAAAGGTCTTTACTCTTTCATAAAGCATATAGATACTTTCACCATCTGGAAGCTCATAAGTATATGGGTCATCTATCCAAAGCTTAGATTCCTCAGGATACTTTCTAGTAAAGTCCTTATATGCCATTCCTTCAAATATTCCAAATCTTATTTCTTCTATTCTTTTTTCTTCAATACCCTCTAAACCTAAATGAAATCTAGTTTCATCTGTCCTGGTGTATGGACTATAATAAACTTTATTGAATGTATAATCCTTTAAAAGCTCTCTAGTTTTCTTAATTTGCTCTATTCCCTTTTCAGTTAGGCAAGTAGTAGGACTACTTAGGACTTGTGCTACATTATCCATAGACTCACCATGTCTAATCATTATTATATCCATTGCAATACCCCCCAATAGCTTAATAAAGACACAATATCTCCAATCTCAATTATGGCTCCGTATGTATCTCCTGTCATACCACCAATTTTTTTATAGGACCAAGAAGAAAATAATTCTCCCATTAGGAAATTCATAATAAGTGGTATTAAATAATAAACATTGATTATTGATATCATACCTATATAAATTATCCCCACAACTATTATACTCTTACCTGGTTTAGAATTATGGAAGAGTTCCCCTAGTCCTCCAAGTCGAGCATTTTTCTTATAGGATATGATTCTTGAAGCTACAAGTCTTGAATTGGCTAAGGATAGGATTAAGGCATGGATTATTCCATTATCAAAAGAAGATATAATTACATACTTAGATAATAAAAGAATTACTATACTCAATACCCCATAAGCACCAACTCGACTATCCTTCATTATGTCAAGAACTCTTTCCTTGTCCCGATTAGATAGAAAACCATCGAAGGTATCCGAGAGACCATCTATATGAAGTCCACCTGTCACAACTACCATTGCTATTACAGCTAATAGGCTTGCCATATCTCTATTCATTAAGGATATGGGATAATAAACTAAAGCTGTCATCACTCCAATCACAGCTCCTATAAAAGGAAAGAAAAATATGCTTCTTCTAATGTTGGTCTCATTAAATTCCACTTCGTATTTGATGGGAAATCTAGTTAAAAATTGAAATGCCAATATTAGTCCATCTATCATTTTATCTTCACCGGTATACCACAACATACCAAGTAAACCTGATCAGATAATTTAGCTAACCTTTGGTTTACCCTTCCTTGAATATCTCTAAATACTCTAGATACATGATGTTCAGGAACAATGGAATCCCCAACTTCGTTAGTCACAAGAACTAAATCTCCACCTAAGTCTGAAACACCCTTAATTAGACCTTCAACTTCCTGAATTACCTTATTCTCTACCTTATGCTGTAATTCATAATCGATAAAATCTGAGTATCCCGTAATATCAAACATTATATTCGATGCTAATACGGTAATACAATCAAGGAGATAGGACTTTTCCTTATCAATTGCATCTTTAAGGTCATAATTTCCTTCATAGGTTCTCCATACTCCAGGTCTACTTTCCTTATGAAGATTAACCCTCTCTTCCATTTCATCATCTAATATCCTAGAGGTTGCTATATATACTACATCTTCTCTTCCTTCAAATAGGCTTTCAGCAAAGGTGCTTTTACCGCTCCTGGCACCTCCTGTAATCAAATAAATCATGATATTCCCCTCTTCTATATAAATTGATTAAACATTTCATTTTTAGCCTTTTTTTATCTCTACATTCAACAATTATATGGTAACACAGCAGCTGAACTTTGTAAATTAGTGACCAATTTTAGTTTTTTAGATATTTATCTGATATAATGGGTACAATTATGATAATCAAGCACGTTGTAAATTTAAGGAGGGATTTGCATGGCGATTCTAAAACCTTTTAAAGCTTATAGACCTACCCCTGAACTGGCTGAAAAAATAGCAGCTCTTCCATATGATGTACTAAGCTCTAATGAAGCAAGAAATTTGGTGGGAAACAATCCATATTCTTTTCTTCATGTAGATAAAGCAGAAATTGACTTGGACCCTGAAATTCACATCCATGATGCCCTTGTATATGAAAAAGCAAGGGATAATCTTATAGATATGATCAAAAAGGGAATATTTATACAAGATTCGGAAGATAGATACTACATATATAGACTGACTATGGGCCAAAGGTCACAAACAGGCTTGGTTGGATGTACCTCCATTGATGACTATATAAATAATATTATTTTAAAACATGAAAATACAAGACCAGAAAAGGAAATCGATAGGATTAACCATGTAGACTATACAAATGCCAATACTGGACCTATTTTTATGACCTATAAAAATAATAATGATATAGACACTATAATTCAAAATTGGGTCGGCACTAATGACCCGGTTTATGACTTTGTATCTGAAGATAATATAGGCCATCTAGTTTGGGTTATTGATGATAAGTCTATTATTGATAAAATAACTGAACTATTTAGAAATGTAGACCGTCTCTACATTGCCGATGGCCATCACCGATCTGCTTCTGCAGTTAAGGTAGGTTTAAAGAGGCGTGAAGAATTCCCATCTTATAATGGCACTGAAGAATTCAACTATTTTCTATCCGTCTTATTCCCAGCTGACAATCTTCATATAATGGATTACAACAGGGTAGTACAGGACCTTAACGAATTCTCAGATACTGAATTCCTAGAATCAATAAAGGAGAAATTCATAGTTACACCACTAGGTGTTACTGACCAGTATAAACCAGATAGACCCCACTCTTTTGGTATGTATCTTGATAAACAGTGGTACAAACTAGAAGCTAAAGAAGGGATTTTTAATCCAGATGATATGGTTGAAAGTCTTGATGTATCCATATTGCAAAATAATGTATTAGATTCAATTCTAGGTATAGTAGACCCAAGAATCGATAATCGTATAGATTTCGTTGGTGGAATAAGAGGTTTGACTGAACTTGAGATAAGAGTTGACGATGGTATGAGAGTCGCATTTGCACTTTATCCTGTAACAGTAGAGGACCTTATGAAAATAGCTGATGCAGGGCAAATAATGCCACCTAAGTCCACATGGTTTGAACCAAAGCTAAGAAGCGGACTCTTTATACATGAACTATAGAGAGTTCACAATTCACTAGATAAATTCACAATTGAACATCAAACCCGAGATCCTTCGCAAGCAGTGATAATACTGCTAGACTAAGGATGACATTTCGTCATTCCCAGTCCTAGGAAAAATCTCGGGTTTAGTTTTTATTTTGAATTAGATTTTTTCTAACATCTCTAATTCCTTTCTTATAACTTCCTGTATACCTTCTCTAGCCTCTGTAAGTGGTAACCTTAATCCTCCTACCTTCGTTCCTGTCATATTTAGTGCTGCCTTTACCGGAATTGGATTTGCTATCATAAAT
>CAZPZN010000088.1:0-8303 GCA_964590735.1 uncultured Tissierella sp.
TTTTTTATGCAGGAAATTGGTTAATGATTAACACCCTCCATAGATAGACCCGTTATTTGCTCGCATTGCTCACATAAAATTGGTGCTCGTTGCGTTTGACCTACCATCAATTTGTTAAGAAAAGCACTTAACAAATTGGGTTAGGTCATAAAAAAAGACATACTCTACTTGACAGTATTATACCATCTTTTCGAGTATGTCCTTTATTAAATTTATTAAGCTCTTATTACTTCTATCTCATATCCATCAGGATCTGTTATGAAATAGTATCTTGGAGGGCTTCCTGGGAGACCCATAAGCTCTGTTACTTCATAACCCATTTCAATATGCTTTTGTCTTGATGCTTCTAAATCTGTAGATGAAACTGCTAGATGACTGTATCCATCACCTATTACATAAGGCTTTTCAGGATTGTAGTTATAAGTTAGCTCTAATTCAAATTTCCTATCAGCATCACTTAAATATACTAGGGTAAATTCATCCTCTGGATAATCTTTTCTTCTAGTTTCAACGAAGCCTAAGGCCTTTTTATAGAATTCCTCGGATTTTTCCAAATCCATTACCCTTATACAGGTATGCAAAAACTTATAGTCCATAACCTATTACCTCCTATTAGCTTTCAAGTTTTATTAATAATTCTCCCCCTGCTATCATTTGACCTTCTTTAATAGCAACTGAAGAAACTACCCCATCTACAGAAGTTGTTACACTAGTTTCCATCTTCATAGCTTCTATTATTGCAACTGTTTGATTTGCCTGAACCTTATCTCCAGCCTTAACTAGGACTTTTGCTACCTTTCCAGGTATGTTAGCTCCAATTTCATTTGGATTATCAGGATCTGCAAATAGCTTTTCAACAAAGTCAGATGCTACATTGCTCATCTTATCCTTAATTTTCACAGCTCTAGTACTATCATTAACTTCAAATAATAAAACTCTATTACCCTCTTTATCCACTTTACCTATCTCAAGAAGAGTTATAATCAGAATCTTACCTTCATCTATATGAACCTCTGCAGTCTCTCCTTCTTTCATTCCATAGAAGAATACATGACTATTCATTCTTGAAAAGTCACCTTGTTTCTTTAGCTTTTCTAGGTAGTCTTCGTATACCTTTGGATACATTACATAGGACATTACTTCAGTATCATCAAATTCCCTCTTGTATTTAGTCTCTAGATATTCTCTTTTCTCATCAAAATTTTCAGGAGGCAATAACTCCCCAGGTCTTACTGTGATAGGTTTTTTATCCTTTAACACCAAACTTTGAAGGTCTTTAGGGAATCCTCCTTCTGGTTGCCCCATCATACCTTCGAAATATGAGACTATTGAATCTGGGAATGCCATATCTTTACCTTTTTCTTGGATATTTTCTTTATTCAAGTCATTTTGAACCATGAATATTGCCATATCTCCAACAGCCTTTGAAGATGGAGTCACCTTAACAATATCTCCAAGCATATCATTTACTTCCTTGAACATATCCTTAACTTCATCAAACTTGTGTCCAAGACCAAAACTTTCTACCTGTGGCTTGAAGTTAGAATATTGACCACCTGGAATCTCATATTTATAAATAGAAGCCGAACCCGATTTAAGACCTGATTCAAATTGTGCATAATATGGTCTTATGCTTTCCCAATACTCTGATATCTTCTCTAAATTATCAAGGTCAAGACCCGTTTCTCTATCAGTGTTTTCAAGAGCAGCAACAATTGAGTTTAAAGCTGGCTGACTTGTTAATCCAGAGAAGGAGTTGAATGCAGTATCTGCAATGTCTACCCCTGCAAGTGCTGCCATTAGTACTGTAGCCACACCGTTACCACTTGTATCATGAGTATGAAGATGAATTGGAATGGAAATTTCATTCTTCAATGCTCTAACAAGCTTATCTGCTGCCTTTGGCTTAAGAAGTGATGACATATCCTTAATAGCTAATATATGAGCTCCTGCTTTCTCTAGCTCTTTAGCCTTCTTTATATAGTATTCAAGGCTATATTTATCACGTGTTTCATCTAAAATATCCCCAGTATAGCAAATACATGCTTCGGCAACTTTTCCGGTTTGAAGAACCTCATCAATAGCTATTTCCATTCCCTTAATCCAGTTTAAGGAGTCAAATATTCTAAATACATCTATTCCATTCTCAGCTGATTCTCTAATCATTTTTCTTACAACATTATCTGGATAGTTTTTATAGCCAACTGCATTTGCTCCTCTAAATAGCATTTGGAAGAGAATGTTTGGAATCTTCTTTCTAAGCACTTGAAGTCTATCCCATGGTGACTCATTTAAAAATCTGTAGGCTACGTCAAAAGTTGCTCCACCCCACATCTCTAAGGAGAACAAATCATTTGCATAGACCGAAGTGGCCTTTGCAATACTCATCATATCAGTAGTTCTTACCCTAGTAGCCAGAAGGGATTGATGGGCATCTCTCATAGTAGTATCTGTAATAAGAAGCTTCTTCTGATCCTTAATCCATTGAACAAGGCCTTCTGGTCCTTCTTCATCTAATATCTGTTTAGTACCTCTTTGAATTTCTGGTCTATCAACTACTGGAATCTTAGGCACATCAAAATCAGGCTTAATACCATTAGTTTCGTTAATTACCTTCTCACCAATATAATTTAATATCTTTAACTCAACATCTGACTTAGTACTTATATCAAATAAATCAGGATGTAATGTCAAGAATCCTGTATTACACTTACCGCTTAAGAATTCCTCATTACGTAATATATTCATCAACAGAGGAATATTGGTCTTAACTCCTCTTATCTTAGTTTCCTTTAAAGCTCTTATTTGCTTTTTAGCTGTATCCTCAAAAGTTCTGGAATAGGATGTTACTTTTACTAAAAGACTGTCATAGTATGGAGAAATATTGGCTCCAGTAAAGCCACTTCCACCATCAAGTCTAATACCAAATCCTGAACCTGTTCTATAGGTATCTATAATCCCTGTATCAGGTGCAAAATTATTTAAAGGATCTTCAGTTGTAACCCTACATTGAAGTGCATACCCTCTTGTTACTATATCATCTTGACTCTTGATTCCAATTTCAGGTGAATTCAAAGCATAACCTTGAGCTATAAGAATTTGCGATTGAACTATATCTATACCTGTAACCATTTCAGTTACTGTATGTTCAACTTGTATTCTTGGGTTAACCTCTATAAAATAATGTTGTCCATTAGAATCCAATAGGAATTCTACAGTACCAACACTACAATAATCAATGGATTTAACAATCTTTACTGCATCATCACAGATTGCCTTTCTTTGCTCATCTGTAATTCCAAAAGCAGGTGTAAATTCAACTACCTTTTGGTGTCTTCTTTGAATGGAGCAGTCTCTTTCATAAAGGTGAACTATATTACCATAGTTGTCTCCCATTATCTGTACTTCAATATGCTTTGGTTTATCTAGATACTTCTCAATAAAAATATCATCAATACCGAAAGACTTTCTTGCTTCATTTTTCGCATTATGGAATTCCTCTATAAGGGTGGATTCATCATAAACAACCCTCATCCCTCTTCCTCCACCACCTGCGGAAGCTTTTAGAATTATTGGATAACCACTGATTTCAGCAAATTTCTTTGCCTCTGCTTCAGAAGTTACTGCCTTCTCAACACCTGGTATTGTAGGAACTCCTGCTCCATTTGCTACGATTTTGGACTTAATCTTGTCTCCAAGTTGATCCATCATAGTATAATCAGGACCAATAAATACAATACCTGACTCTTTACACTTCTTAGCAAACTCCGTATTTTCAGATAGGAATCCATACCCAGGATGGATAGCATCTACTCCCTTTTTTAAAGCTAGCTTAATAATCTCATCGATATTAAGATAAGCTTCTATAGGTCCCTTATTCTTGCCTACAAGGTAAGACTCATCAGCCTTGGTTCTAAACAGAGAGTTTTTGTCTTCCTCAGAGTAGATTGCAACGCTTCTAATACCCAACTCCTGACAAGCTCTTATAATACGAATAGCAATTTCGCCTCTATTGGCGATTAGAATTTTCTTAAACTTTGTTACCATTAAAATCTACTCCCTTTCAACATGCAATTTCGACTAAATATCATGCGATTACAACAATTAACATTTACTTTGCTGCTAACTCTTGTAATGGTATGCTAATTGTCCTCTTATTTTGGTATTAACTATATATATTATATCAATTTCATAGACATTTCAAGCACATTTTATTGCTTTTATGCAAGATTGCTTGAGATTTATTGCATATTTTTGTATTTTCTTGTAAATGACTATATAAATGACTTGGTTCTACCATGGAAATGAAATGCTTATAATCATTATTCTTATCTAAAATGTAATACTAATTCATAGCTATCCTATGGTAGAATAGAATCAATACATTTAGTACATATTATCTAAAATTATCCTTAAGAGGTGACTTATGAAAAATAAAGCTTTTAAATATGCATTGATATCTCTTGCTCTAGTAATTACACTAGTAGTCAGTATAAATTTGGATAGGATTAAATTCGGCTTAAGCCTTGTTGATATTTATAGAAAGACTCCTAAAAATGAGCCCAATAAAATCCTAGCTAAAGGAAGCAATAACCCTCCTACAGTTAGAGAAAATCCTCTAGATAAAATCTTAGAGGAAGATGACGAGGACTATATAAAAGTTGAAAATATCGAAGAAGAAAATGATGTAAAACCCTTAGATAACCTTACTGAACCTAAGGATGATTTAGCTCAGATTGTAAGTCCAAATCCAAAACAAGATCTTATTGAATCTAAAAAATCTATTACGGAGAGATATAACAAAGAATTTATATCCCTTCAATCAGAATTTGAAAATAACTTAAATAATCTAATTTCATTAGCCTATACAGAATTTGCATCTGGAGCAAGCTCCAATTCCCAGCTTGCTTCTAAATACTTAGATCAAGGAGTAGCCTTGGAGAAGTCAGCAGATACTAGGTTTTATACCCTGCTTAAGTCTTACGAAGAAGAGTTGAAGAAAAACTCCTATGACACTTCTATTGTAAAAGAAATAGAGAGCTATTACGAATCCTTTAAAAAGGATAGAAAATCAGAACTGGTATCCAAGGGAATGGAAATAGTTCAGAAATAGTTCTCCAGATATTAATAAAATTCTTTAACTTCAGTTGAAAAATATCTTTGAAGATCATAGGGGACATAGATTCCCTTGTCGGTAACTACACCAGAAACTAAATGAGGAGGAGTTATATCAAAAGATGGATAATAGCCTTTTACACCATCCAAGGTATTTCTTACTCCTCTTATTTCTAGTAGCTCTTTTGGATCCCTCTCTTCTATAGTAACAGAATCGATTGTTGTATAATCAGGGATTCCTGTTACAAAATATGGAACCTGATGATATTTGGCTACTATGGCTATTTGGTAGGTTCCCACCTTGTTTACAACATGACCATCCATACATATAACATCTGCAGCAGATGTAAACAAATCAATTTTCTTAGTCGCCATCACAGCCCCAGGCATATTATCTGTAATAACTGTGGTATCAAAACCCATATCATGGGCTACACTTGCAGTAAGCCTAGCCCCTTGAAAATAGGGCCTAGTTTCAGGGACAAATAATTTAATATCCCTATTTCTTTTCTTAGCAACCCTAAGCATCATTCCTACTATAGTTTCACCAAAACATTGAGTCATAATATTACCTTTATCAGGAAACAAGTCCACTAAGTTTTCACCTACTATTTCCATAGTAGAATACCTTCTATTGAGAGAATCTATAGTCCTGTTAAATATGGCTTCATCTACAGGCTTACCTTCTGCCATGGCTTCCTTTGCAGCTATTAAACAAGCATCTGTTACTAGTGACATCCTCTTTGCAGTAGTGGGCCTTGCATGAGACAAGGTATATGCAGCCATCTCTAAGTGGATTATCATATCCTCTTTACTTAAATTCCTGCATTCATATGCGGCTAAGGCCATACCCATTCCAGCTGCTGTATATGGGCCTGCACTTTGAGTCACCATATCTCTTATGGCAATGGCAACCTCTTCATGGCTTTTACAAGTTACAAACTCTGCACGAGTTGGATAAATCCTTCTATCTAAAATCCTCACTCTTCCCTCTTCATACCAGGCTACATTTTCATACTTTAGCATAAAGGCTAAGTCTTGATCATGTCTAATCATTTTACATCCCCTAATTCAGACAAAATTCTATCTTTTATTCTATTGCTTTCAAAAATAGTCTTTTCCACATCTATATTGGCCAATTCTCCATCCTTATAAACCACTTTACCCTCAATCATAGTAAGACAAATATCCTCAGATGAAGCTGAATAAACTATATTTGCCAAAACATCAAAGACTGGCTGTAAATGAGCTTTATCCATGTCTATAACTACTAAATCAGCCTTATAACCTTCTTTAATCAGGCCACTATTTTTTCTTCCTTGTGAAATAGCACCATTAAGAGTAGCCATCTTTAGAATTTCCCCAGGATGTAAGAACTCAGGATCCCTAGTTACACCTTTGTGTATCATAGCTGCAAGATGAATTTCCTCCATGAAATTTAAATTGTTGTTGGATGAAGCTCCATCAGTTCCAAGACCTACCCTTATACCCTTATCTACCATCTCTTTTATAGGAGCAAAGCCACTAGCAAGCTTCATATTACTAGATATATTGTGGGCAACTGTCACATTTTTCTCTTTAATAATATGGAAATCCTCTCCTTCAATCCAAACGCAATGAGCGGCAACTGTATTTTGGTCCAACAAACCACATTTATCTAAATAAGCAATTGGAGTAAGACCATGCCTTTGTTTGCATTCTTCATGCTCCTTCATAGTTTCAGAAACATGAGTGTGTACGATTAAATCATTTTCCTTAGCAAATTCAGCAACTTGGCGAACAAAGACTTCATTGGATGTATATTCAGCATGAAGAGAAGCATCAACTCGAATTCTACCATTTGGATCTCTATTATAGATATTTGCAAGTCTATAAGCATCCTTATATGCCTTTAAATCCTTAAAATCAGGAATATCAGGATTGAATGAGGATCCATGGGAGATATTTCCCTTAAGTCCGCTAGTCTCAACAGCCCTAATTATATCTTCTATGAAAAAATACATATCCGTAAAGGATACTACACCGCTTTTAATCATCTCAATCGCCCCAAGCATAGTAGCCCAATAGCAGTCTTCTCCTGTAAGCTTGGCTTCAAAAGGAAACACCCTTTCAAATAGCCATCTTTGAAGGGGTAAACCCTCACCGTAGCCTCTTAAAAGAGTCATAGGAATATGACTATGGATATTATAAAAACCAGGTAACAAGACCTTGTTTTTACCATCATAGATTTCACCTTTATAGTCTTGAGGCTCTTCATTTCCTATATAAGTAATTACATCATTTTCAGTTACCAGATTCATATTCTCTTTAACATTAAAATTTTCATCAACTAGGCTTATATTTTTAAATAGCATAATTTCTCCTTTTCTAAAAAATTAGATTTCCTTTAAAATCTTCTTCAATAATTCCTTAAATTTCATTGAAGATTTACTAGCAGTTTCATCTACTTCTTCAACTGTAAGAGGTTGATCCAATATTCCTGCTGCCATATTTGTCATCAGGGATAGGCCCAAGACCTTAATTCCACAATGGCTAGCTGTAATAGCCTCTGTTACAGTAGACATGCCTACAGCATCTCCCCCTAATATTCTAATAGCACGAATTTCAGCCGGGGTTTCAAATTGAGGTCCAGGGGTGTAGTAGTAGGTTCCTTCCTTTATATCTAAGTCGATTTTCTTAGCAGATGCTTTTGCTATGGAAATTAAGTCTCTATTATATACACTAGACATATCATTAAACCTAGGTCCAAACTCCTCGATATTAGGTCCCCTCAAAGGACTTGCTCCCATAAGTTTAATATGGTCATTTATTATCATTATATCTCCTGCTACAAAATCCTTATTTACAGCCCCTGCAGCATTGGTAAGTATTACTGACTCAACACCTAATAACTTAAATACTCTGATAGGTATTACAAGTTGTTCAAAGTCATAGCCTTCATAGTAGTGGAATCGTCCCGACATACAGACTACCTTTTTCCCATGTAAATCTCCTATAATCAACTTTCCAGCATGGGATTCTACCGTAGAAATTAAAAAGTTTGGAATATCCATATAGTCTATAACTATTGGATTTTCTATTTCTTCTGCTAGACTTCCAAGACAAGACCCTAAAATCAATGCCAAATCTACCTTATATCCTATTTTAGATTGTATATAATCTGCACTTTTCTTAAAATATTCGTAGTT
>CAZPZN010000089.1:0-8266 GCA_964590735.1 uncultured Tissierella sp.
AATAATCATCAAATCTCACAAGATGTATATACTGGTCCTGTTTCCATTCTTCTAGTTTATAAGGACCTGTTCCTATATACTCATTTACTCCTTCAGGTGAAGCCGCCTCTATTACTTCTTGAGGCATTATTGTCGGGAATAAGGAACGTGTTGAGAGTATTATCATTACATCACTGGTAGCCCTTGCCACAGTAAGCTTAACTGTATAATCATCAATTTTCTCGAAATTTGCTCCTTCTAGAAGAGACTTTGCCCTTCCATTTACATTTAACCAACGGTTCATTGATGCAACAACGTCATCAGCTGTCATTTCCTTAGCATTGTGAAATTTAACCCCTTGTCTTAGTGTAAATACATATTCCAATCCATCTTCGCTTACCTCTACTGACTCTGCAAGTTCCGGTGTAGGTATATATTCTGCATTCATGGTATAAAGCTGTTCAAAAATATTTCCTGCTACACCAAAGGTTACTTGAGATTGGGTCAATGATGCATCCAATGTAGGTGGTTGGGCGGTCATTGCAACAGTTATTGTATCTTTATACTGTGTTTCACTTACTTGGCCCTCACCATTAGTTGCTGGCTTTTCCGGTTCATTTGTGCCTCCTTGGCCACATGCAACTAAAATAAATGAAAGACCTAAAACTAATGAAACTATTTTTAAAAGCTTAGATTTTTTCAATATATCACTCCTCAAATTATTTATAAAGTATTAATATAATGATTACCACAAAAGTGTAATAGAATACTTCATTTATATATACCCATATAAATCATATTTACCATATTTAAAGTATATTCATATTTAAAAATAAGAAAATCATCAGAAGTCCAATATAGCTGTTTTAAATCAAAATTATTAGATTCTTACATAAGTAAATTTCCATGCGAATATTCTTCTATATATAGGGTATGAAAGATTAGAAAGTAGCTACTTCAACTTATATAATTTTCAAACAAGCTAATATCTCAATTAACAATAATTTTTCCTTAAAAAGAATGATTTCTAGTGGTTTATGTAGTATTATTAGTATTAAGTTATTATTACTAATTTTTTGGAGGTGTTATTTATGACAAAAATTGTTGACCTCAATTCAGATTTGGGAGAAAGCTTTGGTGCCTATACCATAGGAATGGATAGCGAAGTTATGAAATATGTAACTTCATCAAACATAGCTTGTGGATGGCATGCAGGAGACCCCCTAATCATGAATGATACGGTCAAGGAAGCAGTGAAAAACAGTGTGGCAATAGGGGCTCATCCTGGTTATCCTGACTTATTGGCATTTGGAAGAAGGAATATCGATATCACCCCAGCTGAAGCAAAGGCATACATGCTATACCAAGTAGGTGCTTTAAGCGCTTTTGGAAAAGCACATGGTATAAAACTACAACACATTAAGCTTCATGGTGCATTTTATAATACTGCATGTGTAAAACCAGAGCTAGCTGATGCTATCGTTGATGCAATTCTTGAAACCTTTGGCAAGGATATTGTTTTACTGGCCCTAAGTGGTTCTTATATTCTAAAGCGAGGTGCAGAAAAAGGCTTAAGAGTAGCTCATGAAGTATTTGCTGACAGGGCTTATAATGTGGATGGAACACTAGTTAGCAGAAAACTTCCTGGTTCGATGATTCACGATAAGGACTTAGCAATAAAAAGAATTAAAAGAATGGTTAAAGAAGGTAAAGTTACAGCAATTGATGGTACAGATATAGATATCAAAGCAGATTCAATTTGTGTACACGGAGATAATCCTGAAGCTGTAGCCTTTGTAAAGACTATCAGAGAAAATCTAGAAGCAGATGGCATTGAAGTTAAAAGTATTGAAAGCTTCCTTTAGAAAGGAGATTATTTAAATGAGTGATAACTCTAAAAACAAAAACAAATCAGTTTTATTAGGTGCTGCCTTTCTTATGGCAACATCAGCAATAGGACCAGGATTCTTAACACAAACAGCTGTATTTACAGGACAACTAGGTGCAACCTTTGGATTTGTCATACTTGCATCATTAATACTTTCTTCTATAGCTCAAATAAATGTTTGGAGAGTAATAGGTGTATCTGGTCTACGTGGTCAAGAAGTAGCAAACAAAGTAATGCCTGGGTTAGGATATTTTGTAGCAGCCCTAGTAGCTGCAGGGGGCTTGGCCTTCAACATAGGTAATGTTGGTGGAGCAGCTCAAGGTTTACAAATCATTACTGGTATAGATTTAAAAATTGCAGCAGCCCTTTCATGTGCTCTGGCAGTTTTCATTTTCTTATCAAAAGAAGCAGGAAATACTATGGATAAATTAACAAAAGTTTTAGGTGCATTAATGATTTTACTTTCTATATATGTAGCCATATCTTCTAAACCACCAGTAGGAGAAGCGGTTTATAGAACATTTATACCTGAAAGCATGCCGATTTTAGCTATAATCACCCTAGTAGGAGGTACAGTAGGTGGTTACATTACCTTCTCAGGTGGTCATAGACTTCTAGATGCGGGAATTAAGGGCCAAGAAAATGTAAAGGAAATAACTAACTCTGCTGTTACAGCCATGGTAATTGCTGCAATTATGAGAGTTTTAATCTTCCTTGCAGTATTAGGTGTAACATCTACAGGCTTTACATTGGATCCAGCAAGTCCTCCAGCATCTGCATTCAGAGAAGCTGCAGGCCAAGTAGGGTATAGATTCTTTGGAGTAGTTATGTTTGCTGCAGCCGCTAGCTCAATTGTAGGGGCAGCTTATACATCAGTATCATTTATCAAAACCTTCTCAAGTAAAATCAGTGACAATGTTAATAAATGGATAATAGGTTTTATTATTCTATCAACACTTGTATTTATTACTATAGGTCAACCAGCTAAGATATTGGTAATAGTAGGATCATTAAATGGATTAATCTTGCCTATTACATTAGGTGTTATGCTTATAGCTTCACAAAAGAAAGAAATTATCGGTGATTATAAACATCCAAAATGGTTGTTCATCTTAGGAATTCTTGTGGTTATAATAACTGCTTACTTAGGATTAAGATCCTTAACTGGTATCAAGGCCCTTTGGAGTTAGGAAGGTGATTATATGTACGAAAATGCAAAATTTTTAGCAGCAGGAGATTCTTCCGTATTTATGGAATTTGGTAACTCTATAAGTCCTGAAATAAATGCAAAGATTAGAAATGTAGTAAAGGGAATTGAAAGCTCTGCCATTAAAGGAATTACAGAACTTCTTCCTACTTATAGATCCATTCAAATTATGTATAATCCACTAGAAATAGGCTATGATGAATTGATTACTTCACTAAGAGACCTTTCAAGGTCTCTTCCTGAAGGGGATGGTGGAGACTACAGAATAGTTGAAATACCTACCATATATGGTGGTGATTATGGACCAGATTTAGAATATGTAGCAGAACATAATCAGCTTTCAGTTGAAGAGGTAATAAAAATTCACACCTCCACTGACTACCTTCTATATATGTTAGGCTTCACTCCTGGATTCTCTTATTTAGGTGGCATGAGCGAAAAAATTGCAACTCCTAGATTAAAAACTCCAAGAACCGTTATACCAGCTGGTTCTGCAGGGATTGCAGGATCCCAAACCGGTATTTATCCGATAGACAGTCCAGGGGGCTGGCAACTAATAGGACGTACTCCTCTTAAGATGTATGACCCAACGGCAGAACCTCCTATACTTTTAAAAGCTGGAGATTATGTACGATTTGTATCTATTAGTGAAGAGGAATATTTCCAAATACAAAAAGAAGTTGAGGAAAAAAAATACAAGGTAAATATTATCATCAATGGGGAGGTAAAAAGACATGAATAGAATTAGATTTATTAAATCAGGCCTTTTTACCACCATTCAAGACAAAGGACGCTGGGGTTACCAACAATTTGGGATGCCAGTCGCAGGAGCTATGGATTATTTCTCCTTAAGAGTAGCTAATCTTTTACTAGGAAATGAGGAAAACGACGCAGTTCTTGAAACTACCTTTTTAGGGCCTGAAATAGAATTTGAATGTGATGAAATAATAGCCATTACTGGAGCAAATATGAAACCATCAATTAATGGTGAGCCAGTTAATATGTGGACTTCCCTAGCTGTTGCCAAAGGAGATAGGCTAAGTTTTTCTAGCGCCGTTAAGGGCTTAAGAGGATATATTGCCTTTTCTAGAGGAATAAATGTAGCTGAAGTCATGGGAAGTAAATCAACCTATATTAGGGGGAAACTTGGAGGTTTGGAAGGCCGTAAAATTGCAAATGGTGATGAATTACCCTTAGGTGAAGTAAACCTATCTTCTACGGGTTCCTATATACCTAATAGGCTAATACCTAGTTATCCTAAAAACTATAGCCTAAGAGTAGTATTAGGACCACAGGATGATTATTTTACAGATCAAGGAGTAAAGACCTTCCTTAATTCTACCTATACTATTACCTCAGAGGCAGATAGAATGGGTTATCGACTTGATGGCCCAATAATTGAGCACAAGAATGGCGGAGATATTATATCCGATGGTATAGTATTTGGGTCAGTGCAGGTTCCTGGCGGGGGTTTGCCAATCATTATGATGTCAGATAGAGGAACTACTGGTGGCTATACAAAAATTGCAACAGTAGTCTCCCCAGATTTAAGTATACTAGCTCAAATGGCACCGGGAACTAGTCTAAACTTCAAAGAAGTAGATGTTTACGAGTCCCATCGAATATACAAAGACCATGAAGCTAAAATTCAAGAAATTAAAGAATTTATTAATAACAATAGATTTGACTTTAATAAGAATATGTTGTTTAGTTTGAATTTACTTGGTAGAAGCTTTAATGTTACTGTAAGAGAAGTAGAATGAAAAATTAAAGCATCATTACTTTACAAAGGTGGTGTAACTATGATAAAGGTTATTAAAAAAGATGGTAGGGTGGTAAATTTTGAACCTGAAAAAATTAATACAAGCTTATCCAACTGTAGTAGCGATTTAAATACTCACTTAAACAAGGTAGATGCTGATTTACTGACCAAAGATGTTGAGAAAAAAATCCGTTCCTTAAGAGGGAATGATGGAATTACATCAAGTTATGAAATCATTTCTTTAATATTGGAAGCCTTACACAATATGGGATTTAAGAATATTGCAGAATCCTATTATAAAAATTATTATTAATATATAACAACAAAGGCATCACTTCTTTTTTGAAGTGATGCCTTTTATCTATAGTCCCAAAAAGAACAATAGATAACTGTAAAGAGAGATAATAATTATAAAGGGAATTAAGACAGGAATAGACTTTTTAACCAGATCTATAAAAGATACGCCATAATCCTCAACTACTACTGCCAAGCAAATATGTGTAGGTGATATTTGCATAGATATGTAAAGTATGTTCATAAGTAAAATCATAAGTGCTAAACCTCCATTAGGTATAGATGCATATGCTAATGGGAGGGCTAATGCGATCATAGTCTGGGCTCCAGCAACTAAAGGCCCAAAAAAGAATATCAAGGAAAATATTAGGACTGATGGAATCTGTAATAATGAAAAATAACCTGGAAGCCTTTCTATTACCCCTGTGTGAAATAAAACTTCTTTAAAAATCATTATAATAATCGTTGTGAAAATCAGTCTTTCTTCAAATGCTGATTTAAACATAGGTTTAATTTCATCCCAAGTAAATCTGTTTACGTATAATGAAAGTATAATAACTGGAATTACAGCTAAATAAACCGGAATCTTAAATACTAAAATTAGAATGATTGTCAATGCTAAGGACCATAAGCTTATGAACAAATTTTTTACATCTGGAAATTTGCTGATAGTCATCTCCAGGCCAATCTCTTTAGGTATCTTTCTAACATAAAATAGATAGCCTAAAAGAAAAAGAACTATTACCATAGGTATCATGGCTATAACGAATGCTGTCATATCAATACAAGTTAATTTTAACGCCAATAAAATTGCTCCATATGTAGGTAAAAATGCTTCTGATATATGTCTATAGTAGCTGGTGACAAAGCATTTTTCTTCTGTAGTCAGATAATCTCCACATGCATTGTTAACAATAGGGCAAGCTATAAGTACTGCACCCACTGTTGGTAATAATCCGATAATGAAAGGTGCAATCATTGCATTGATCCTTCTGCTATTAAAGAGATTACTTAGGGATTGTTCGGCTAATAATATATGACCCCTTTTTTCTAACATTCTGGATAAAAATGTTATTGAATAAAAAGCTAATACTAAAAAAGTGGTATCCCAAGAGAGTATCCCCTTGAAAGTTAAATTAAGCATTTCCATAGGCTTAATCAAATATAGTATTCCAGTTACTATAACCCCTGTCCCAATCGAAATTGTTAAAGGTTTATTAAACCTCATAACTATAACTATTGATAAAAATATTATTCCTAATTTGATAATATCCATTGATGTCCCCCTTATTTTAATCTGTCACTACTAATTACCAAATTATAGCTTATCATAATAATAATGCTATTTATAATAGATTATACCTATAATAGATTCCTTGTTATTAAATTAACTAATAAATAAAACTTAGAATTATACTACACTTTAAAATACACCTCCAAGTGTTAGAAAGCTCGGGGGCGATTGCATCTGTTTCGAATTTTCTAAGTTTCAGGTAAACAACCACAATAGGGACAGAGTTCCTGTCCCTATTGTCCCAAAATCCTTCTATACTCCTCTATCTCTTTTTGGTTCCCTAGTATAAAATGTTCCCTCTCAATCTCCACCCACTTTGGCTTATCTTTTGTGTATTCATGAATTGATGGATCGTATACCTTAAGTAGCTTTGCCTTTTCCTTTCTTGGATCTGGAATAGGTATTGCCGATAAAAGTGCTCTAGTATATGGATGAAGTGGGTGTTGGAATAATTTTTCAGTTTCCGCTAGCTCCACTATCTTCCCTTTATGAATTACTGCCAATCTATCCGTTATAAATCTTACCACAGATAAGTCATGGGCTATGAATAAGTAAGTTAGACCCATTCTCTTCTGTAGTTCTGATAATAGGTTTAATACCTGGGCCCTAATAGATACGTCTAAGGCTGAAATAGGTTCATCTGCTATGATAAAATCAGGCTCCATAATTAATGCCCTTGCTACCCCTATCCTCTGCCTTTGTCCCCCTGAGAATTCATGGGGAAATCTTGAAGCGAATTCTGGAAGGAGTCCTACATCTAATAATGCCTTTGCCACTTTAGCCTTTCTCTCCTCTTCATCCTTGTAGTTTTTAAGATTATATAGTCCCTCAGAGACTATATAATCTACCTTAGCCCTTTCATTTAGGGAAGCCATAGGATCTTGAAATATCATTTGAATATTCTTTACTACTTCTTTATCCAAATCCTTATCAATCTCTCCAGATATCCTCTTTCCCTTATAAAATATTTCTCCCCTTGAAATCTCATTTATGCGAATTATTGCTCGACCAATAGTCGTCTTACCAGAACCTGATTCACCAACTAGACCAAAAGTTTCGCCTTTATATATATGAAAGCTAACATCATCTACAGCTAGGAATTTATCTTTTTTCTTTCCAAATTCCACCCTAAGGTTTTTTACCTCCAAGAGTTTTTCTTTACCCATTTGATCTCCTCCATTGCTGTCTTAGTATTTTAATGGATTCAGGTGGCTCAATCTCAGGGGCTCTATTATCCAGTAACCAAGTTCTAGCTTTATGGCTAGGACTTACATCAAAATATGGAGGCCTTATTTCAAAGTCTATCTTTAATGCCTTGGTATTTCTTGCTGCAAATGCATCTCCCTTAACTTCATAGAAAAGATTTGGAGGTGTCCCCTTAATTGAGTATAGAGGTTGACCCTTTATTCCCAATTGGGGTAAAGATGATAACAATGCCCAATTATAGGGATGTTGACCATTATAGAATATTTCTTCGGATTTTCCAATCTCTACAATATCACCGGCATACATTACAGCTATCCTATCAGCCACATTGGCAACTACTCCTAAATCATGAGTTATGTAGATAGTGGTTAGGCTATATTTCTTCTTCAAATCCTTTAAGAGTTGGAGAATCTGTGCTTGAATAGTCACATCAAGGGCTGTAGTAGGTTCGTCACATATGAGTATATTAGGTCTACAGGCTACTGCTATTGCTATGACTACCCTCTGCCTCATACCTCCTGAGAATTCATGAGGATACTGCTTATATCTCTTAGGTGGATTCTGAATTCCTACATCATCTAAAATCTCCAAAACTGCCTTTTTTGCCTCCTCCCCCTTAAGACCCTGATGAAGCTC
>CAZPZN010000090.1:0-8264 GCA_964590735.1 uncultured Tissierella sp.
ACAGATGGGATTGCATCAAAGGCATCCCTTCCGATAATATATTTAGGTAAAGTTACTATTTGCACATAAACACTCCTTTTAATTTCTAATCTCTTAATCAATATGTAGATTATATTTCAAAAGGTATTTTAAATCAATGTATTTGTATTTTAAAAGAGTGTCAAGAAACGCATTCAGATGTTTTAGTTTTTTGTTGGCATAAAAGCTTCATAGCTTATATAATAGAGATAGTGTTTACAAGGAGGGTCAAGATGGATATTAAGATTTTTCATACTGCAGATTTACATATTGGAATGAAGTTTAAGGGCTACCCTGAGGATATAAGGACTTTATTACAGGATGCAAGAATAAATTCTTTAAAGAATATGATTAACCTAGCTAATGAAGAGAAAGCAAATGTATTCGTCATAGCAGGAGACCTATTCGATAGAATTAATGGAATAGATAAAAAAAGCATAACTAAGGCTGCCCAATCCTTAGAAGGATTCCAAGGAGAATGCATTATAATCCTTCCTGGGAATCATGACTATGATAATGATATGGTTGACCTTTGGGAAGTCTTTAATAAAACTGCCTCAGATAAACTAGTATATATAAATGAGGAGAAGCCTTATTCCTTAAAGGACTATGGCCTTGATATAGTTCTATATCCAGCTCCATGCCATGAAAAGCACTCATCTACAAATAATATTGCCTGGATTAAAAGTGAGAGCTTAGATGATAGTCTCTTGAATCTAGGAATAGCTCATGGTGCCTTGAGTGGAATATCCCCTGATATGGATAATAATTACTACAATATGACTATTGATGAACTACATAATATACCCTTGGATTTATGGCTTCTTGGTCATACTCATATTACTTATCCTCTTCAATCGGAGGTCTATGGTGAGAGAATATATAATCCTGGAACCCATGAACCAGATGGTCTAGATTGTAAACATGGTGGAAATGCATGGTTAATAACTGTCTCAGGAAATAAAAATGTAAAGGCTAAAAATGTAGAGACTGGAACTTATAGGTTTAAGGATATCCTTTATGAAATAGAGGATATTGATGATTTAGATAATATATATAAGGAAATAGTGGCAGACAAGCCTAAGAATTCTATAATTCGTATAAACCTTTCAGGTAGGGTTAATGAGCATGTATTCAACTATAGGCAGGAGATATATAAGGCATTAGATAAGGAAGTTCTTTTCTTAATAATTGAGGATTCTAATCTGGGTATCAAGATTACTCCAGACAAGATACATCAGGAGTTTTCAGAAGGCTCATTTCCTAGGGAGTTCTTGTTATCCCTTTCAGATGATGAAGAAGCGTTACAAACCGCATATGAATTGATTATGGAGGTAAGAAAATGATCATAAAAAAATACACCTGTAAGCGATTTGCCGGTATAAAAGATATAGATTTGGAATTTGAAAATGGCCTTAATGTTATCTTAGGGTCTAACGAAGCTGGAAAGAGTACAGTGGTAGAGGGAATTCATTCCGTATTATTTAAGTCCAGTAAGGTTGGTAGAAGAGCTACAGAAGATGTAGATTTTAGGAATAAATTTATGCCAGTCTCCTCAGGGGATTCAATTGATGGTGAACTCTTTTTAAGCTTTAGTGATGGAGAATATAGGATTAAGAAGGAATGGGGAGTTGAACCTTTGAGTCAAATGATAACTCCTAGTTCAGATATTATTAGGAACGAAGAAACCATAAAGGAAATGCTAAAAAATCTTCTTCTCTTTGGGGAAAGTACTTATACCACCATCTTCTTTTCAAAACAGGTCTATTTAAAGGATGCAATTCAAAACATTATAAATAATAAGGAAACTACAAGTGAGATATCATCCCTTCTTAGAAGGGCAATAATGGAGTTGGATGGAGTTTCTTTGGAAAAGCTTCAAGAAAAGATAGATAGAAATTTAGATGGTCTATACAGTAGATGGGATATTGAAAAAAACTATCCTGAAAACAATAGGGGAATAAATAATCCATATAAAGTAGGCCTGGGCAAGATTTTAGATTCTTTCTATAAGAAGGAATCCCTAAAGCTTGAAATAGATAAAGCCAATGACAACGAAAAACATTATAATGAACTATGTAATAAACTTAAAAGTACAGAGTCTAGGTTAGGTCAACTAAAGGAAATGAAAGACCTTATGGAAGAGCTAGAGAATGATGTTACTCAAAGGCTTATCCTTGAACCACAAATAGTAAAATTGGATTCTGATATGGCTATACTTAAGAAGGTCAACTCTGAATGGCCAAAAAATCAACAAAGACTTGAGCAGATAGATGAAGAATTAAAATCACTTTCTGATGAACTTGTAAAGCTAAATGAAGAGAAAAATAAGGTCAAGATCCTTGTAGAGAAAAATCAACTTATAAATAAATTATCCAAGGTCAATGAGCATCAGACAAAAATTGATATAGATGAGAAAGATATATTAAGTATGAAGGAAGTTAATAAATTCCATATTCAAGAGCTTGAAAAGAATCAAGAAAATATGATTAAGACTCAAGCTATGCTAGATGCTGGGGTTATTATTGGTCAATTTAATTATTTTAATGGAGAAAATAAACTAATAGTTACTAAGGGTTTTGATGATTCTTTTGAACTTAAAGAGGGACAAGTCTTCCGTGGAGATGGTTATATAAAGGTGGAGGCAGAGGGATTATTTGAGTTGGAGCTCAAATCAGGGGACTTGGACTTTAAGGAATTAAGGTCCAAATATGAGAAGTATAAGAAAAATAATGAAGAAATCCTTAAGGAATTAGAGGTAAAGGATATAGAGGAAGCTAAACATAATAGGGAAAGACTTGAAGGTCTTAAGGGGTCAATAGCAAACCTTAAAGATCAGCTTAATGATGTATTAAATGGATTTACCATGGAAGAAATAGAAGCGAAGATTGAAGCCATTGGAGACCTTGGTGAAGTAAGGGAGATTGAAACAATAGAAGGAGAACTAGATAGATTAAATAGTAAGAATCTGGAGCTCACTTCTGATAAGAAGTTATTAAAGAATAATATAGAGGATTGGACTTCTAAATATGGTGATTTAGATGGACTATTTGATAAAACCATTGAAATTAGAATGGAACAAAAACAAGTAAAGGAACAAATAGAAAAACTAAAACCACTACCTGATGAATATGAATCAGCAAGGGACTTTAGAAATAGCCTGGCATCAATAAGAGAAGAATTCGAAAAGCTTCAGGAATCAATTGGAGACTTAAGAAATGCTCATTTTGAGGCTGAAATAAACCTTTCTGAATGGAGTCTTGAAGAGCTTTCTGAAGAATTAAAAGCTGAAGAGACACTATTTAATAAGAGATTAAAAGAAGGTAAGCGACTTCTTAAGATTAAGGAGGCTTTTAATAATACTAAGGCTAAAATGGATGAATCATCCTTTACTCCTGTAGTAAAGGCATTCTCAACCTATATTAACCTATTGACCAATGGAAACTATAAAGAGTCTAATATTGATAATGACTTTAATTTAAGGCTTGAAAAGGATAATAAGTCCATTATTCCACTTGAACTCTTGTCATCAGGAACTTATGATTCAGTAGCCTTAGCCCTAAGATTATCTATACTAGAATATATCTTAGGAAATAGGAATGGCTTTTTAATCCTGGATGATTGTCTTGTAGACCTGGATCCAAATAGAAAAGCAAGAGCAGTAAAATTAATAGCTGAGTTTGCATCCAGACACCAGGTCATATTTACAACCTGTAGTCCAGACACAGCTCAGCTTCTAGGTGGAAATCTTATTGAAATTTAAAAATAGCCAAGACCGTATCCATATAATAATAAATTAAAAGATGAAGGGGATAGGCAGCATAAAATAATATTTGGATTGCCTTATATTTCGGACCAGGTTTTCCATTATAAAGATATAATATAGGAAGGGCCAAAAGTGAATACTGTTGAATTGTTGCCATAGAGAGTAGATTTACTGCAAATATTACTAGTCCAACTATTGCTAGCCTTTTTTCCTTTGGAAGATTTCGAGATTTATAGAAGGACAATATATATATGATTCCAATAAGGCTATAATCCGTTGCTAAAAGAGTAGCCAAAATACCAGCTAGGTAAAATATAAGCAATCTCTTTCCTCTTGTCTCATACTTATCCATAAAATACATGGCAATAAGGCCAATGAACAAGGTGAAGAATATATTTTGATGTTGAGTTCCCAATTGACCATAGAATGCTAGATCAAAAGGTAGCTCTGAAATCAAGGCAAAGATAAAAAGCCTCGAAGCATATTTTTTTACATCCCTAGTATGGATATAACCTTCTACTAGGAGAAAGCAATATATAGGGAAGGCTAATCTACCGATTATCCTGAATAATTGTATATCCCCATGGAATATGGCCCCATAGTGGTCGATCATCATGGTGATTAAAGCGATTATTTTAAGTATGAGCCCGTTCATAAATACCTCCACTTCACTCCCGAAGGATCTCGGGTTTAAATATAGATTCTAGTTCCGCAGGAACATTGTTCTTAAGGTTTATTATACACGTCTGCAAGTCTAGAGTAAACTTTTGCTTTTAAATAGTAACGAGGTAATATGTCCTCCGCTTCTTAGGGAGGTCGGGTACCTTTTTCCTTAACAGGTGGTGTGTCCTAATCACCCACCTCGTTGCAATGGTGTGAAGTAATTGCTATGCAATTACCTCTGATATTTAAATAAAGGATGATTTGATGATAATAGAATTTGATGATTTTCAAATAGAATGTGATGTACAATATGGAAAGAGAAAGAGGATTTCTGTAAGTTTAGATACTTCAGGCTTTATAACTATTAAGGCACCAAATAACACTAGCCAAGAACTTATAATCAACAGTGTAAAACCCCTTGGAAAGAAGATTAAAGCAAAACTAGAGGAGTTAGAAGCCATAAGATCCACTCTGGGCGACAAGACCTATGATAATAATGGGGAATTCTTCTTTCTTGGAAAAGAACATGCTCTTAAGGACTTAATAGATATCGAGGGATTGACTGAGGAAGAAATGCAAGAAAGGCTAAAGAAACATTACATTTCTAGTCTGAAAAAATTAATTCCTGAAAGAATTAAGTTATACGAAAGTCAACTTGGATTGAAGCATAAATCCTTCGATATAAATGATTCTAAAAGTCAGTGGGGCAGCTGTAGCTCGGAAAAGAAATTAGCATTTAACTATAGGTTAGCAATGGCACCAATCGAGGTAATAGATTATGTGGTAGTCCATGAGCTCTGCCATCTTAAGCATATGAACCATGATAGGTCATTTTGGAGACTAGTAGGAAGCATCTTACCCGAGTATAAAACATCTAAGGACTACTTAAAAAAATATGGTCAGTTTCTAAGTCTATAGAAATGGACCATATTTCTTAAATATGCATCCTTTTATTTAATTCAGATCTGATTTCCTCTCCTTGGAATATGAATATGGCGGCAATGGATATTGCGCTAACAGCTACACTAATAATGGATGGGTATATGACATTTACCCAATCAAAGACTATAAATAGCACAGGAACTATACCAAAGAATCCATCTATTAGTAAATAGGTTATATAGTCTCTAGTACTGAGTTTTAATATCTTAGCAGTTACATACATCAATATCATAGCAGAGACGATGATTATAGGTATAACATAGGTAGTTGACCAGCCTCTCCAACCTGTCTCCCAATCCCAGAAAACTGATAGGAGGGATAAGATAACCACTTGCATCATTATTTTCTTAGGAATATGATACCTCTTCTTAATTATGACATATAACCCCATCCATACGCTTCCTAGTCCAAATACCACTAAGAGGGGCCAGTTAATAGGAGATGGAAAAATCATATTTATAGCAAAGGATATTACTATTGCTGAAATTGATATGAATATGATAATCTTCATGGCAATATTACTCTCATAAAATGGAGCTATAAATGGAAAGGTGGAATACTCCACGTCATTTATATCTTCAATGGGAAGAGTATTGCCACAAAGTACGCATTTGTCTTTATTATCCTTTATATGAACTTTACAATGATTACAGTATTGCATAAGACTACTCCTTTCTAAAGGGTTGATACTATTTCTACATTTACCCCATTATTTGCTAGGAATTGAAAGAAAGTCCTCTGAATGTCGGTTTCCTCAAATGGAGATGTAAAGCTAACTACAAGTCTATCACCATAAGAACACATGGTAATTTGAGGTCTCCTAGAGCTGACACATATTGAAAATTGTTCTATATATGGCTTGAATTCAGGAGGCATATTTATTCTACCAATATTTGAGATAGTAGAGCTAATACTTCTGTCATTAAAAATGTTGGCTATTTTTAGCGCAAAGTCCTTAATAGGTAGAGGTATTATTCTAGCAAAAGGATTTCTTTCTAAGGACATTAGCTTATACAAGTGATATTCTAAGGCTTCTTTTGACAAGCTATCTTTAAAGGAAGAACTAAGATATTCTATTATATCTTCTAGCTCATGACTTTTCTTAGAAAAATCATATCCAATTTCCATGGTGGAAAAAAAGTTTCTTGCAGTATAGGATTCAAAAAACTGTCTAAGGTTTATAGGTACTGACAATACAACTGGTGTATTTTTGGACTCACTGCTCATATCTTTATAAATAGAATAAAGTAGTAGGGCGGATATAAATACGGTCATTGTAGTATCGTATTTATGGGCTAATTCCAAGACTTCTTTGGCAGACATAGCCCCTTCTATAAGGCTCATACGGCTTTCTGCTAGACGTGTACCCTTGACTCTATAAGCTTTTTTATAAGAAATTATATTGCTCTTATCATAATGCTTTCCTCTATTATAGATTTTTTGAAAGCTATCGTCCATCTTCTGGCTAATGGAAGCTTTGTAGTTAATCTTAGGGATTTGAGAATCAAGATCCTTATATTTAGTAGTTATATAAAAATAAATCAAGGATTCCATAAACCAAATTACCCCTGCACCATCGGTTAGGGCATGAAATACCTCTAAATTTAGTCTGTTTTTATAATAGATTACCCTAAAGAGAAGATTTCTCTTATCTCTAATGTATATGGGAGCGCATACCGCCTGAGATTCTTCCTCGACTTTTGGTATGATGTCACTGGATTCAAAATAATACCAGAATGCCCCCCTTCTGAGCACAGACCTATATAAAGGGAAGTTTTCTAGGGTGAGTTCCACAGCCTCTTGAAGGACAAGAGGATCCACATCTTCATATAGCTGGCAGGAAAGCCTGAACACCTTGGTATCCCTGTTGTTACAAGTAGCAGGGAATATTTTAGATGCATTATCTAGTCTTCTCCATCTTATATTTTGCTCTTTCATTTTTTTTCCTACTTTCAATTTTAGTCATTTAAAAATAAATTGATTTTTTCATAAGCCTGATCGTTATGACTACTGTTAAGGGGATTAGAAAAGAAGCCGTGTAGAGCATCCTTTATCCTATATATAATCACATCAGTTCCAAATTCTTTGAGTTTATGTCCATATGCTTCTCCTTCATCCCTTAAGGGGTCAAATTCAGCTGTAATTATAAGGGTTTTAGGTTGCTTGCTTAAATCCCTAGACAAAATAGGAGCCACATAAGGACTTATACGATCCTCTTCATTTGGAACATAAAGGTCCATATAGTCCTGGATTCTCTTTGAGGTCATAACATAATTTTCTCCATTTTCAACTACGGATTTATAGGGTGAATTTTCACTATGATCATAATTAGTTGCCGGATAGATTAATATTTGCTTTTTGGGCAGAAATTCTCCCCGGTCCCTGGCCATTAAGGATACCACTGCTGCAAGATTTGCTCCAGCACTGTCTCCAATTAAGGTTATATCTTCCATTGCAGAATCAATCAATTCCAAATGGGTAAATATTTCTCTCGTAGCATTATAGCAATCCTCCAAGCCATCTGGAAAAGGATATTCCGGGGCCAGTCTATAATCCACGGAGATTACTAGATGTTTAGTTCTGTCAGCCAGATTTGCACACACATTGGAATAGGTGTCTATATTGCCTGTAACCCAGCCTCCACCGTGATAGAAAATGAGTACTTTATTTTGAAAGTTTTTCTCAGGAATAAAAACTCTAATTGGTATCTCCCGATCCCCAACCATTATCTTATGATCAATGAGTTTATGATGAGGAGGCTTAAAGGGAGCCATAATGGCTTCTAACAACTTTCTATATTGTCTATAGTATTTTTTTAGATTCAAATGTGGAGTGGATGCTACCTTTAGGAAAAGCCTTTTAATCCTCTTCATAA
>CAZPZN010000091.1:0-8187 GCA_964590735.1 uncultured Tissierella sp.
AAGACCTCATGCCCATCACCTGGTGATTTCGCCACAGAATATAGGAATAGTAATAATGTTTTTGTAGTTACTATATCAGAACAACTTTCAGGTACCTATAACAGCGCAATTCTTGCGAAAGATATGATAATGGAGGAATTTAAGGATAAATTTGTCCATGTCTTTAACTCTAAATCTGCAAGTATTGCAGAAACCCTTGTAGCTCTTAAGATCAATGAATGTATAGAAGAGAAACTATCTAATAGTCAAATAGTAGAAAAGGTTGAAAAGTTTATTGATGATATGAAGACCTATTTTATATCCGAAGACTTAAGCAATCTAATTAAAAATGGTAGAATATCAAAGACTAAGGGCCTAATAATCAATGCTTTGAATATCAAACCTATAATGTGCGCAACTGAGAATGGAAATATTGATGTAGTTGATAAAGCTAGAGGAAGCAAAAAAGCCTTTAAGAGACTTGCAGAAATAATAGCCAATTCCGGTGTAAAATTTGAGGATAGAATACTTGCTATATCTCATGCAGATGCCCTTCAAAAGGCACTGGATTTAAAAGAAGATTTAAAGAAGTTGAATTTTAAGGAAATAATAATTGTAGAAACCAGAGGTTTAAGTACAGGATATGTGAATGATGGCGGGATTATTATAGCTTTTTAAATATTTTCGTAAAAAATGTTTGACAAATATCATCTGGATGCTATAATAATATAGTGAGTATTTAATTTACTCAGTCCTTATGCGGGATTGGCGGAATTGGCAGACGCGCTAGACTTAGGATCTAGTGTCATTGACGTGGGGGTTCAAGTCCTCTATCCCGCACCAGATGAAACCAGTGGCTATGCCATTGGTTTTTTTACTATGTATTTGGATAATGTTTGTTATGTCAAAAATATATGATATAATTATTAAATGAGTTTAAGGACCTTGTTGTAGCATGAAAAATATATATAAACAAAAAATGAGAAGAAATCTATTTTAGGGGGCAATGAACATGGCAGTATTTGAAAAGAAAGAAAACAACAAAGTATATTTTAATATTGAATTAGAAGCAGGAAAATTTGAAGAAGCAGTGCAAAAGGCTTATCTAAAAAACAGAGGAAAATTCAATATACCAGGATTTAGAAAAGGCAAAGTGCCTAAGAAGATTATCGATATGAATTATGGAGAAGACTTCTTCTATGAAGATGCTATCAATACTCTATTGCCAGATGCATATGACGCAGCAATAAAAGAACTAGAATTGGAGCCAGTAGATACTCCTCATGTGGATGTTGATGAGATAGTTAAGGGTCAACCAATAGTTGTTAAGTTCCATGTAGATGTTAAACCAGAGGTAAAACTTGGAGATTATGAAAGTATAGAATTAGAAAAGATTGAGTATAATGTTACAGATGAAATGGTTGACGAAGAAGTAAAGAAAGCTCAAGAAGCCAATGGTAGAGTAATCGATGCTGGAGATAGAGAAGTTCAAGATGGAGACGTTTTAACTATAGATTTTGCAGGTTTTGCTGATGATGAACAATTTGAAGGTGGAACTGCAGAAGGTCAAGAACTAGTAATCGGTTCTAACACATTTATACCTGGATTTGAAGAACAACTTATTGGTAAAAAGAAGGGTGAAGAAGTAGAGGTTAATGTTACTTTCCCTGAGGAATACCATGAAGAAAGCTTAAAGGGAAAACCAGCTTTATTTAAAGTTACTATACAAGAAATAAAGACTAAGGAATTACCAGCACTTGATGATGAATTTGCCAAAGATGTAAGTGAATTCGATACTATAGAAGAGTATAAGGCTGATATCAAAGCTAAGCTTGAAGAAAATTATGCAAATCAAGAAAAAATCGACAAAGAAAATAGACTTGTTGAAAAAACAGTTGAATTAGCTGAGGTAGATATTCCAGAAGGAATGATAGGAACACAAGTAGATAGTGAAGTAGCAGATTTCGAATATAGAATGAGAATGCAAGGCCTTGAATTAGATAAGTATTTAGAATATACTGGTATGAATATGGACCAATTAAGAGACCAACTAAGACCAGTTGCTGAAAAGAGAGTAAAGGCAGATTTAGTTCTAGAAGCTATTGCAAATGCAGAAAACATTGAAGTAACAGATGAAGATTATGATGCTGAACTATTGAAGATTGCAGACCAATATAATCAAGAAGATAAGGAAAAATTTGTAGCAGACATGAAGAAGGGCGATTTGGGATATTTAAAATCGGGTATAACAAATAGTAAGGTAATTGACCTTCTAATGACAAAGGTTAAGTTTATTTAGTAAGATAGGAGGGGTATTTTATGGCTTTAGTACCAATGGTAGTAGAACAAACTAATCGTGGTGAAAGATCATATGATATTTATTCAAGACTTTTAAAGGAGAGAATCATATTTTTAGGTGGAGAAGTTAATGATGTAACTGCTGACCTTATAGTGGCTCAGTTATTATTCCTAGAATCTGAAGATCCTGAAAAAGATATTCAAATATATATAAATAGTCCAGGAGGTTCAGTTAGTGCTGGATTTGCAATATTTGATACAATGCAATATATTAAACCTGATGTATCTACAATTTGTATAGGTAGAGCTGCTAGTATGGGAGCATTTCTTCTAGCTGCTGGACAAAAAGGTAAGAGATTTGCTCTTCCAAACTCTGATATTATGATTCACCAACCCCTTGGTGGAGCACAAGGTCAAGCGTCCGACATCAAGATACAAGCAGAGAAAATTATTCAAATTAGAGAAAGAATTAATAAGATACTATCTGAGAGAACAGGGCAGCCTTTGGAAAAAATTACTATTGATACAGATAGAGATTATTATATGACAGCTGAAGAAGCAGTGGCATATGGTATAATAGACGAAGTCGTTCAAAGCAGGAACATTTAGTTCTTGATTTAGTAGTGTGAAGCTAATTAATAATAAGGGCTTCCGATAGGTAAAGGAGAGGTGAGTCCATGGCGAAAAATGATGACAAACAACTACGTTGTTCTTTTTGTGGTAAGCCACAGGATCAAGTAAGAAGGCTTATAGCCGGACCAAATGTTTATATATGTAATGAATGTATAGAATTGTGTCAAGAGATTATAGAGGAAGAATTCGTTGAATCATATGATTATGATTTAGATGAGGTTCCAAAACCATCCAAGATCAAGGATACATTAGATGATTACGTAATTAAACAAGAAAGGGCAAAAAGAGCTCTTGCTGTGGCAGTTTACAACCATTATAAAAGAATAAATAAAAAGCCATCTAAGAATAGCGACATAGAATTGCAAAAGAGTAATATAGTAATGATAGGACCTACAGGTTCAGGAAAGACTCTCTTAGCGCAAACTCTAGCAAAGATATTGAATGTACCATTTGCCATAGCAGATGCTACATCTCTTACGGAAGCTGGTTATGTTGGTGAAGATGTTGAAAATATTATACTAAAGCTAATTCAAGCTGCTGACTATGATATAGAAAGAGCTGAAAAGGGTATAGTATATATAGATGAAATAGATAAAATAGCAAGAAAAACTGAAAATCCTTCTATAACACGTGATGTTAGTGGTGAAGGGGTTCAGCAAGCACTTTTGAAAATTCTTGAAGGAACTGTTGCAAATGTACCACCTCAAGGTGGCAGAAAACACCCACATCAAGAGTTTATACAAGTAGATACAACCAACATCTTATTTATTGTTGGTGGAGCTTTTGACGGTTTAGATAAGATAATTCAAGCAAGAGTTGGAAAGAAATCTATGGGATTTGGAGCAGATATAAAGACTCAAGAAAAGTACTCTTTTGGAGAACTTTTAAAGGATTTACAGCCTGAGGATTTACTCAAATTTGGTCTAATTCCTGAATTCGTAGGTAGATTACCTGTAATGGTAACTCTTGAAGAACTAGATGAAGAATCCTTAGTAAAAATTCTTACTGAGCCAAAGAATGCTCTAGTAAAGCAATATAAAGAGTTATTTAATATGGATGATGTCGACCTTGAATTTGAAGATGAAGCTTTAAAAGCCATTGCTAAGAAAGCCATTGAGAGAAAAACTGGCGCGAGAGGTCTTAGAAGCATCATTGAAGAGAACATGCTTGATATAATGTTTGAAATGCCTGAAAGAGAAGATATAGAGAAGTGTGTAATAACTAAAGAAACAATTGAAAATAGGGGAGAGCCTACTTTGGTACTTTCTGATATGAAAAAGAAGAGTAGGACTAAGAAAACCAGCAGTAATGAATCTGCATCATAAGGCTCACAATAGTGAGTCTTTGTTTTTTTGACAAGCCAGTTGAGATTAGGGACGGTTGCGTCAAATTTAAAGTTTAGGGAGGGATAAAATGAATAATATATATACAATAGAAAATAGAACCCTACCATTAATACCCTTAAGAGGAATTTCCATATTTCCTTATATGGTAATACATTTCGATGTAGGTAGGGATAAGTCAATCGAAGCATTGGAACAATCCATGTTAGACGATTCCCTTATCCTTCTATGTACTCAGAAAAATCCAAAGGTAGATGAACCTAATGTAGATGATTTCTATCATGTTGGTACAGTAGCAAAAGTTAAACAAATGCTTAAACTTCCTGGTGGAAGCATAAGAGTTCTAGTGGAAGGTATTAGTAGAGGAAGAGTAATTCACGTAACTCAGGATGATCCATATTTTGAAGCAGAGATTGAAGATATGACCTATGATCCTGAAGATATTGAGACTAATCCTGATACGGAAGCAGCAATGAGATTGGTAATTGAGGATTTAGAGGAATATGTATCCCTAAATACAAAGGTATCCTCTGAAGTTTTAGTATCTATTTCAGATATTGATGACCCTGGTAGACTTGCAGATGTAATCTCCTCATATATTTTCCTTAAGCAAGAGGATGACCAAAAGATTCTAGAAACCTTCGATTTTTATGAAAGACTAGAGAACCTTCATGGTATCCTTAAAAAAGAAATAGAGTTATTAAGAATAGAAGATAAGATAAATCAAAGAGTTAAGAAGCAGATAAATAAAGTGCAAAAAGAATATTACCTTAAAGAGCAATTGAAAGCCATCCAAAAGGAACTTGGCGAAGATGATGATATATCAGGTGACGTGGAAGATTATAAGACAAAGATAGATAAACTAAAACTAGCTAAAGAAGTTAAAGACAAGGCTTTAAAAGAAGTCGATAGATTAACTAAGATGAGCCCTCATTCAGCTGAGGTAGGAGTTATAAGAACCTATTTAGATTGGATAGTAGAATTACCATGGAACAAGGAATCTAAAGAAAAAGTTGATATTAAAAAGGCTAGAGAAATCTTAGATGATGATCACTATGGTTTAGAAGATGTTAAGGAAAGAATACTAGAGTTTATCGCCATTAGAAAACTTACTAATAGTATGAAAGGACCTATATTATGTCTTGTAGGACCTCCAGGAGTAGGTAAGACTTCTATAGCCCGCTCTATTGCTAGATCCTTAAATAGAGAATTCGTTAGGATGTCATTAGGTGGAGTAAGAGACGAGGCTGAAATTAGGGGTCATAGAAGAACCTATGTAGGATCTATGCCTGGTAGAATAATCAGCTCTATTAAGAAGGCTGGAACAAAAAACCCATTATTCTTATTTGATGAAATTGATAAACTAGCTAGCGATTTTAGGGGAGACCCAGCTAGTGCCTTACTAGAGGTACTGGATCCAGAGCAAAACTCCACATTCACAGACCACTTTATGGATGTACCTTTTGATCTTTCAAAAATCTTCTTCATAACTACAGCAAATACAACATCAAGTATTCCTGGACCACTTCTTGATAGAATGGAAGTTATAAGAATAAGTGGTTATACAGATGAGGAAAAGCTTCAAATTTCTTTGAAATATCTACTTCCAAAGCAGATCAAGGAACATGGTTTAAAAGACGGCCAACTTCTAATTTCTGAATCAGCCCTAAAAGGAGTAATCAACTACTATACAAGGGAAGCGGGAGTTAGAAACCTGGAAAGAAATATAGCAAATATATGTAGAAAAGCAGCAAAGAGAATAGTTGAAGATGACTTAAAGACCATAAGAGTAAATGCTGGAAATTTAGATAACTATTTGGGGTCAAAGATTTATAGGTTTGACTCAGTAGATGAAAAGAATCAAATTGGAGTAGCAAATGGTCTTGCATGGACAGCAGTCGGAGGAGAAACCTTATCCATTGAGGTAACTACAATGAAGGGGACAGGAAAGCTTCAATTGACTGGTAAATTAGGAGATGTAATGAAGGAATCTGCAATGACGGGTATCTCTTATATAAGAGCGAATTCAGATAGACTAAATATTGAGCCTGATTTCCACAAGGATATGGATATTCATATTCATGTTCCAGAAGGTGCTATACCTAAGGATGGACCTTCTGCAGGTATAACTATAGTTACTGCAGTAACTTCCGCTTTATCTAATACTCCTATTAATAGAGAACTAGCTATGACAGGTGAAGTTACTCTTAGGGGAAGAGTCCTTCCAATAGGAGGAGTAAAGGAAAAGGTCTTAGCAGCTCATAGAATGGGAATTAAGAAGGTACTATTGCCATATGACAACAGTAAGGACCTGGATGATATACCAGATAAAGTTAAGAAGAAAATGGAGTTTGTAATGGTAAAAAACATGGATGAAGTTCTAGAACATGCTCTAATTAAAAAGGAAGACACTAATGAAGATAATTAAATCGGATTTACATGCCATAGCAGCACTTCCAAAACAATATCCCCAAGATGATCTGCCGGAAATAGCATTTGCCGGCAGGTCCAATGTGGGCAAATCCTCCTTTATTAACTCCATGATTAATAGGGCGAATTTAGCTAGGACTAGCGGTAAGCCAGGTAAGACTAGAACTATAAACTTCTATATCATTAACGATGAATTTAGACTAGTAGATTTACCAGGCTATGGATATGCTAAAGTCTCCATGAGTGAAAGAAAAAAATGGGGAGACATAATAGAAAAATATTTAAGAAATAGAGAAAATCTTAAGGAAGTAGTATTAATAGTAGATATAAGGCATGAACCTACTGCCCAGGATGTAATGATGTACAATTGGATAAAGTCCTTTGGATACAGGGGTTTTGTAATAGCTACGAAGGCTGACAAGATATCAAAAGGCAATTGGCAAAAGCATACAAAGATTATAAGAGAAAAGCTAGAAATAAAGGATCTTAATCTTGTTATACCTTATTCAGCTGAGAAGAAGTTAAACGTGGATAAGATGTGGGAAGTATTTGAACCTATTTTAGGCATAACAAAAGACCAGTAAATACTGGTCTTTATGTATGTTTTTTATTCTTTTGAGAATTGATCCTTACTTGCTCCACATACAGGACAAACCCAATCCTCAGGGATATCTTCAAAAGCTGTACCTGGTTCTATTCCTCCATCTGGATCTCCTTCTGCTGGATCATAAACCCATCCACATGGCTCGCATACATACTTATCCATACTCATCCTCCTTTCTTAATTACCTATAATTAATGATACCCCTATTTAATATATATTAACCAAAAAAGTAAATAAATATTAATCTTCTTATAGATTAACAATGGTTTAAGCTGGGTAAAATTATATTAACTATATAAATGAGGTAAGTCTCGTTGCCCTAGTGTGATGAAATTGCTTTGCAATTTCTACCAATACTTAAATGGAAGTGATTCAGATGGATTATATGTATGAAGGAACGGTCTGTAGTGACTTAGATACCATAAAAAATTTTATAGATAGAACATTAAAAAGCTTAGGCAGCATAATATCTGATAAGGATATTATGTTTGATATTAAGATTATTTTAAATGAACTCATAGTAAATGGAGCATTACATGGAAATCAGTGCATGGTATCTAAGTGTGTAAGTCTAAGGCTGGAAATGTTAGATAATAAACTGGTTATTGAAGTAGGGGATGAAGGTAAAGGTATAGACTATGATGTGTGTTCATATGATCCAAATGACCTAAAGACATGGGGTAGGGGCTTAGTCTTAGTAAATGGTTTATCAGATGAATTTCATGTTGAAAAAAATAGGGTGGTATCTGTAAAACATATAATATAACGAGGTGAAGTATCCCCCCACTTCTTTAAGTGGCGGGTGTTATTAGGTTAAACAGGTGGTGTGTCTTAATCACCCACCTTCGTTGCAATGGTGTGAAGTAATTGCTAGGCAATTACCTCTGATATTTAAAGAAG
>CAZPZN010000092.1:0-7956 GCA_964590735.1 uncultured Tissierella sp.
GTCTATTTAGAAAAATTCCATTGATAATTTTATTATATTTCATATATTCTCCTTAAACTTTCTTTAGTGATACTACTAATTTGCTTTCAAAAAACAATTCTATCATCATTGATGAGTTTTATCAAAGATAAGACAAGATGCTACACAATTACCCTGATATTATAGTATAATAGGTGATAGATAAGAGGAGGGTGCGTATGAAAAAGAAATTATTATTACCCTTAATATTTGTAATGATTTTGACTTTTATAGGATGTTCAAGTCAAAGTGTAGATCTAGAAATACCTAAGAATAATAATGAAACAAATGTCATAGAAGTGCCAGATTTACAAGAGATAGATGAGCCGGATTTAGATAAAGAGGTTCTAATCCTAGAAGATGGTAAGTATTCTACTCCTGATGAAGTAAGTCTTTATATCTATACTTATGATAAGCTTCCTTCAAATTACATTACTAAAAAAGAAGCCATAGATCTTGGGTGGGAAAGCAGTAAGGGGAATTTATGGGATGTTACAGATGGTAAAGTAATTGGAGGAGACAAATTTGGCAATAGAGAAGGTCTACTTCCC
The DNA here is from genome assembly GCA_964590735.1 of uncultured Tissierella sp. GTDB lineage: Bacteria > Bacillota > Clostridia > Tissierellales > Tissierellaceae > Tissierella_B. Next base: position 570 of record CAZPZN010000092.1, read on the forward strand.
AAGGCTCAAGGAAGAGTTTATTACGAGGCAGATGTAAATTATAATGGGGGCTTTAGAGGCCCAGAGAGAATCGTATTTTCCAATGATGGACTAATTTTCTATACAGGGGACCATTATGATTCCTTTGAACAGCTGTATTAGGAGGAATATAGATGAAGACGATTATATTAAATGGTAAAAAGATGACCTCCAAAAAAGATACACATCTTTATTTAAAGAGGAAATTAAAAGATCCTTCATATTATGGAAATAATCTAGATGCTCTTTGGGATGTATTGAGCACGGCAAGTGAGGGGTTGAATATTATATTATTCAATAAAGAGTATATGGATGAATATTTAGGAGACTATGGGGATTCTCTTTTAGATGTCTTTAAGGAAGCAACAAGCAATAATAGCAACATAAATTTTAGAATTACTAGAATCAGAATTAAATAGATAAAATTAAAACAAGTCCGTCTTTGTGTAAGATGGACTTGTTTTATTATTAATCAGTGTATTCCGATATTGATTTTAAGGCAACAGGGAATTTTTCTGTAGCTAGGCTAAGAATTGCCTTGGCATAATCTTGGATTTCTTTTTGTGCATCATGCTCAATTCTTTGATTTATAAAATGGGCAACTGCTTGTAGGGATGCAGTCCAGTACCATCTTACATACATACCATAGGCTGGTAAAAACAACCTAGCCTGCTCTGCGCAAACCCCATCAGCCATAGCTTCTTCATAGTATTTAAGGCCTAAGTCTACAGTTTCCATTAAACGACTTGTATGTTTTTCTCCAAGTTCCCAATCTATAGGGCTTCCGCTTCCTTGCTTAGAATTTTCAGGTTTTTCTCGCCATTCATTCTTTTCTGGTATATAAAATACTGGATCCTCTGTTATATACCTTCTACTGGATTCATTCCAGCCTGTAAGTGAGTCGCCAATCCCTTCTTGATGTGCAGACCCTACTATATACTTCCACCACTGTCTAGCAACCATTAAAGGTGCATACACTTCAAACTGAAGCATTGCATGCCTAAAAGGTGATGTATGGTTTTCCGAGGCTAGAAATTTAATAAGCCTTCTATCCCTATCTGTAAGTTCCAAAGATTCCTTAGCATAGGAAACTCTAGCTGCATTGGCTATGGTTAAGTCCGAGCCTAGGGTATCAACTAGTCTTACGTAGCCATTATCCAAAACTTTTATAAAATTCATCTAATCACTCCTAATATAATATGTTTAAACCCATAAGATAGCTTTTAATAATTAAATATTTACTAATACTTAATCTAAGATACCCAAAATTAATCATAATAACGACAAATAGGCTAAAACTATGTATAATATACTTGTGAGAATTTTAATTAGTAGAGATAGGAGAAAATTATGGATGATCTTTTAAGTTTAATCAAAGAAATTATAGATGATAATTCTTTGATTTCATGTGTACTTAGTAGTCTAAAGAATAAAGAGGCTGAGTTTACTAGAGTTGATATAAAGCCAGTAGAAGTTAAAAATCAAATCTTATACCAATTTACCTACGATTGTAATCCAAAGGTAATCCACAAGAACTTTAGCTCTGAAGATGCCTTAGAGGAAATAGAAAATCTCTTAATGGATGTATTTAAGCAGGCTATATTTTTCACTAATGAGGCTGATTATCAGGTCTTTATTAGTAAAAAGAAAAAAGCTTCTTACATAAAAAAGAAGCCAAGTAAAAAGAAAATAGATGATATATCACATGACCGTAAGAAGAAATATATTCTTCAAGATGGTGACCCTATTGATTTTTTAATACGCCTTGGAGTAATGAATGATAAAGGAAAAGTTCTTGCTAAAAGATATGATAAGTTCAGACAAATCAATAGATTTCTTGAGATGGTTGAAGATGTTATACCTAGTCTAGATAAGGATAAAAGTATTAATATAGTAGACTTTGGATGTGGTAAATCCTATCTTACCTTTGCTCTTTATCATTATTTAGTCAGGGTATTGAAAATGGATATAAATGTTATTGGTCTAGATTTGAAGATGGATGTTATTAACTTCTGTAATGAGGTTTCAGAGGATTTGGATTATAAAGGGTTAAAATTCATCCATGGTGATATAAAGGATTATAAAGCCTTGGGTGATGTAGACATGGTTGTGACCCTACATGCCTGTGATAAGGCTACTGATGCAGCCCTTATAAAGGCAATTAATTGGAATTCAAAGGTTATTCTATCTGTACCATGCTGTCAACATGAGTTTTATGATAAGATTAAGAATCCGGTTCTTGATCCAATGCTAAAGCATGGTATAATTAGGGAAAAGTTAAGCTCTTTAGTAACAGATAGCCTGAGGGCAAATGTACTTGAAATCTTAGGATATCAGGTCCAGCTGTTGGAATTTATAGATATGGAACATACTCCAAAGAATATTTTAATAAGGGCTATAAAGACTGGTAAGACCTTTAATTATGAAGCCCTTAGAGCTTATAAGGAATTCAAGGAGTTTTGGAATCTAGATGATATTTATATAGAAAGAGAACTTGGAACTCGATTATTTGGAGAAAAAGATGAGACTCAATAGAAAATTCTATGAAAGAAATACAATTTTAGTAGCAAGAGATTTACTAGGAAAATTCTTGGTCCATAAGGACGGGACACGAATTTATAGGTCCAAAATAGTCGAAACGGAAGCCTATATAAATGCCCAAGACCAAGGCGCTCATTTTAATAAAGGATTAACTGATAGAACTAGAATTATAGACGAAGCTGGAGGTCATATCTATATATATAATATCTATGGAATGTATCAACTATTTAATATCGTCACAGAAAAGAAAGGGGTCCATGGTGCCGTTCTTATAAGAGCTGTTGAGCCAATAGATGGTATAGAATATATGTATGAAAATAGGTATAAAAGACCTAATAATGGTCCAACTAAAAAAGATCTACTCAATCTAACAAGTGGTCCTGCAAAGTTAGTAATGGCTATGGGCTTATCTAAGGAAAAACACTATGGCGCTGACTTAGTAAGAGATCTTAGGATATGGTTAGAAGAGGGTGTTTATATTCCAAAGGAGGATATAATTCGTAGCAAGAGGATTAATATCGATTACGCTGAAAAGGGTAAGGATTATCTTCTTAGGTTTTTTATAAAAGATAATAGTTTTGTATCAAAATAAAGAAGAGTTAACCTATAGAAAGGAGTAGAAATGGATTTTAATTTTAATAAGCCGCGTAAAAATAGATTTAGAATAATATTAGAATGGATAATTACAATAGCAATCGCACTGCTTTTTTCCTTGTTTATTATTTCTAATCTTGTGTCCCTAACACAGATTAAAGAGGAATCTATGAAGCCTACTTTTAACGAAAATGATAGGGTTATAATATATAAGCTAGGATATTTCTTTAAGGAAGCTGAAAGAGGTGATGTGGTAATATTAGACCAGAATATTCATGAAAGGGGAATTATAGATAACATCATCCATGAGCTAAAGGATATTAAGAACAATATTGTATATAGGTTTACTGGTAATATCGAAAAAAATGTTCTTATTAAGCGGGTAGTAGGTGTATATGGAGATATTATAGATATAAGTGATGGACATTTGTACATAAATGGTCAAGAGATGGAAGAAGGCTATAGTCAAGGAAAGACCCTTGCTAGCCTTAACCTTATCTATCCTCTTGAAGTTCCTAAGGATAAGGTCTTTGTGCTAGGGGATAATAGAGAAAATTCCCTTGATAGCAGGGATTTAGGCTTAATTGATGTGGATTCTTTGAAGGGAAAGGCGGTATTTAGAGTATTTCCCTTTGATAGCTTTGGAAGTATTGAATAAATAGTACAAACTATGCATATTTTGTCCTCCATCTTACTAAATATAAAGTAATATGGAGGTGTTTTTATGGACAAAGTGTTAAGTGATAGGCTCATATTTTGGATGGCAATACTACTGACTATGATTTTTATATCAAATGTTATCTATTTCAAGACTAATAATAAATCGGTTTATAAAGAAGAATATGTAAACCGTGTAGACCCTGATATTTTACAAGATTATTTTCCGACTAGGCCTATGAAAAAGATCTTTAAGAATGAATCCAAAAACGAAAGCTTTACACATTTAGTTGACTTAGTTAAAGACGGGAAGGTCCAGATAAAACAAATAGACAGGCTATCAAAAGTTGTTATGGTTTATAGTGTGGATGATGAATATATTAGGCTTATTTACACAAAAGAGCTTAAGGATAATAGAGTAGGAGGAGACTTTATTCAAGACTTAGTCCCAAATAGGAATGATATTATTCTCATGTCTCCAATCGAAGAAGGAAGCTCTTGGGCAGATGATGACGGGGGTAGGTATGAAATTATTAAGAAAGATGCAATGGTTAAGACACCGGCAGGCACTTTTCAAGCAGTTCTTGTAAAATATACCAATGATGAATTTACTGTAAAAGAGTATTATGCAAAAGACATTGGTCTGATTAAAATTGTAGTTAATAATTTTGAAGCTTTTGACCTTGTAAATATTCAATAAGCAATAAGTAAAGATAGAATTGGGGTTGCACATGGAGTATGTCACTAAGTAATTTATAATTGCTAAGCCTGCTTTAAAAAAGAGGTTCTTAATTAGAATTGGTAAGGTCTGCCTATGCCAGTTATTTAAGAACCTTATTTTGTAATAAAACCCAGGCCTTAGGTAACAATATAGTATGACTATCCAAAATTATTGTAATAAAAACGTTTTCGTGATATAATTAGCTGTAAATAATTTGACTATTGTAAATAATAAGTATTATTGATTTGAGATTAATTCTTGTGAAAAAAAGGTTTATACCTTTTAAATAAATGCTAGTTAAGGGGGAATGTATTATGAAAGCTTATTCAGCTGACAAGATCAGAAATGTAGCTTTACTAGGACACAGTAGTAGTGGTAAAACAACTTTAACCGAGGCAGTTCTATTTACATTAGGCATTACCAACAGACAAGGAAAGGTAACAGATGGAAATACTATTTCTGATTTTGATAAAGAGGAAATAGCACGAAAGGTATCGATTGGAACCTCTGTAATACCAGTGGAATATAAGGAATTAAAATACAATTTATTAGATACCCCAGGATATTTTGATTTTATTGGTGAGATGTATGGAGCAAAGAGAGCAAGTGAAGGATCGGTATTGTTAGTTGATGCATCTTCTGGGATTGAAGTAGGAACTGAAAAGGCATGGAAAAATGTTGAAAAATATAATACTCCTAGAATCATATTTTTAAATAAAATGGATAAGGAAAATGTTAACTTTGAAAGAATCTTATCCGATTTAAAGGATAAGTTTAGTGATAAAATAATTCCCTTTGCATTACCAATTGGAGAGGCAGATTCATTTAAGGGATTTGTCAGTATCTTAGATGGAAAGGCATATGAATACAGTGGCAAGGAAAGAAAAGAAGTCCCTGTACCTGAAGAATATGCTGGTGAAATAGAGGAAATAAAGGAATCTTTAAATGAAAAGGTTGCTGAAACCAGTGACGAATTTATGGAGAAATACTTTGGTGGAGAAGCCTTCACTGATGCTGAGTTAAGACAAGGCTTAAGAGCAGCGGTTGCTACTGGTGACCTAGTACCTCTAATTGTAGGTTCAGCAGAAAAATCCATGGGAGCAGACTTCCTACTAGAGGTAATAGGGGATTATATACCTTCTCCTTTGGACATAGAAACATATGTTGGAACTCAAGATGGAGATTTAGTTGAGCGTAAGGTTGATGTTAATGAACCTTTCTCAGCTGTGGTATTTAAAACAATAGTTGACCCATTTGTAGGAAAGATATCCGTATTCAAAGTTGTATCAGGAAAGATAAAAAAGGATATGGAACTTTTCAACTCTACAAAGGATAAATCAGAAAAATTAGGTGGTTTATATTATCTTAGAGGTAAGAATCAAATAGAAGCTACTGAAATTGTAGCAGGAGATATTGGGGCTACTTCAAAGCTTAATTTTACTCAAACAGGAGATACCCTTTGTGATAAGAATGATCAAACTCAATATGATAAAATCGAATACCCTCAACCAACCCTATTCTTGGCAGTAGAGCCTAAGAACAAGGGAGATGAGGAAAAGATAGGTGTGTCTTTAAATAAATTAACAGATGAGGATCCTAGCTTTATAGTAGAGAGAAATTCCGAGACTAAACAGCTACTGATTGGTGGACAGGGTAATATGCAACTTATCGTTATAGTTGATAAGTTAAAGAATTCATTTGGAGTAGATGTAAATCTAGTAAATCCTAAAATTGCTTATAGAGAAACTATTAAAGGTAAGTCTACTGTTCAAGGAAAGCATAAGAAGCAATCAGGTGGAGCGGGACAATATGGTGATGTTCATATGAGATTTGAACCATCCCAGGAGGAATTTGAATTTGCAACAGAGATCTTTGGTGGTTCAGTACCTAGAAACTTCTGGCCTGCAGTAGAAAAAGGAATAAGAGATTCACTTGAACATGGTGTTTTAGCTGGTTACCCTGTAGTTCATATAAAGGCTACCTTGTTCGATGGTTCCTACCATGATGTTGACTCCAATGAAATGGCATTTAAGATTGCTGCACAACTGGCATTTAAGAAGGGGATGGAAGCAGCAAAGCCGATCTTACTAGAGCCTGTTGTAAAAGTTGAAGTTGCAATCCCGGATGACTACCTTGGGGATGTAATGGGTGATATGAACAAACGCCGTGGTAGAATTCTTGGTATGGACCAACAGAATGATGGAACTCATAAGCTAATTGCTGAGGCTCCCCATGCTGAAATGTTTGAATATGCCATTGATTTAAGAGCTATGACTCAAGCAAGAGGTAGTTTTAAGATGGAATTTGAAAGATATGATGAAGTTCCAGCTATGTATTCAGACAAGATTGTAGCTCAAGCAAAATTAGAGAAAGAACAATAAGAAAAGCTTCAAAAAAACCTTTAAATGTAGCTTTTCTTGTTACTCATTACGTAAAGTTCAATATATGTAGAAGATACAAAGTAGAACCTTTCTATTCGTAATAAGAAAAAACGACTCAGTTCACTGAACTGGGTCGTTTGTACTTTTTCCCCTAAATATTTACAAAAAAACTTTACAGGTGAATTAGTTAATGATATTATTACATTATATTAATAAGTGCAAAAGAGAATCAGCTCTTTTGTAAGCAATCAAAACGATAAAGGCAAACTTAGGGAAACCTAAGGACGCAAAGCTAAAGGGCCTGAAATGGCAGCCAGTTTCCGAAGGGAGAGTTTACGTGAGTAAAAGAGTTGTTAGTTTATTTTTTGTTCTTGTTTTTTTTATGTCATCTATAGGACAAGCTTATGGTTCATCCTTATATAATATTAGTACAATGAGTAACAATGGAATAATTGTTGAAAGTGCAAAGTATGGC
>CAZPZN010000093.1:0-7948 GCA_964590735.1 uncultured Tissierella sp.
GAAAAATGTTGTAGCTGATACAGATATGAGGTCATCTATATCTAAGATGTCACAAGATGATAACACACAGAAATAGGATGTGATTAAATGGATAGCCCGATTATTCTCCTAATTTTCTGGGGTCTAATAAATTTATTTCTTAAGAGCTCTAAGGACAAGAAAAAAGCAGAAGCATCAAAGCAAAGAAGGATAAATCAAAATGGTCAACAAAATCATACTACCATGAAAAAGAAGCCAAAAAGTATTATAGATGTTTTCAAAGATGAGATTCAGAAGGAGATTCAAAGGGAAAAAGAGGCTCAACAAGAGAAAGAAAGCCCTCTTATGCAGGCCAAGGAGGTAAAATCTACTCCAAAACCTGAATCTAATCAAAGGCCTAAGACTACTTTCGCATCTGAAAAAACACCTGAACAAATCAAATGGGATAGGGAGAAGAATTTACAAGCTACAGGTATTAATCAAATGGATAGAATAAAAGAAGGTGGAGAACTGGAGGTAGTTCGTTTGTCAGATTCTACTGAAGAAGTAGAGGGAAAGACCAAATCTTTATTTAATATCAAAAATGATCTACTGAAGGGTATCATATACTCTGAGATATTATCTGAACCTAAAGCTATAAAAAACGTGAGGAGATAAAAAGACTTAAAGAGGAATTCTATGCAAATATGCAGAGGATTCCTCTTTTGTTTTGTAATAGATTAAAGAAAATTCACATAAGATAGATTGGAGGGATTTAAATGAAGAAGAGTAACAATATAAAAACCAATATATCTGAAGCCTTAGAGCTTCCCATAGAAATTACAATGGACCTACCTAAGATAACCCTAGTCGGTAATCAAGAAGTGATTATATTCAATCATAAGGGTATTATCGAATATACTTCTACTCTTATTAGAATAAACTCTAAATCTGGGATTATTAAAGTTCTAGGAAATGATCTTGAGATCAGAAATATACTATCAGAGGAAATATACATAGTGGGAATCATAGATATTGTTGAAATCCTAAGCTAGAGGTGAGAATATGCTGGCTATAAAAATATGGAATTATTTAAAGGGATATGTTATTATTAGAATTGAAGGATTGACAATGGAAAGACTGTTAAATTTAGCCTTATCCAATGATGTTTACCTCTGGGATTTGAGGCGATTAAATTACTTTCAAGTAGAGGTTTGTGTAAGCTTAAAAGGGCTAGCTACCTTGGAAGACTTGATTGAAAAAACAGGTTGTAAAGGTGAAATCCTTCAACAGAGAGGCTTTCCAAAACATATGGATAGAATAAAGAACAGAAAGATGTTCTTCATCGGATTCTTACTTTTCTTTCTGATTACCTTTATTTTGACATCCTTCATTTGGAAAATTGAGATAAATGGTGTGGAACAAACTCCTGTAGAGGAAGTAGTAGAGTATCTTAATGATAAAGGAATCTTATCAGGAACTCATAAGTCAAAGTTAGATGAAGAAGAAGTGAAGCTTCTCTTAATCAATGGATATGATTATTTTTCTTTTATTGATGTAAAAATAAGAGGAATAAAATTAATTATTGACATAAAGGAAGAGGATATACCACCTGAGGAAGTAAATAAGGATTATCCTGCAAATATTGTGGCTAAGAAAAAGGGAGTTATAATCAATGTTATTGCTAGAAATGGTGATAGCGTAGTAAAGGAAGGCCAAGTAGTTAGGGAGAACCAACTTTTAATAAGCGGAGCAATAGAAAACCAGGATGGATCATACAATATAGTTCATGCTGATGGAGAAGTAATTGCTAAAACAACTTATGAAACAAAGGTAAGTGAGCCTATATTAAAGAAGATTGAAAAGGAAACAGGAAGAGTATTTACTCAAAGAGGTCTAAAGATAAATAATCGAGGTATTTTGATAATTAAGGATATTCCTTTTAATACTTACAAAGAATATATAGTAGAGGATAATTTATTTAATATTGATTCTATAGATTTACCTATAAAATTTATAACATATGAATATAGAGAAACTGAAATCAGAGAAGTAAAACAAAACATAGAAACTATTAAGAATTCAAATCAATTAAAGGCAATTGAAATTATTAATAAGGAATTATCTCAAGGTGCTGAAATAGTCTCTAGAGATATAGATCACGAAATAGAAGGCAATATTCTAACTACAAGAGTTACAGTAGAAACCCTTGAGGACATAGGAAGAAAGGCTATAATTAACTAGGAGGAATGCAGAGTTTGACAAAAAAATCAGAGAAAACTATTGAGGTCAATAATCATGCAACTATAAATGAGATATTTGGAGAATTTGATGAAAACCTTGAAATAATCAAAAGAGAACTAAATGTTGATTTTGTTATTAGAGATAATGGGGTTAAGATATATGGAGATGATAAAGCCGTTGATTTAGGGGAAAAGCTTTTTTACAATTTAGTTGAAATAGTTCAAAGTTATAAGAGGCTTGAAAAGCAGGATTTAAAATATGCAATTGAATTGGTTTTAGAGGGGAACGACCATCTATTAAAAGATCTTTTAAAAGAAGTAGTTTGCGTTACAGCCACAGGAAAGAGCATAAAACCTAAAACCCTAGGACAGAAAAGATATATTGATTCTATAAAACATAATGATATAGTCTTTGGAATAGGACCTGCAGGTACTGGTAAGACCTATCTAGCTATGGCCATGGCGGTGCAAGCATTTAAAAATAAGGAAGTAAATAGGATAATACTCACAAGACCTGCAGTTGAAGCAGGAGAAAATCTTGGATTTTTACCTGGGGACCTTCAAGATAAGGTAGACCCATATTTAAGACCTATTTATGATGCCCTTTTTGAAATACTGGGATTTGAAGTATATGAAAGGTACTTGGAGAAAGGGCTTATTGAGGTTGCACCTCTAGCATATATGAGGGGTAGAACCTTGGATGGAGCCTATGTAATACTTGATGAAGCCCAAAACACATCCAACGAGCAGATGAAGATGTTTTTAACAAGACTGGGTTTCGGATCTAAGGCTATAATTACTGGGGATATTACCCAGATAGATTTGCCAAAAGGAAAACAATCGGGACTTAAGAGTGTAATTAAGGTTCTTGATAATGTCAAAGGGATCGATTTTATTCAATTTTCTAAGCATGATATCGTAAGGCATCCATTAGTTCAAAGGATTATTGAAGCCTATGAAAAATATGAGATGGATAATATTTCGAATTAAATATATGCATTAAGGAAGTGGGTATAAATGGAATACTATATAGATAATAGGCAGACAAAATATAAAGTAACAAAAGAACTTGAATCCCTAATAGAAAAGGTAATTTTAGAGTCATTAAAGGTAGAAGGTCTTGAAGGCAATTTTGAAGTTAGCATTTCCTTGGTTGAAAATGAGGAAATTAGAGAATTAAATCGGGATTATAGAAATGTCGATAGTATTACCGATGTATTATCATTTCCTATTGAGGATGAATTCGATTTTGCTAACAGGATGTTAGGAGATATTATCATTTCTATAGAAAGAGCTGAAGAACAAGCAGTAGAATTTGGACATACCCTTGAAAGAGAAATAGCCTATCTTACTTGTCATAGCATGTTTCACTTAATGGGTTATGACCATATGGAAGATGATGAGAAGAGCCAAATGCGAGTTAAAGAGAAGCAGGTAATGAAAAATTTGAAAATATTTAAGGAATAGCAGGGATAAAATGAAGATTAAAAATCTAATCGATAGCTTTAATTATGCTGTCACCGGCATCTTAATGGCTATGAAAACGGAAAAAAACTTAAGAATTCATTATCTAACATCCATTGCTGTCATAATCTTTAGCTTGTTCTTTGATTTCTCCAGGCTGGAGTTTATGATTCTTCTTTTTGCCGTTTCCTTAGTTATTGTAACAGAGATGATAAATACTGCTATTGAAAAGACCATTGATATGATAACTAAAAAATATCATCCATTAGCAAAAATCGCTAAGGATATATCGGCAGGTGCTGTATTAATATCAGCTATAAATGCAGTTGTAGTGGGATACCTACTATTTTTTGATAGACTTAATCCAATTGCAAATTATGTACTATTTAAAATTAGGAGCAACGAAGTTCACTTAACACTTGTAGCTATTCTCCTAGTGACCTTATTGACTATTGGTTTTAAGGCTGTATTTTATAAGGGAAGGGGTACCCATTTGCAAGGGGGTACTGTTAGTGGACACGCTGCCATTTCATTTTGTATAGCTACTATTATTTCTTTTCTCGCAAATCATATGTTAGTAACCACCTTAGCTTTTGGATTAGCAATCCTAGTAGGTGAGAGTAGAATAGAGGGACGGATTCATAGTCTAACCGAGGTAGTTTATGGTAGTATTTTAGGTACCTTAGTAGGTATATTAATATTCCAATTCATAGGATAAGGGGGACATCATGAAGAAAATTTATGTTTTATTATTAGCCTTGGTATTGATACTTTCAGCTTGTAGCAAAGAAGCTGAACCAGTAGATAATATGGAACCACCAGTGATTGATGAGATACCACAAGAGCCTGTAGAGGAGCCTGAGCCTGAACCCATAAAAGAGGGGAAGCCTTCACCCATAAGTGGCGTTTATGGTCCTGAAGAAGTTGTGGGACAGCGAATTGTGGCGGTTATGTTTGATAATCATCCAAGTGCTAGATGGCAAGCAGGCTTAAAGGATGCTGAAGTGGTCTATGAAATTCCAGTTGAAGCACCTTATACAAGATACATAGGACTGTATATATTGAATAGTCCAGAGTCTATAGGACCAATAAGAAGTGCTAGACCATATTTTGTAACTAAGGTTTTAGAATTTGATGCGATATATGCTAGAGTTGGTGGTAGTGAACAGGCAAAGAGTGATATAAGAAATCTAGGTATTGCTGATATCGATGGGTTGACAAGCTCATCAAAGGTATTCTGGAGAAAATCGGAAAAAAGAGCACCTCATAATCTCTATTCGAGTATGAAAGTCCTAAGACAAACTCAAGAGGAAAGAGGATATAGATTAAATGGAGAATATGAAGGATTTAAATTCTATGAAGATGACACTGAACTAGCTGGTAGTCCAGCCACTAGTGTTTTTATAAATTATATGAATAGTAATACTAGTAAGTATGTCTATGACCCTGATACAAAACTATATAATAGGGAAAAGGATGGGAAAACTCATATAGATGAATCTGACCAAAGTGTTATTACTGCCAAGAATATTATTGTTCAAGAAGCACCTATTAAGGTTATAGACAATGAAGGAAGGCTTTCGGTAGCTCTTGAAGGAGAGGGCAGCGGGATATTCATAACAAATGGGGTATCAAACAATATAAAATGGGTAAAAGAATCAAGAAAGGGAAAGACTTTCTATTATGATGAAGCTGGCAATGAAATTATTCTCAATCCAGGACATACATGGATTCAGATTGTAGGAACGAATGTTACTATAGAGATAGAATAAGGAGGTAGGCAATATGGATAAGAAAGCTTTGATATCTAAGGCACTAGAGGCAAAGAAAAGAGCTTATGTACCTTACTCAAAATTCCAGGTAGGTTGTGCTCTAATAACTGAGGACGATGAGGTATTTACAGGCTGTAATATTGAGATTTCCTCCTATTCACCTACTATTTGTGCTGAGAGGACTGCAATTTTTAAAGCGGTATCTGAAGGGCACAGAAGTATTAAGACAATCGCTGTAGTAGGGGATTCAAATCATACTTTTCCATGTGGAGTATGTAGACAGGTAATTAGAGAATTTGGGAAAAATGCAACAATAATTATTGCTAATTCAAGTGATGATTATGAAGAATATACTTTAGATGAACTCCTTCCTCATAGCTTTGGTCCTGAGGATTTGGAGAGTAAGGAGAATAAGGATGTATAAATCAGGCTTTGTAACTGTTATAGGAAGACCAAATGTTGGGAAATCCACTTTATTAAATCAAGTAATAGGAGAAAAAATCTCCATAATATCTGATAAACCACAGACTACTAGGAATAAGATACTAATGGTATATAGTGAAGATGACTTTCAAGTGGTATTTTTGGATACTCCAGGTATTCAAATGCCTAAGAATAAATTGGGTGACTATATGCTAAAGATATCTAAATCTACCTTAGAAGAAGTGGATGTAATAGCATTTATGGTAGATGAGAGTCAAGAAGTAGGTAAACTCGACAAATATATATTGGAAGAGCTAAAGGGTATAAAGACTCCAATAATCCTTCTTATAAACAAGATAGACAAACTTCAAGAAGAAGAGATCATATCCCTTATTAAAAGATATGATGAGATGAATATGTTTAAAGAAATAATCCCTATTTCTGCAATGAATAATGAAAATATCAATAGATTTATTCAAGTACTAAAAGAAATGCTCCAAGAGGGACCACAATATTTCCCTGATGATATGATAACAGATCAACCTGAGAAATTTATTATTGCTGAAACTATTAGAGAAAAAGCCCTGATAAATCTTGAAGAAGAGGTTCCTCATGGGATTGCAGTTGGTATTGAAGGAATTAAAGAACGTGAAGGTAAGGATATGATAGATGTATTCGCTACTATTTACTGTGAAAAGGAATCTCATAAGGGAATAGTAATAGGGAAAAAGGGAGCTAAATTAAAGGAAATTGGTCAGACTGCAAGGGAGGATATAGAAAAACTTCTTGGAAGCAAGGTAAATCTTCAACTTTGGGTAAAGGTTGAGAAAAACTGGAGGGAAAGAGATAACAAGGTCAAGTATTTTGGCTATAAATAGATAAGAGTAATGAGGTTATAATGATAAAAACAGAGGGAATTATCCTATCGGAGATAAGATATAAAGAGACTAGCAAAATTTTAAAGGTTTACACTAAGAAATTAGGTAAGATATCTATTTTAGCTCAAGGGGCATATAGACCTAAATCTCAGTTGATAGCAACAACACAGCCATTTTCACAGGTTGAATTTCACTTAAGAGCTGGAAGAAACATGTACTATATTTCTCAGGCTGATTTAGTTAAGTCTTTTTATTCTATTAGAGAAAATATGGAGAGACTAACCTATGGTTTTTATATCTTAGAACTATTAGACAAATCAATACCAGATGAAGAAGAAAATGAAAAACTATTTTTATTATTAGAAAAGGGACTGGACCATCTATCTAGTTTGGATAAAGACTATTTGAAATTTATTACAGCCTACGAATTGAAGTATATATCCTTTATCGGCTATAGGCCACATCTAGATTCTTGTGTTGTATGTAATGATGGCAAAAATGGTAAACTAAAGTTTAGCAACGAATTAGGTGGTATTTTATGTGGTCAATGTTTATCTCAAGATATTACTGCAAAGAATATAAGTAATGGAATTTTATTAGCCTTGAATGAACTCTTATATTCTACATTTGAAGAGATATCGTCTTTAAATATATCTAATGATATACTAATTAAAATTCATGAAATATTGGTAGACTATATATTATATTCTATTGAAAGACGTGAATTTAAGTCACTTAGCTTAGTTAAAAGTTTAATGAGTTTCTAATGCTGGAATTAAGCTATTGACAGGAAAACGAATTTTTGTTAGATTTAAGTAATGGAATAAACACTCATTATTATGAGTATTACAAATGAGAATAAGTATACAGAGACGAAGAGGGTTTCAGCATTTTTTTCTTAGAGAGTCTGGTAGGGTGTGATCCAGGTAAATATATGCTGTAATTGGCACTTCTGAGTATGGAATTATGAGCGAGTACCTCTACGGTATTAAATAGGGTGGAACCGCGGAAGAAAACTTTCGTCCCTAGGAGATGTAGAGGTTTTTTGTATTTTTGAGTAAAAGAGGAGGGATTATTATGTTATTTCAGGAAATGATGCTGAAATTACTTAATTATTGGGGAGAAAAAGGATGTCTAATAATGGAGCCTTACGATATTGAAAAAGGTGCAGGTACTATGAGTCCATATACTTTTTTAAAGGCTTTAGGAC
>CAZPZN010000094.1:0-7935 GCA_964590735.1 uncultured Tissierella sp.
TTTTGCAGTATTTCATTATGCATAAATACTGACATATATTGATAACCCCTTCTTTGTACAGACTCTATATAAACTTCTAATGCATAAAAAACCTTCTCTATAGGAGGTAGTGTAATATCGTTAATCTTTTCCTTGAATCTATTATTTAGAAGTTCTATTCCTTGGTTTAAAACTGCATCTTTATTCTTGAAATAGTAATAAAAAATGCCTACTGATATATCTGCAGCTTTACATATATCTGAAATTGTAATGCTATCGTATGGCACGGTTTGAAATAGCCTTACAGCACTCTCAAAAATATGTTGCTTCATCTCTCTTGCTTGTAGCTGACGACTAGTCAAATTTGGCTCAACCATAGTCTCCCCCCTGTTTTTAGTAGATAGAATCTAATCAATCCATATAGCACAATTATAGAGTAAGGAATTATTTAATACAATTAATGATTATAAAAAATAATTGTCTTTTACAAGGAGCTGATTAAGATTCGCTGAATCATATTCTATTAATTTGATTTTATTATATTGTTTTCTTTTTGTCAAGTTTTGTCTAAAAAGCAGAAGTGACTTTGAAGTGTAGGATTTTCCAATGATATAAGATTCAGTATTTGAAAATTTATTCATAATAATAATATATTATTAAAATTTATATTGACAAAAATAAGAGTAGATAGTATAGTATAGTATAAATAATCCATATTCAGTGAATCGTATTCAGTGAATATGATTTTAAGGTTATATATAGTATTGACTAAGGAGTGATGCTATGAAGTGAAGAAAAGTAACTAAAGTAGAACAAAGGCAATGATAAAGAATTTATTTACTAGGAATGAAAACGATTACAAAAAACCATTCGAAAAGGAGAATGAAATATGGAACTTGAATATTTAAAGTCAGCAAATAGTCTAATACTATGGATTAGTGTTTTACCTGCAGTTGCACTTGTTGTTTATCAGGCGTGGTTATTTACTAGGAAGGCTATGACAGATGGTAAAAAGATGGGGATTACTGATCATCAATTTAAAGCAGCGATTAAGGGTTCATTCTTTGCATCATTAGGTCCTTCAGTAGTAATTGTTATTGGTATGGTTGGATTGTTATCTTCAGTTGGGGGTCCAGTTGCTTGGATGAGACTTGCTTATATAGGTTCAGTAATGTATGAGTTACCAGCTGCAGATAGAGCTGCTACTGCTGCTGGTGCTACTTTAGGAACAGCTAATATGACTATGGGAGCATTTGCAAATGCTGTTTGGGTTATGACTATAGGATGCTTAGGTTGGATTATTGTTTCTATTCTATTTACTGATAAAATGGGATCTTTAAGAGATAAAATCGCAGGTAATAGTAAGGCTGCCTTAGGAGTTATAGCTGCAGCAGGTGGTATGGGTGCATTCGGTTATCAAACTTGGACACGTGCGGTACCTGCTTTCACTGCTCAAACTTGGACTGCAATTGCAGGATTTGCTATTATGGTACTTATGAATGTAATTTATAATAAAACTAAGAAACCTTGGGCTAAACAGTTTGGTATAACTATTGCCATGGTAGGTGGCATGGTTGTAGGGTCTTTCTTTTTATAATCCTTTTTTAAAATAACACTAGTAGATATTTTATGATAATACTTAAATAATTATTCTAATAGGAGATGAAATCATGGATAAAAGTAAATCGGGTTTTGTAGGAACTAATAAATCAGCTTTTACAGAAACAAGCGGATCAGTTTTCAAAGATAGTTTTATTCCATATATTATAAAATGGGGTAAAAGCTTAAACTCACTTGGAATTATTTTATGTTTTGGACCATGTATTGCACTTGCAGTAATGGGAATACTCCCACCTTGGGAAGCATTAGTAACTGCACTTGCTATACAGATTCCAGCGGTTATGTCAGCATATATTTATGAACCTATTTCTTATTTTGCTGTTCTAGGAATTCCAGGCACTTACATGTCATTTCTTTCTGGGAATATTAGTAATCTTCGTGTACCAGCAAGTTCAGTGGCTCAAGCTGCAGCTGGTGTTGAAGAAGGGTCTGAGGAAGGTACAATTATTGCTACTGTAGGTATAGCAGTATCTACATATGTAAATATTGCAATCCTTACTATCGGTGTAGTTCTTGGTGTAGCTATTTTAGCAAAATTACCACCTGAGGTTACTATTGCATTAAATCTTTTGTTGCCAGGCTTATTCGCAGCTTTACTTGCAAACTATACAATGCAAAAACCTAAACTAGCTATTTTTTCAATTCCATTATCATTAGCTATGTTATTGGTTAATAGGAATGGTTTGTTAAGTTTCCTTCCTGGTGTTTTAGCATCTGCTCTTCCAATTCTGATTAGTGTTTTTGGAACAATGGCTATAGGTGTTAGTATGGCTAAAAAGGGAAAGTTAGAATAAAGTAGTATATTCGATACAAAGCATATATTTTTAATTACTACTTAAGATAAGTAAGGAGGAATAACATTGACAGGTTTTATAGCAAAGAGCGAAATTGAAGCAAAAAGTACATTACTTACAGATTTATCAAAGAAAATATGGGATAATCCAGAAATTGCATATAAAGAATATAATGCTTCTAAATGGACAGCAGAATTCTTAGAATCAGAGGGTTTTGAGATAGAGATAGGCTATACCGGTATTCCAACAGCAATAAAAGCTACATGGGGTAGTGGAAAACCTGTAATTGGATTTTTGGGAGAGTATGATGCTTTGT
The DNA here is from genome assembly GCA_964590735.1 of uncultured Tissierella sp. Lineage (GTDB taxonomy): Bacteria > Bacillota > Clostridia > Tissierellales > Tissierellaceae > Tissierella_B. The sequence continues at coordinate 2,710 of CAZPZN010000094.1, forward strand.
CAGGTATGAGTCAAAAGGTATCTACCACAAAGGAGCCAGTTATAGAAGGTAATCCTGGTCAAGCTTGTGGTCACAACCTACTAGGAGTTGCAAACGTAGGTGCAGTAATTGGTATGAAAAAGGAAATGGAAGAAAAAAATCTCAAGGGAACTATCGTCTATTATGGTTGTCCAGCTGAGGAAGTTCTTACAGGTAAAGTATTTATGGCACGTGGTGGAGCATTTAAAGATCTTGATATAGCAATGGCTTGGCATCCAGGGACAAGAAATGCAGTTTCCACTGGAACATTAACAGGTATGAACTCTGCAAAGTTTCATTTTAAAGGTAAAACAGCCCATGCAGGAGCAGATCCACATAATGGGAGAAGTGCATTAGATTCTGTTGAATTGATGAATATTGGTGCTAATTACTTACGTGAGCATGTTACTGATGATGTGCGTATGCATTATGTTATTACTAACGGTGGTGAAGCTCCGAATATTGTACCAGATAAAGCTAGTGTATGGTATTATGTGAGAGCTTTAAGTAGAGAAGCTGTAGTAGAAACTTATGATAGATTAGTAAACGTTGCCAAAGGTGCAGCTTTAATGAATGGTACAGAAGTAGAGATTGAATTTTTAGGTGGCTGTTATAATACTCTACAGAATAATGTTTTAGTAAACCTTATCCATGAAACAATGCAAGAGGTAGAAATGCCTGTTTATACTGATGAAGAGATTAAATTTGCAGAAGAGTTAAATAGATTAAGTCCTAATTATGATAAATTGAGAGCATCTGGGAAGGTAGCAGAAGGAATGCATATGCATACTGAAATAGATCCAATTGAAAAAAATAATAGTTTTGGATCTGTTGATGTAGGAGATGTAATGCATATAGTACCAGGGGTATTCTTCCAAACAGCAACTCAGAATCTGGGAGCGGCTGGTCATAGCTGGCAAAATACTGCATGTGCAGGAAGTTCTCTAGGGACCAAAGGTATGCTTTATGCTTCTAAAATCATGGCAGTTGCAGGTATTAAAGCACTAGAAGATACTTCTATAATTGAAAAAGCAAAGGCTGAATTTGATAAGACTATGAACGGTAGGGTATATGAAAATCCAATTCCTAATGACGTGCCTGTACCTAGATAGGTCTTGATAAGTGCTAGATAGATAAATAATGGCTAAAAGACCTTCATTACATTAAGTAATGGAAGGTCTTTATAGCCAATATTTTTAAGAATAGGAGGAATAACATTGACAGGTTTTATAGCAAAGAGCGAAATTGAAGCAAAAAGTACATTACTTACAGATTTATCAAAGAAAATATGGGATAATCCAGAAATTGCATATAAAGAATATAATGCTTCTAAATGGACAGCAGAATTCTTAGAATCAGAGGGTTTTGAGATAGAGATAGGCTATACCGGTATTCCAACAGCAATAAAAGCTACATGGGGTAGTGGAAAACCTGTAATTGGATTTTTGGGAGAGTATGATGCTTTGTCAGGTATGAGTCAAAAGGTATCTACCACAAAGGAGCCAGTTATAGAAGGTAATCCTGGTCAAGCTTGTGGTCACAACCTACTAGGAGTTGCAAACGTAGGTGCAGTAATTGGTATGAAAAAGGAAATGGAAGAAAAAAATCTCAAGGGAACTATCGTCTATTATGGTTGTCCAGCTGAGGAAATTGTTACAGGAAAACCATTTATGGCTCGTGGGGGAGCATTTAAAGACCTTGATATAGCAATGGCTTGGCATCCTGGAACTAGAAATACAGTAACTACTGGAATAATGACAGGTCTTAACACTGCAAAATTCCATTTTAGTGGGAAAACAGCCCATGCAGGAGGCGATCCACATAATGGGAGAAGTGCCTTAGACTCTGTTGAATTGATGAATGTTGGTGCTAATTATTTAAGAGAGCATGTTACTGATGATGTGCGCATTCACTATGTTATTACTAACGGTGGTCAAGCTCCAAATATTGTACCAGATAAAGCAAGTGTATGGTATTATGTGAGAGCTTTAAGTAGAGAAGCTGTGGTAGATACATATGACAGATTAATTGATATAGCTAAAGGTGCAGCATTAATGAGCGGAACGCAAGTAGAAATAGAATTCTTAGGTGGATGCTATAATACATTACAGAATAATGTTTTAGTAAATCTTATTCAAGAAACAATGAATGAGGTTGAAACGCCTGTCTACACTGATGAAGAGCTCAAATTTGCGGAAGAACTTAATAAGACAAGTGCTAACTATAAGTTTTTAAGAGCATCTGGCAAAGTAGCAGATGGAATACATATTCATACTGAAGTAGATCCGATTGATAATCAAAATGGATTTGCCTCTACTGATGTAGGAGATGTGCAGCATATAGTACCAGGGGTTTTATTTATGACCGCAACTCAAAATATTGGGGCGGCAGGTCATAGCTGGCATAATACTGTATGTGCAGGAAGTTCTCTGGGGACCAAAGGCATGCTTTATGCCTCTAAAATTATGGCAGTTGCAGGTATTAAAGCACTTCAGGATCCAACTATTATTGATAGAGCAAAAGATGAATTTGATAAGACTATGAACGGTAAGGTATACGTAAATCCAATTCCTAATGAAGTTCCTATACCAAATTAAGATATACTAATTATCGCTAAGGACCGTCTATAGTAAATGATAGACGGTCTTATAGTAACATAAAGTCATGGAGGCATATAAGCAATGGAAAAAATACTTAACAATAAAAATATATATTATGGGTGGATCATCGTAGCTGCTGCGTTTATTATAATGGCTACGGGTTGGGCAAGCGTATATAATAGCTCTAGTTTATTTATAAAACCAATTAGTAATGATTTGGGATTTTCTCGTTCAGAAATTAGTGCTACTATGACCATTAGAGCAGCATGTCAAATGGCTGTTTCCCTATTTGCTGGTAAAATATTTAGAAAATTCGATATTAAAAAATTAATGCGGTTTGCATCCATTACTTTAATAATTTCCTTTTTTTCTTATTCTAAGGCAAACTCTCTATCAATGTTTTATCTATTATCTGCAATTACTAGTATTTCTATATCCTTAATATCCGTTTTACCACTTTCTCTAATATTGAGTAACTGGTTTGTTAAGAATCGAGGGCTAGCTATTGGAATTGCATTTATGGGTAGCGGAGTTGGAGGTATGATAATCAGTTCATTAGCTGGTATTTGGATTGTTTCCTTCGGTTGGCGAATTACATATCAGATATTAGCATTAATAATGTTAATAGCAATAATTCCATGTACATTCTTTATAATTTGTATTCATCCTAAAGAAATGGGGCTAATGCCATATGGATCTGATGACATTGAATCAGAATATAGAGAAGAAGATGATGGTATTATGCTATCGGATGCTCTTAAAACCATAAGGTTTTGGGCACTGAGTTTTTCCTCAATATTTATTATGATAGGTGTAAATGGATTAATGATGAACGTAGCTCCATATTTAACTGATATAGGTTATTCAATTCCTTTTAGTGCAAATATAGTGGCATTGACTATGGGATCATTAGCTATAGGAAAGCTTATATTAGGAAAGTTATTTGATAATTTAGGAGTTAGAAAAGCTGTAACTATAGCTTGCATTTCAACTTTATTAGGGCTTGTTGGTTTAATATATGCAAAATATTTCATCTCATTAGTAATTGTTATCATTTTTTCTGGTGTTGGATGTGCATTCGGTACTATTGCTAATACAGTTATAACTGTTGATTTATATGGGAAAAAAGATTACAGTGCAATTCTTGGTGTTTTATCAGCGATTGCGGCTTTAGGTAGTGTAATTGGACCAATTTTTTCTGGGTTTTTATATGATATTAGTGGTAGTTATTTAATCAGCTTTAAAATTTCTATAGTTTTCTGTATTGCAGCAATTATTATTTACCAATTTATATTTCTAAATCCAAAGCAAGAAGTGCAACAATTACAGAATAATTAAAATATAACTATATTAAGTGAGGTGTTATTTTATGATTAAGAAATTGGATCATGGAAAGATATACTACGGATGGTTTATCGTTGCTGCATCTTTTATAATTATGGCTAGTTCTATGGGGATTGTTAATAATACCTCTAGCCTTTTTCTAAAGCCTATTAGTGATGATTTAGGTTTTACTAGGTCAGCAATTAGTGCTACTTTGACTATACGTTCTATTACTCAAATGATAGTGGCTTTATTTTCAGGGAAGATATTCTCCAAGTATAATCTTAGAAATGTAATGAAATTATCCACAATAGTTCTAGTCATATCCTTCTTTTCATATTCTTTGGTCAGCACATTACCACTATTTTATATTATAACCATAATAGTTAGTTTATCATTTTCATTAATAAGCATGCTACCCTTGGGGTTAATTCTAAGTAATTGGTTCTATGAGCGTATAGGAATGGTGATGGGGATTGCATTTATGGGCAGTGGTATAGGGGGTATGCTTTTCAATTCACTTGCCGGGAAATGGATTTTAGCATATGGGTGGAGGAATTCTTATCAAATTTTAGCCTTGATAATATTTCTAACAGTTGCTCCATGTGTTTTTCTTATAATTAGAATTAATCCAAGAGATTTAGGTTTGAGACCCTTAGGAGAGCCCTCTGAATCCAGTTCAAAATTACATAGACAAAATGATGGTGTTATGCTTCAAGAAGTTATTAAAACTAATAATTTTTGGGCATTAATTATTTGTTCAATTTTACTTGCAATGACCCTAAATACATTAATGATGACAGTATCTCCTCATTTAACAGATATAGGATATTCTATTACCTATAGTGCAAATATAGTAGCACTATGTATGGGCGCAATTGCAGTAGGAAAACTTATTTTAGGTTATTTATATGATAAATTAGGAGTAAAAATTTCTACAGTAATCGCAGGTATTTCTACTATAATAGGAATAGTTAGTTTGATAAATTATAATAGTTATTTTAGTATAGTGTTATTAATTGTTAGTACTGGAATAGGGTGTGCCTATGGCACTGTAGGACCTCCAATAATTGCCCGAACACTGTATGGGAAACGAGATTATAGTGCAATATATGGTGTGGTATTTGCAGCTAATTCAATTGGATCAGCTTTAGGGCCTTTGTTAAATGGATTTATTTACGACTTAACAGGAAGCTATTTGTTTGGGTTTAAATTAATGTTGCTTATTGCTTTCTTAACAATAATTACATATTTATTCGTATTACCAAAAGAAAAACATGTAATT
>CAZPZN010000095.1:0-7898 GCA_964590735.1 uncultured Tissierella sp.
TTCTAAAAGACCGTCTTAAGAAAACTAAAAATCAACCAAAAACCCTTTCGAAAGGAGGCACAAACAGTGCGACATCTCAAAAGGGTTCGCGGCGTGTGGATTGCTACAAAGGCCAACAAGACAAAGCAATTCACCACAATAGGCGCAGCGCTTAACTACCTAAGGTAGTAAGCACAAAGGGGGCGGGGTTACCGCCTCGCCCCCGTACCCTAAACAATATATCAAAGTATTATAAAAGTTAATCTTTAATATATTCCATAATGTCGCCGGGTTGACAGCCGAGCGCCTCGCAAATCTTACTTACTATCTCGGTTGCTATAGTCTCTCCCTTTGAAAGTTTCGCAAGAGTGGGCGATGAATGCCGGCAACGGTTATCAATTTTAAGCTTATATGTATATAAAGCAAAATATATTACAATTTGTATTAATAAAAGCAGCTGAAATGTCAGTCTTCTGAAGTTTTTTTGAATTTTTGTTAGTTTGCGGCGGAATGGGCAGCGTACTTATAGAAAAAATCCCCCGTTAAAATGAGGGATTTTTGGTGCACCAACAGGGATTCGAACCCTGGACACCCTGATTAAGAGTCAGGTGCTCTACCAACTGAGCTAATAGCACATTTATTGACCAACAAAGATTATTATACTACCAATCTTCTACTTTGTCCATAGTTTTTTCAGATATTTTACCTTATCTTAATATAAAATTTAAAGTTACAGGATTATGGTAGCTATGTTGGAAATCCAAGTTAAGATTTTTTACATCCACTATTTCAATATTATCAGATACTAAAAATCCACTGGTAACAGCAAGAAAACTTGAATTCTTATCATAGGGTTTATTTAGAGCTCTAACACTAGGGCTATACCTTGCTACAGCCCATTGAAAACCATCTAGGTCAAAATCTTCTGGGATATTTTTAAGCCAAGTTGGCCAATTCTCATCACTTTGAAAATAATAAGGGTCTGTATCAGGTAGATTGTGATTCCAATCTCCCCCTACTAGTATATAGTTACCTAGATTCTTCATTTCATTTAAGAATTCCTTAAGAAAAGTAAATTCATCATACCTTCTTTGGCCAGTTTTTATAAAATCAGATAGGTGTAAGTTCCCAATAATTAAAGATTTTCCATTTTCTAATTCATATGTATTGAGAATAAAGCATCTATCATAGTCAAAGAATTTAAAGAAGCCATCCTCCTGTCCTGGTAAACTATAACGATATGAGTCATTTAGGCCAAATCTTGAGAAAATGGCTAATCCTGAATCTATCCTGCCTACTGGTCGAAATAATGGAAGAGGCATCCATCCAACCTTATGGTTGCCTCCATAGACATTATTATAATGTGGATATTTATCGCTAAAATAGTCTAATTCATTTACTTTAAAGCTCCTATTAGATTCTATATCTAGTTCTTGAAACAATAGTATATCAGGATTTATTTGGTCAATAATTTCAGTAATTCCATCTAAATTCTCCATGACATTATCAAAAGATGAAGCTCTACTAGCCTTACCTTTTTCAATATAGCTGTCTTTGAGTTCATCTAGTCCTCCATAGCCTATATTCCAGGTGGTTATGGAAATTGTCTCACCTATTGGCAAAGCTTTTACTTGATTATTGTAAATAGGAAGCTGAACTTGACCTTCAGGCTTATAGTCCGTAATATAGAGATAAGATATGTATATTCCTATTAGAAGAGCCAATATGATAAATGCATATACTGATTTCCTTACTTTTGTCATAATATCCCCTCTTAGAAGCTTTTTTTAATAAATACCCCAAAATAATGGAATCAAACGAAAAGGATAGGCAAAAGCCTACCCTTGTAAATTATTTCGAATGAAAAAATAGTGCTATAGTGCCAGGTCCAGAATGAGAACCAATGCCTGCACCAATAGTATTAATTAAGAAATCCTTTGTGCCAAATTCCTGGCTAATCATATCTTTAAGCTTCATTGCACCTTCTATGTCATCACCGTGGCTTATGGATACAAGACTAGTTGAATAGTCTGCTCCTTCGTTTCTTTCCTTCATAAGCTCTATCATTCGTTTAAATACTTTATTTCTTCCTCTTAGCTTTTCGATCGGAACTAGTTTTCCTTCTTTGTTGACTGTAAGTACAGGTTTTATATTTAGTAGTCCTCCAACAAGGGCAGCTGTCTTTGAAACCCTGCCTCCCCTAAATAGGTATTCTAAATCATCTACTGTAAAAATGGATTGAAGATTTTCTACCTGTATATTAACTTCATTAATTATCTCTTCTCTGGTCTTGCCTTCCTTAGCCATTTTAGCAGCAGTTAGGACTATTAAACCGAATCCAAGTGTTGCTGCCCTTGTATCTATAATCTCCAAATCCAATTGGGGATAATTTTCTTTAATTGTTTCTCTTACAAGTAGTGATGTTTGATATGTACCTGATAAGCCTGATGAGAAAGCTAGGTACAATACTGGTTGATCCGATTTAGCATAATCTTCGAATTTCTCATTAAAGCTTTGAGCAGGAATCTGTGCAGTAGAAAATACTTGGCCTGCCCTCATTCCATCAAAAACCTCTTTTGAACTAATGGTTAATTGATCTAGATACTCTTCATTATCCTTGATGACTACTATAGGTAAAATGTCTATGTCATAATCTTTAATTATATCTACTGGAAGGTCGCAGCCAGTATCGGTTAATATCTTAACTCTCATTTTATCGCCTCCATTACCTTTAACCTACTAATAATATATCACTTAATCGGAAAATTTAACATAAAAATTTAGAATCTGCATAAATTAATGATTGATGAAATAAATTATATAGTGATGGATACCCATTATGTTATATAATAATCTAGGAGGTCGTTGTATGAAGCTCTTTTTTATAAGCAAGAAATTGTTTTTTTCAATTATTGGTATTATAATAATATTGATTTTAATAGGATTCCTTTATTTATTAGCACTTAATTAAAGGGGTCTACTGGAGGTTGATCATGGAGTTATTTAGCAAGACAATTTTTGTGGGGATGTTGGCTAGCTTGGGAGCTGGTTTAATGACCGGTGTTGGTGCAATTCCAATCTTCTTCACAAGAAATGTTTCACAGAAGATGTTGGATTTATTACTGGGATTTGCTGCTGGAGTAATGTTGGCTGCTACTTCCTTTTCGCTTATAATACCAAGCCTTGATTATTCCGGCGGTGGTTTAAAAGGAGCATTAATAACTAGTGCAGGCATTTTAGTTGGAGCAATCTTTCTAGATTTGACTGATAAATACTCACCACATGAGCATCTATTGGATAAGCGAATCGAAGGTGGTGCGACTAAGTCCTTAAAAAGAATATGGCTCTTTATCATAGCCATAACAATCCATAACTTCCCAGAAGGTCTGGCTGTAGGGGTAGGCTTTGGGGATAATAATATATCCAACGGTCTTACTCTTGCTATGGGAATAGGGCTTCAAAACATGCCTGAAGGCCTTGCAGTTGGTATATCATTATTAAGGGAAAATTATTCTCAGAAAAAAGCATTTCTAATAGCTTTACTAACAGGCTTGGTTGAACCTGTAGGTGGTTTGCTCGGATTGTTATTAGTCTCTGTTTTTAAGCCCATATTACCCTTTACCTTGGCTTTCGCAGCAGGAGCTATGCTGTTCGTCATCTCTGACGAAATCATTCCTGAAACCCATCAGGGTGGCCACGAGCGGGAAGCTACCTTTGGAGTTATTGTAGGCTTTGTTGTAATGATGATACTGGATGTAACCTTAGGGTAAAACAAAAAATAGCAGCTAAGCTGCTATTTTTTTAATAAGTCCAGTTGATATTCTGTATAAATTGTAATCAATTCATCAAGTTCTTGACTTAGAGCTATTACATCGCTGTCAATACCTTGAAGAACCCTATTATTTAGTTCATACCTTTTTTTGTTTATACATTCCCTAATCTGAATCATCCTAAAATCTTCTGTCATTTTAATCTCCTTTTTCTTTTGCTTTGCTTTTAATTATTGGAAACTTATTTATAGTTTCTATGTAGTGGTTATCCTAGTACTAATCGAGATTTATATTTCATCTTCTATTATTTATAGACATTTTTTAAGAATTTTATTCCCATTCCAAAATATCCCGCAATTCAATACTCTATCATATTTTACAGTGAAACAAATAATTTTCGTTCATCAAATTATTATGTTTTTCTACATTTTTTTCATATTGTAGTATAATATATATATGATTGGAGGAGATAAAGTGGAAAACCTAGTAAACCGATTTATTAATTATGTAAAAATGGAGACTACTTCTGATGAAAGCTCAATAGCTGTACCTAGTACACCAAATCAGCTAGAATTTGCCAACAAACTTGCCAAGGAGCTAAAGGAAATAGGTTTATCTGATGTGTCAGTAGATGATAAGGGATATGTTATGGCAACACTTCCAACCAATATAGAAAAAGAAGTTCCCGTTATTGGTTTCATTGCACATATGGATACAAGTCCGGATATGTCAGGTTTAAATGTAAAACCTAAGATAGTAAAAGACTATGACGGTGGAGATATAGTTTTAAATGAGGAAGAAAATATAATATTGTCGCCTAAGGATTTCCCAGAGCTTAAAGACCATGTGGGTATGGACTTAATAACTACAGATGGAACTACTCTACTTGGTGCTGACAATAAAGCGGGAGTAGCTGAAATAGTTACTGCAATGGAATATCTAGTAAAACATCCTTCTATTAAGCATGGAGAGATAAGAGTTGGTTTTACTCCTGATGAGGAAATTGGTAGAGGAGCCGACCACTTTGATGTTGAGAAATTCAATGCAGAATTTGCATATACAGTAGATGGAGGTCCTGTAGGAGAGTTACAATATGAGAACTTTAATGCAGCAAGTGCTCATATAACTGTGCAAGGCAGAAATGTTCACCCAGGTTCAGCCAAGAATAAAATGATTAATTCAATTACCATTGCAAGTGAGTTAAACAGCATGCTACCTCTTCATCAAGTGCCAGAAGCTACTGAAATGTATGAAGGATTCTTTCATATAGTCCACTTTGAGGGTTCCGTTGAAAAAACTAAGACAGCATATATTATTCGTGATCATTCTAAAGAAAAATTTGAAGAGAAAAAGAAATTAATTACAGAAGCTGTAGCATTTCTAAACAAAAAATATGGAGATATAATAAGTCTGGATTTAAAGGATAGCTACTACAATATGAAAGAAAAAATAGAACCAGTATTCCACATCATAGAAATTGCCAAAAGGGCTATGGAGGATATTGGATTAACCCCTATTATAGAGCCAATTAGAGGGGGCACAGATGGTGCTAGGTTGTCATATATGGGCTTACCTTGCCCTAATATATTTACTGGCGGATTAAACTATCATGGAAAGTATGAGTATATTTCCATTCAAGGTATGGAGAAAGCCTTTTATACAATATTAAGAATTATAGAATTAATGGCAGAATAAAAATTATAACCCGAGATCCTTCGTAAGCAGTGATTATGCTGCCCGTCTCAGGATGACATCTTATCATTCCAAGCCAAACACCCTGATTAAGAGTCAGGTACTCTGCCAACTTCAGGATGACACATTTGTCATTCCGAGTTTACGAGGAATCTCGGGTTTATCCTTGGAAGGCTAGACCCAAGTAGTCTTGTCATTCCGAGCGCAGTCGAGGAATCCCGGGTCTAAGATCCTAAAGCTCTACCCGAATAACTGTGAATTGTGCATTGTGAACTGCGAATTCGATATTTATCTCCACACTTCTTTATTTCTTTCTACATACTCAATAATCATATCATCATAAGCCTTATTTAGACTTTTTACTATCTTATTATCAATTGAATTAAGCTTTATATCATCGATTTGTGCAATAGGTAGAATATTTACGCTTGTACCAGTCATGAAGGCACCATCAATCTTCTTTAAATCATCTATATGGATGGATTCCTCTACTATGGTAATACCAAGTTTTTCAGAGATTCTAAAAAGATGCTTTCTAGTTATTCCTAAGAGAATTTCCTCTTTTGGAGCCGTATATAGTTTGTCTCCTTTGACAAAGAACATATTTGACCTGCTTCCTTCTGGTATATATCCATCATCTCTTACCAAAAGAGCTTCAAAGGCATCCTTGTCTGCCATCGCTTTAGCAACATCTTCTTTGAAACTAGTATGAAGAACCTTTGCATTTGGATTATCTCTTTCATAGTTATATGATATAGTCTTAATCCCATCTTCATAGTATTTCTTTGGTGGATAGAAGCTTTCTACACAGAATACTGAGAAGAAGTTTTTCCCATCTGATTCACCAGACATTAACTTTATATTACCTACAAGCATCTGGTTACTTTTAATAGTTTCTTTGATTGCTTGTTTAATATCTCTCTCATTACTTCCTAAGTCTATTCCTGTAAGTTTAGCTGATTCGAACATTCTATTTAAATGGTCCTCAAGATATATAGGAACACCATCTATAACTTTAATTATTTCATATATAGGTGGTTTATTTACGCTTTCGAATATTGTCAAATCTTCTGTATTTAGTAGTTTACCATTTACTACATAAAATTCTTTAATAATGTCTGGTTTCATAATATCCCCCTTATTTTTCTAATTCCTTCAAATTATTGATAATTATATCTTTTTTTATCATAAATAGTCTTCTACTTTTTTCTACAAGGCTCTCCTTAAAATCCATTAAGGATAAATTCACCTTATCCACCATCTCCTTTTTATCCTCTCCTATCTTCAACCTTATTTGATTAATATTTTCATCTCTTTCAGATAGAACTTTAGATGCTCCTTCAAAGTCTCCAATACCAGTTCTGTAATATGCCTGATATGCTGAATATTTTATAACAGATACATCTCCTCCAAAATCCTCAGTATATAAATCATAAATAGGCTTTAGTTTTAAAAGAGCCTGACTCGAATAATCATATATTTCTGGTATATTTCTATTTTCAAGTGACTTGGTCATTTTATTAAATGAGGCTTCAAAGGCTTCTGCCGCTTCTTTAGTTAGACCTTTCTTTTGTCCTTCAGCTTCAAAGCTGTTCCAATGTGGGTGAATCTCCTCTGTTTTAGTTTCAGCTTCATTCCATTTCTTATCAATTTCCTCTTTTCTCTTATCAGGGGTCAAAGGTTTATCTTTTTCTTCTTGAGCCCCGCCAGCTTGTTGACTACTCGACTGTCCACCTTCTTGATTAGACTCCCCTTGACCAGAGCCTTCACCGTTACCAGATCCTCCATTAGAGGATTCACCATTACCAGATTGGCCACCCTGACCAGATCCTCCACTTTCCTGACTTTGCTGACCACCTTCTGAACTTTGATCTTCTTTAGGTTTTTCTTCATCCTTTTTTCCTACCGGTATATTAAGAGCTAGCTTTTCAATATCAGCTACTATGGTTAATAGCTCATCAATTCCCTTTGATAGAGAGCTTAGGCTTTCTGGAGCTTTATCTTTAGGCTTTATACTAGATTGATTATTTTCCTGTTTACATCCAGTTAAAACCAATAATAGTATAACATATATTAGTAAAATTTTTCTTCTTTTCATAAAAAAATCACCTCAGGATTATTGTATCCAGGGGTGATTTTTTTATTACCAATAGGAAAGTTCTACTTTGAATCTTCTGCATAGAATTGAACTTTACGTCGATGAGTAACAAGAAAGCTACATTTAACGATTTTTTAGAAGCTTTTCTTATTAACATATCAAAGAATCGGAGATAATAATCTTGAGATAGATTCTTTAAGTTTTACTATTCTTGAACGTTTTGAATAACTATCGATAGTAATTTCTTTGCAGTCCTTCAAATCTTTAAAAAACTGTTCTGAGAGCTTAAGATTTGTAATATCATCGTAGATAAAAGCATTTACTTCAAAGTTTAATTTAAAACTTCTAATATCTAAATT
>CAZPZN010000096.1:0-7577 GCA_964590735.1 uncultured Tissierella sp.
GAACTTTATCCTTGGAAAAGGAATTAGAAGGAACTCATATAGATGATATGGAAATCGGGGATGTATTTATCATAGGAGCTAGCCCGGGTCATGCAGTTATAGTAGCGGATATAGCAATAAATGATAATGGTGAAAAAATATTTCTGCTAGCACAGTCTTATATGCCGGCTCAGCAAACTCAGCTCTTAATAAATCCTATGGATGAAAGTATAAGCCCCTGGTATTCATTAATTGGAAAAGATAAGCTAAGAACTCCTGAATGGACCTTTGAATTGGACCAGTTGAAGCGATTTATGGAGTAGTATTAGGATCCAGCTAGGCCAATGTCTAGCTGGATTTTTTTATGGTCCCCCGGTGCCTGTTGACTAAGTTATTCTTCTATAATGACTTTAAAGACAGTTGAAACGTCCCCATTGTCTTCTGTGTCTTTTATTTAAAGCTTTTTAAATCCATAAATCTATGGTACAATAAATTTAAATTACATAGAAACTAATAGGTGAGGTGCGTATGAATCAAAAAGAATTTAATCGAAAGAGATGGCTTTATCTTGCAGTTGGTACAATCATGCTTATGTTTTTAGGTCTATTATATGCATGGTCAATATTTGCTAATCCGTTTATGAAGATATTTACCAGTTGGTCCGGTTCAAATTTGTCGTTGACATTTACCATTTCAATGATATGCTTCTGTTTTGGTGGGTTTTTTAGTGGTAAATTATCCAAGAGAATAAAGAGTAATTTAGTAATAAGAATAGCTGCAGTTTTACTATTAATTGGGTTTTTCGGTCTTTCCAGGTTAAATCCCTTAAAACAAGAACTTAGTTTGAAATCGCTATATTTCTTTTATGGTGTTCTTTGTGGTAGTGGTGTAGGAATTGGATATAATAGCATAATTGGAATGGTTAATATATGGTTTCCTGACAAAGTTGGATTTTCATCAGGTGTACTATTGATGGGATTTGGCATTGGGGGTATGATACTTGGGAGTATAGTAAACGTTTTAGTTAATAATCTAGGATTGTTCAACACATTTTTAATACTAGCCATAGCTATTTTTCTTGTATTAATAATAGGAGCATCTTTATTAAGAATTCCCAGTAGTGATGAACTGCAAAGTTATATGAAAACTATGGATACTAATCCTACTGAAAGCTATATAAAAACAGATTATACGTCAGAAGAGATGGTAAAAACCAATGCATATTGGTGCTTTTTCTCCTGGGCAATATTAGTAAGTTCATCAGGCTTATTGGTTATTAACAGTGCTGCCTCCATAGCTGAATCATTCGGGGCACCTGCGGTTCTGGGCTTATTGGTTTCTGTTTTTAATGGTTTAGGTAGGGTGTTCTTTGGACAACTATTTGATAAACTTGGATTCTATAAATCAATGCTGATTAACAATATATTATTAATTCTATCAGGAACTTTCTTGGTTGTAGGTGTGTTAAACAATAATATAATTGTGATTTTTCTTGGTTTGCTTACGGTGGGAGTATGCTATGGTGGAGGGCCTTCTCTTGCATCTTCCATAATCCATACATTCTATGGCGCGAAAAATTATTCAGTAAATTTCAGTTTAACTAATTTTTCAGCAATACCTGCAGCCATAATAGGTCCAATGATTTCAACAATTTTATTTGATAAATTTGGTGGAAGTTACCTACCAAATTTTATAATGATTATAATTTTCGGTTCCATGGCATTATTTTTCAGTTTTGCATTAAATAATAACAGTAAGAAATTAGCTAAGGCTTTATAAGAAGGTGGGGATTTCCCACCTCCTTATATTATATTTCCGTTGTCACAAATTATTAAACTTTCATTTTTATTTTGTTTCGTAATGAGCACAACCTTGTGCTTCCACAAATGATTAATTGATTTTAAAGTTTCATGGGCGTAATTCATATTTAATTCCCTATTATCGTAGACATGTTCTAAAGTTAATGTTTTATCTTTTTTTGACATATCAGCAACCCGTATGTATGGAATAGATCCCATTCCTGTATTATCTGCCAATGTATTTCTTATTTGTTCCCAGCCCTCTTCATCTGAAACCTCACTTATTGAATATTCATTGTTGTCTTTTACATATTCAAATAAATTCATCTTTTTACACATATCAAGAGTAAGGTATCGCCTTAAAAAGGAAGCATCCCTGTCAAACTCTCTGATTTCAAATATTTTTTCTACTCCAAATCTTTTTTCCAAATCACAAAGCATTTCAAATCCTAGGTAGTAGGGATTTAAACCTCCTTGGATAGGTCTTACTACATCATTATGACGTTTTAAAAATTCCAAATGAAGTGATGGAGGGAGCTCCAATTTATTAAGCAAGCGGTAATGCCAGTAACTTGCCCAACCTTCATTCATTATTTTTGTTTCAATTTGAGGAAGGAAGTATTCTGACTCTTTTCTTACTACCTCAAGTACGTTTTTTTGCCAATCCTCCATTTCCTGCTTAATAATAAAATATATTAAATCATCCTCTGGATTTAGGGGTATCTTATTTATATCTGGAGGGTCAATCTTTGTATATGGCTTTAAAACATCATGTACTGATGTAAGTTCTTTATAATTATCCATAAGTATTTGTTTTTGTTTTTCTTCATCTATTCTTTTGGAACCTATAGCTCTTGTTACCTGGTATCTTATGGAGTGAGCTGCATTTATTATGGATTCAACTTCTTTATAGCCAATACTAGGATCATTTATATAATTCTTGACTGTGTTACTGTGGTTTTTAAACATTTCAAGTGTATATTCGGCATTTGTGCCTTCTTTGAACATTCTGTTATTTTTAAAGAAATCATTGTGTCCATAAACATGAGCAATAGTAAGTATTTGCAATAGCAAGGTATTATCCTTCATTAAATAAGCCAAGCATGGATTTGAATTTATTACCATTTCGTAGGGAAGTCCCGTCAAATTATAATTATATAAGGTTTTTAGCCTTTCATATTGCTTTCCAAAGCTCCAATGGGGGTATCTTGAAGGCATTCCCACATAAGATTCATAACCAAGCATTTCATTGTAATTTACAATTTCAAATTCCTGGGGATAATAATCTAAGCCTGCTTCAAGGGCAATCTCTTCTATTTTCTCATTCCACATTTCTAAATCCTTAAGAGAATAATCCAATTATTATCCCTCCTTCATTTCTACTGAAAGTACTTTTTTAAATGTAGGCCATACTTCATCTTTATCATTTATTGTTTCAATTATAAAATTGTTTCTTTTGACTTCTTCTTCAAACCTTGTTTTTATAGAGCTACTAGAAGAATTAGGGATAACCTCAATATATCCAAACATATTACACACATCACAAAGAAGGTTTGCCATCTTTACGGCTTTATCATCGTCTACATACCAGTTATCACTATCACTTGCATGAAATGCATAGATATTCCAAAATTTAGGGTTATATCTTTGCTCGATAATTTCAAGTGCCTTCTTGTATCCGCTTGATATATAGGTACCACCCGATTCAACTTTATGGAAAAATTCTGTTTCATTAACTTCCTTTCCAACTGTAGAATGAGCTATAAAAACAATTTGGACCTTTATATATCTAAGTTTGATAAAATGATACATGAGAAAATAAAAAGACCTAGCCAAATACTTCCTAGTTTGATCCATAGAACCGGAGGTATCCATTATACAAATTACAACAGCATTGGATTCTCTTTTTTTTGTTTCTTTAATTCTATAATATCTTATATCATCTTCTTTGAAAGGAAATCGTCCAATTTCACCTTCAATATTTTCTTCCTTCATTAATTTTTTCATTGATTGCTTTCTTTTTAATTTTTCTATTACTGTGCGTTTCTTAGCAAGTCTTGGTTGTATTCCTTTTCTTTGATAGCCTGATTTCTTTTTTACAGTGTCAATAATTACTTCGGCTCTTTTCTTTTTGTCTAAATTGGGGAGATTTAAATCATCAAATAAATATTCCACTATTTCTTCAATAGTCAATTCAGTTTCGTAAATGTCTTCTCCTTCTTCATTTCCTGCACCTTGACCCTTTCCTTGGCTTTTTTCTTCATCTTTGTCGCTTCCAAGAGAATCTCCTCTTTTTTCAGATCCGTCACCGCTTCCAACACCTTTGCCTGAATTATTTCCATATATAAATTGATATTCTTTTAATCCTTTAATGGGTATTTTAATTTTTTTATTGTTGCCCTGGCCAATGATTCCTTCATCTTGTATAATATGTGGAAGGTTTTTTTTAATGGCTTCCTCCACTAATTGACGATGTCTTCTTCTATCCTCCGCAGCTCTATCGTGGTCAATAGGGTTATAATCACTAAAAATAGCCATACTATTAATCCTTCCATAAGTTATTGGCAGCATATTTAAGAACAACGTCACAGCAATGATCGCAGTAGCCGTTAGATTTCATCTCTTGAACCATATTACTATATTTTTCCACCTGTTCTTTGTCCCTTACCTTTGTTGAAGTTATAATTCTTGATAATTCCTTAACGGATGTAGTGAGCTTTTTCTCAACCGCTTCTTTTAATGGCTCGTAACAAGTATAATCAATAGTGGTGCCCTTTCTAATTAAATAAAACATATATGATGTTACATCTGACCTGAAGCCTTTTGATGAGCTTTGTGAAACGCCTATTTGTTCTTCTATTGATCTCATGAATGTTTCATCAGCTTCTAACAATTCACCTGTTGATTCGTCCTTTATTTTTGTTTTATTAACATATGCTTCTGCATGATCTAGATAATTATTAAATAAGCTTTCTGCTTGTTCCCTAAAACTGTGTATAAATGCTTTAGTAATTTCTTTTTCAAGTATTTTGTTGTATTCTTTTCTTATGGTATCTTGTAAAAATGTCAAATATCTTTTTTTGTCTTCCTCATTTGTTTCCAATGCTTTAATTGATTTTATCAAACTTTCCATGACACTTAAGGGCGTGATGCACTCATTATCAGAAGTAGAAATAGCATTATCAATTGCTTTTATAATAAATCTAGTTGAAACTCCGGACAATCCTTCTCTTTGACCTGCTTCGTCTCGTAGTTCAAGGATATCAATGCGTTTTGTGGTTCCCTTCTCCACGATTTCTTTGCCATTATATATTTTTAGCTTGGTTAATGTATCTACCTTTGATGAGGGTGCCAATCTTGTTAAAATGGCAAAGGCCGATGCTATTTCTATGGTATGTGGTGCAATATGAGTTTTAAATGAACTTTTCTTTAGAATTTTTTGGTATATCTTTATTTCCTCATTTAATTCCAAGCAATAAGGCACTTGAATTCCTACAATTCTATCAAGAATTGCTTCATTGGTGTGATCTGACTTAAATTTATTCCATTCTGCTTCATTGGAGTGTGCAAGTATAATACCGTCAAAATAAATCATTGAGTTCTTGCCAGGAGATGGAATTGATTTCTCTTGAGTTGCTGTTATAATTGTATGCAGGTATTCCACATCGTTCTTAAATACCTCTATGAATTCTACTATACCTCTGTTTCCTACATTAAATGCCCCATTAAGAGATAATACTCTTGGATCATCTTCTGGGTATAAATCCAATTTTGATATATCAACGCTTCCGGTCAATACAGATGTATCTTGATTATTTGGATCAACAGGTGGTACTACACCAACTCCCTTTCTTGATCTTATGGAAAAATCAGTTGTAACCACAGGAAAATTTTCATATTCGCCATTATACTCTTCTTTTAACCTATATCTGCATACAGGGCATAAATCTCCCTCAATTCTCACTCCTAAAATTTCTTCAAATTCATTTCTTAGATGTTTTGGAATCAAGTGCAAGGGGTCTTCCCGCATAGGGCAACCCTTTATGGAATAAACAGATTCGCTTAATTCAATAGCTTTTTTTAATGCTTCTACAAGAGATGATTTTCCAGAACCAACCGGCCCTACTAAATAAAGTACCTGCCTAGCTTCTTCTCCTTGCATTGATGCAGCATAAAAATAATTAACAATTTTCATTATGGTTTTGTCTATACCAAAAAAATCATCTTTAAAAAAATTATATTTTTTTATTACATCATTTCCATGTATTTTTTTAATTCTTGGATGATCTTCAGGTTTTAAAATTTCTACTCCTTTTTCAGCTATAATATTATACATTCTTTTGTGAGCAAGCTTTGCGACATCTGGATTATCTCTAACAATTTCAAGATACTGCAAAAATGTACCTTAAAATTGAGTTTTTTTTCTATTCAGTCTATCTTTTTCTAACAATTCGCTAATATTCATATAAATCCTCCTTTTCAAAGTTGCTTATATAGATAAATGTATTTTAACTATATGCACAATAACCAGAATATAAAACTACAATAAATATTAAAAAGAGATAACAAGGAGGCAACAGTGCTAGGCTGTGCATTAAGAATTTATCGAGAGGGTACCATAGAAGGATGTGCCTGTTGCCAGGCTAAATAAGGCAAGCAATTCTTGAAACAGGTTGGGGACAAAGTGTCCCTGTAGATAAATATACAGGCCTTCTTTCCAACAACTTATTTGGAATAAAGGGGTCAGGCCCTAAAGGAAGTGTAACTTCCAACACTTGGGAGGTGAGGTCTATAATGGAATAACCTATAGGCTATAGTTGAATACTGCTGCCTTCGAATTAGACCGCTAATGCACACTTTTAGACCGTTGAATGCCACATAATAGACTACTCAGTGTCAACTTAAGACAAAAACGCTTAGAGAGTCCCAATTATGATATGGGACTCTCCTTTTGTTGTTAAGAGAACTTTTTACTAGTAAAAACTTTAATCAGTGCATATATTTTAGCAAAAATGAAGAAGGGTAGGCTGAATTCACATCTAGAGAAGCACTATTACCTTCCTGCTTCTATTTATTAAATATAAAGATTAAGAGAATATGTGAGATTTTTAGTAATTCTGCAATATTTAAATAAAGTTGATTTTGTAGTATAATGAGATAAATAGTATGATTAGGAGAGGATAACTTATGCAATATAGAATGAGAACCCACCAGTTGACTGAAGAACAGATACGAAAATTGCTCCAACGTTCACAAAATGGGAGTTTAGCAACACTAAATGAGGATGGAACTCCATATGTTACTCCAATGCATTTTGTTCTATATGAGAACGCTATCTTTGCTCACGGGCTACCTAAGGGAAAAAAACTAGACAATATCACCAATGATCCTAGAGTAGGATTATGTGTCTATGAAATGGATGGATTGCTTTTAGATCCTGATGGAAATCCATGCGATACAAATACAAAATACGAAAGCGTGATTATTTCAGGAAATGCAAAGCTTGTTCAGAATATGGATGAAAAAATCAAGATATTAAAGGAAATTATAAAAAAATATACTCCTCACCTAGAAAATAGTGAAATCCCGGATAACATGGCTAATGGTACTGCAGTAATACGTATAGATATAACAGAAATAACTGGAAAATACTATTCATAACCAGTTAAGCATTGATGAAACTGCTTGGAGAACTACATAGATTAATGTATAGGGGTAGATATTGCTATATCTACCCCTATAACTAAAGTTTCTTTGGTGATTCACATTATCCTGCAGGTTTTTTTCTTATCTTTCCAT
>CAZPZN010000097.1:0-7202 GCA_964590735.1 uncultured Tissierella sp.
GACCATAGCCCTAGATAACAAAGCTTTATTAACTTCAAAATAAGGATTTTCAGTTGTTGCTCCTATTAGTATTATTATTCCCCTTTCAACAAATGGAAGTAAGGCATCCTGTTGGGCTTTATTAAATCTATGGATTTCATCGATAAATAATATAGTTCTTTTATTATATAGCTTTAAATTCTCCTCAGCTCTTTGCATAACTTCTCTTATATCCTTAACTCCTGATGTAACTGCAGATAATTTTTCAAAGTTCATTTTAGTAGTATTTGCAATTATCTTAGCTAAGGTAGTTTTTCCTGTTCCAGGAGGTCCATAGAATATCATAGATGTAATTCTATCAGCCTTAATAGATCTATTTAAGAATTTTCCTTCTCCCAGGATATGCTTTTGACCTACGAATTCATTTATAGACTCAGGTCTCATTCTATCAGCAAGAGGGGCATTCTTTTTAAGTTTATCTTCCATGGATAGTGTAAATAAATCCATTGTATCACCTACCTATCTTGATAGTTTTAATAGATGTTGAAAAAGAGACCTTAATACTTCGGGGGAAAGTTGAAGTATTAAAGCCTCCTTAATATAGAGGTCATAAAATGAAAAAACACCTCTAATATAACGAGGTGAATATATCCCTCGCTTCTTTAAGCGACTAGGTACCTTTTTCGTCAACAGGTGATGTGTCCTAATCACCCACCTCGTTGCAATGGTGTGAAGTAATTGCTAGGCAATTACCTCTGATATTTAAAGAATATCAGATGGTGCTTTTTATTACAAGATTTATTAGAAGCTTTCTTTATTCATCTATATTTAAATTAAAAGCTTGGGCCTTAATATTGTTAAGCATTTTTGCTCTCTTTGGACTTGGGTTTTTCATTCTAGTTACTACTTGGTCACTAAAGCTATCTAATCTCCTATTAGCGTCTCTTAAATCATAGTAGGTATGCATCTCCTGGTCGTAATCCTTTAATTCCTCTAAATAATTATCATATATCTTATATTCATTTTCAAATACCCTATATTTCATGTCCATTTTAGGTTTTATTTGAGGTTTCTGATTAGGATATCCAATCCCAAGACCAAGAACTGGGAAGGTTAATTCAGGCAACTTTAGCAGTTTACAAATCTTTTCTGAATCATTTAAAATACTTCCTAGATAAACTGACCCTAAATCCATGGATTCAGCTGCATTTACAATATTTTGTGCCATAATGCAGGCATCAGTAAAGCCTGAAAAGAATTTATCCATATCGGCTGCACTATCATCAAAACACTTCTTCTCATTAGCTATTTTCTTATTCCTAAATAAATCTACTATAAATATAAGTAGTTCAGGAGCTCTTTCTACATATTCCTGATTACATATTTGCGCAATTTCCTTTCTGAGCTCTTTATCCCTTATTCTAATTATGGATGAAGCCTGCATGCCTGTTGAAGTGGCTGTTCTCCTTCCGACTTCTATAAGTAAGGAAAACATCTCTTCAGAAATCTTTTCATCTTTAAACTCACGAATTGTTCTATGAGCTAGTTGTTTTTCAATCATCTTATTCATAAAATCCACTCATCATTCCTCCTAAAATCATTAATATTTTTAATATACCCAAGATTCTTTGTAAAACCAACAATCTGATAAAACAATGAAGTTTCGCAATTCTTTATATTACAAAGAATTTTTAGATTTAATGGGTATAAGTTAGAAAAGCTTCTAAATTGGAGGGCAAAATGGACTAGATTTATATAATCTCCTTATATACATATTCGCTTGTCATTGCTCTTAATATACTGGCATATTTCATATCAAAGGAAATAATATCTCCTACGTCATAAGTACTTGAGCTATCGCTTATATCTAGTATTAAATGGTCCGAGCTCCCACCTAGGACTATAATATTCTTATCCTGAGGCATAAGACCATCCATATCGATATCCTGTTTTCCAATAGCACATATGGCTCTAGTCCTAAGCCCTCTATCTACAAAGGTTGGAATATTACAAAATGCATCTCTTCCTAATTTTCCACTAGGAACAGATGGTTTTATCTTCTTTTCAATGATTTCTAACTCAAGGGTAAAGGCATCTGTATATGCCCCTTCTATGACAGTTCCATAAGAGGTTTCTGTTCCACACACTATAGATTCCCCAAGCCTTAGGTTATTTATACCCTCAAGATCTCTCTCCATAAGTGGTAGAGAACTTGAATTTCCACCTGAGATTATTTCCAGTTTAATACTATATCTTTTTTCAATCTCATCCTTAGCAAGAATAAGTTCATGAAGAGTTTTTTCTGTAGGTATAACACCACCATAGCAGGTTAAGTTTGTGCCAAGACCCATTAGTCTAATGCACTTCAATTTAAGAACCTTATCAACTACTTCATAAAGATCTTCAATATTATAATACCCTTCCCTTAAATCTCCTAAATCCATCATTAGGATAATACCATGAATCCTATTTTCCTTCCTAGCAGCTTCGTCTAAGGCTTTTATAGTCTTTAATTCTGAATTAAGAGATATATCAGCATATTTGACTACTTGCTCAGCTCTAGAAATCATGGGAATCCTTAGTAACATCTTTGGTGTTTCAAAGTCTTCAAGCCTAATTAAATTCTCCATCTTTGAATCCGCTAGATATTTTACTCCACCTTCAACCATTGCTATAGCAATGTCCTTATTGGCACAGAATACCTTGGTAACTCCAGCGATTGAAATTCCCTTTTTGTCTGCCATCCTTACTAATAACTCTGTATTATGCTTTATTTTACTAGTGTCAATAATTATTCTAGGGTAATTCATCATAATCCTCCTATTAAGAGGTTACCATTTATTAATTGCTGCGGCCTTCATCTAGGATCTTCTTCAATTCATCCATAAAGGAATTTACATCTTTAAATTGTCTATACACTGATGCAAATCTTACATAAGCAACCTCGTCAATATTTTTCAACTTGTTCATAATCATTTCTCCGATTTCAACAGAAGTAATTTCCTTTTCCATAGAATTAGAAATACTTCTTTCTATCTCATTTACTATTGATTCAATAGTAGACATGGATACAGGTCTTTTCTCACAGGATTTTATTATACCATTAAGTAACTTGTTTCTATCATAGGATTGTCGATTGCCATCTTTTTTAACAACTATGATAGGGATTTCTTCTATCTTTTCATATGTTGTAAATCTCTTACTGCAGCTTATACATTCCCTACGTCTTCTTATGGCTTGTCCTTCCTCAGTGGGTCTAGAGTCTATAACCTTTGACTCAAGACATTCGCAGAATGGGCATTTCATTGTACCCCTCCTATTTTATTCTCTTTACTAATTCTATTTAAGTAACAGCAGCAATTGCTTTTGAAATTGCATCACTCCATTGCAATGAGGTGGAGCTTTCTCTTAAGCTCATTATAATATAAGATTGCCTTTAAGTCACCCTTATTCATCCTTTAAATTCACTAAAATTGTATCATTTCCAATTTTTTCGATCTTATTCCATTGAATAAAGACGTCACTGGATTTGGAAAAGAAGCTCATAACCTTATTATCACCTGGTATAATAATCCCTGTCAATGTGCCCTTTTCTAAGTCAACTTCAAAGTCAGAGATATAACCCATTCTTTGTCCATTATATAGATTTATTACTTCCTTATCTCTTAAATCAGATACTTTTAACATGGCTTCACCTCATTAATGTTGTATATTAGATAAAGAGGTATGGGTATTCATACCTCTTTATAGATATATACTTTCTACTACTATAATATTACATTAATTTGGCTAAGACCTATACATACTTTCTCATTTGTCTAAGTGCATTTTTTTCAAGCCTAGAAACCTGAGCTTGGGAAATGCCTATTTCATCTGCTACTTCCATCTGTGTCTTCCCGTCGAAGAATCTTAAGTTTAGAATTTCCTTTTCTCTTTTATTCAATTTATTCATGGCTTCATCAAGGGTAATATCCCTAAGCCATAATTCATCTTCTTCTTTTTCATCCCTCACTTGATCCATGACGAAGATAGCATCTCCGCTATCGTGATATATAGGCTCAAATAATGATATGGGTTCCTGAATAGCCTCCATTGCAAAAACTACATCCTCTTTGGCAATGCCTAGGAGGTCAGCTATTTCATTTATGGTAGGCTCCTTTGAATATTTATTTATTAGTGCGTCTCTTGCCTGTAAGGCTTTGTATGCTGTATCTCTTAATGATCTTGAAACTCTAATAGAATTATTGTCCCTAAGATATCTTCTAATCTCACCTATTATCATTGGCACAGCATAGGTTGAAAATCTAACGTTATGACTAAGGTCGAAGTTATCGATAGCCTTTATAAGTCCAATACAGCCTACCTGAAATAAGTCATCAACAGGTTCTCCTCTTCTATTAAATCTTTGAATTATAGATAATACTAATCGAAGATTCCCTTTAATAAAGGTTTCCCTGGCTGATAAATCTCCAGCCTTAATCTTAACAAATAATTTCTGCATCTCTTCGTTAGTTAGTACAGGTAATTTCGAAGTATTAACACCACAAATTTCAACCTTTGAAACGTACATTCTTTTCATCCTTTCAAAAATGAACTCCCCTTTAGTAAAATTATTTCCCTGATATAGGTTTTTATACCGTGGACAACTTTAATAAATGTGATGAAAATTTTTCATTGGAAAGTAATGCTATCTTATCTACATAATATAGTATCGATACTATTAACAAATCTGTATCAAAAAAACCTCTAAAGTTGATTATAATAATTAATCATCTTTAAAGGTTTAACTCTAAATTTATATAAACTTAAATCAATCGTCCGATTTCTTTCTTCAATCTTTTTATTATCCTCTTTTCTAGTCTAGAGATATAGGATTGAGATATTCCTAGAAGATCGGCAACTTCTTTCTGGGTTTTTTCCATACCACTTGTTAATCCAAATCTTAGTTCTACTATGGTCTTTTCTCTAGTCGATAATTTTTCTATTGCATTATTAAGTAAGCTTTTATCAACCTCTTCTTCAATATATTTAAATATTATATCTCCATCTGTTCCAAGTATGTCCGACAGTAGTAGTTCATTTCCATCCCAATCCGTATTTAGAGGTTCATCAAAGGATATTTCATTTCTTGTTTTACTAGTTTTTCTTAAATACATGAGGATTTCATTCTCTATACATTTAGATGCATAGGTTGCAAGTTTAATCTTCTTATCAGGGTCAAAAGTATTTACAGCTTTTATTAATCCTATGGTCCCTATTGAAATAAGGTCTTCGATAGATATCTTTGTGTTGTCAAATTTCCTAGCAATATAGACTACTAACCTGAGGTTTCTTTCAATTAATATCGACTTAATCGAATCATCCTCTTTCAAATTACTAAGATAATATGCTTCCTCCTCAGGCTTTAAGGGTGGGGGCAGGGATTCTCCAGAACCAATATAATCAACTCTTTCCTGAATTCTTAAGATCCTCATCAATTTAAAAACTAGTAATTTTATTTTAAATATTAGTCTGTTCATTAACTACTCCCCCATTTATGTATTCATAATTTAGCAAACCGCTATATCCCATTTCCTTTGATAAAGACCCAGCATATAGGCCTACTAACATATCATCTTTTTGAAATTCTTTATTTCTATCATGGAATACTATATTGTCAGCTTTGAAAGCAAATAGGATTCCACTCTTTCCTACAGATTTAAAGGGTACTATGGTCAAGATTATATCTTTTTTAAGTTCATTTAATAGGTGCTCTACTTCTATAAAGTTATTTTCCTGGCTAGCCTTCATAAGATTTTCAATAGCTAGTGGTAAATAGGACTTTAGTACTGAATATTCTACAACAAAGATGCTTCTACCCGTAAAGGGATCCTTTAGAGAATGACCTGTATCAAGAAGTGCTTTTAATCTTACTTTTTCACCTTTTATCTCTAAAGTTACATCTATAATATAGTTTTCTCTAGTAATTTTTTCGTTAAAATAGGTAAAAATTGATTTTCCAATGATAAGACTAGACACTACTCCTAGTATCAGATACTTAACTGGAAATCCTCCCACTATATGAATAGGAGTATTTAAAATCTCCAAGATTCCCTTAGATGAATAAAATAAAGCCAAGCTAGCTCCACCATATATGAAGGTTACTATGTAGAATCCAAGTATATTTTTTAAAAAGACTTTAATATTGCTAAATCCAAAGGCAATTAGAATTATCAACATAGAAAATATTGTCTTGGGTATTAATCCTGTTAAGAATCCTAAAGATGGAAAAAAATATATTAGTGAGTAAAAGGATGCTATAATAGCTCCCAGTATTATCCTAATATTTTTTCTCTTGATCCTAACAAGGTAGGTGTTTAAATAGAGTATTAAGTAATTTACTAGGAAATTTTCCAAAAGGAGATATTCCACCACTATGTACATTTGCCTCATACCCTTCTTTATCCTAATGCTTATTATAGAATAAAAAGTTAGAAAAACTTGTCGGTTTAGAGGGCAATAAAAAAACGTATCTTTACAATAAGATACGCTTTTCAACATAATTTTATTTTCTTTCTCTTCTTCTTAAAAATATTGGAATATCTAACTCACCAAGGTCGTCCTCAGTATGTAGTTTACTGCCTTCATCATTATTTTTACTTTGTTTTTCTCTCATAAGTTTATTAACCCTGTCTTCAGGTTTGTCTTCAAATCCAGTAGCTATTACTGTTATCTTTATGGATTCTCCAAGACTTTCATCAATTCCGGCACCGAAGATAATGTTGGCATCTTGGTCTACAGATTGTCTGATTAAATCAGCAGCTTCATTAACTTCGAAGATACCTAAGTCTGAGCCACCAGTGATATTTAATAATACGGATTTTGCTCCTTCAATAGAAGTCTCTAATAGAGGACTCTTAATTGCAGCCTTAGCAGCTTCAGTAGCCCTATTATCTCCTTCCCCAATACCAATTCCCATATGTGCTATACCCTTATCAAGCATAATAGTCTTAACATCTGCAAAGTCCAAATTTATAAGGTTAGGTACGGATATCAAATCTGATATACCTTGAATACCATGTTTAAGCACTTCATCAGCCATCATAAAAGCTTGTGGCATAGTAGTCTTCTTGTCTGCAATTTGCAATAGTCTATCATTAGGAATAGTAACTAGTGTATCTACTTTTTCCTTAAGTTCAGCTACTCCCTTTTCTGCCTGCATTAGTCTTTTCTTTCCTTCAAAA
>CAZPZN010000098.1:0-6113 GCA_964590735.1 uncultured Tissierella sp.
AGACAACCAGGATCTGCTATTAAAACAATTGCTGTTTACTTACCAGCTCTTGATAATGGTTATACTGCAGCATCTGCCATAGACGATATTCCATTTTATGATGGAAACGGGAATCTCTGGCCTAGAAACTGGTATAGAGGTTATAGAGGAATCCACACCTTAAGAAAAAGTGTAGAACAATCAGTAAACGTCAACTCTGTTAAGACTTTACAATCCATAGGTGTAGGAACTTCCATGACATATTTAGAAAAGATGGGGATTGTAAATACTGAACATCCTGAAAGGGATAATATAGTAACAAGAAATGAAAATTCCAGAACAAATGATGAAAACCTATCAGCATTAGGCTTAGGTGGTATGACTAAGGGTATGAGTCCATTAGAGATTACTGCAGCCTTTGGTTCTATTGCTAACAACGGAAAATATGTTGAGCCTATTGCTTTTACCAAGATTATTGATAAAAATGGTAATCTCTTATTAGATAATACCCCAAAGGAAACCATTGTTGTTTCA
The DNA here is from genome assembly GCA_964590735.1 of uncultured Tissierella sp. Classification (GTDB taxonomy): domain Bacteria; phylum Bacillota; class Clostridia; order Tissierellales; family Tissierellaceae; genus Tissierella_B. The sequence continues at coordinate 514 of CAZPZN010000098.1, forward strand.
CCTCAAGTGGCTTATATTATGGGTGATATTTTAAGAACTACTGTTTCAAATGGTTTAGCTGGAAGAGCTAAATTATCTAATATGGCTGTAGCTGGTAAGACGGGTACAACCAATGAACAAGCAGACATTTGGTTTGTAGGATATACTCCATATTATGCTTCAAGTGTATGGATTGGAAATGACTCCCCTAAGATTACAATATCTAAAGGAAGTGCAACTGCAGCATCCCTGTGGCAATATATCAACACTAGGGTACACGACAATCTTGAAAGTAGAACCACTTTTGAAAGACCAGGAGGGATAGTATCAGCCAGTATATGTACACAATCTGGACTTTTGGCTACTGATTTATGTGCTCAAGATCCTAGAGGTGTGATTAAAACAGAGCTATTCGTTGAAGGAACAGTTCCTACCAAATACTGTGATATGCATGTAGCCTTAGAGGTAGATACTGTTAATGGACTATTGGCAAATGAATACTGTCCAGATGATCGTGTTGCAACCAGGGTATTTATCCAAAGAACTCCGCCATATAATCCTGGAGACCATAATGGTTTAGTACCAAGTGATTATCAATATAATGCTCCAACAAGATACTGTACAGAGCATGATGCCACTACAATAATTGTAGATCCACTTGAAGAATGGTTTAATGAGTGGTTTAATAACAATAATGGGAATAATGGTAATGACAATGAAGAAGTTGTTCCTATAGAACCAATATTTGGTGATGAAGATAATGATTAAAGAATAGAGATGACAGTCCTAGAAGGACTGTCATCTTTTTAATTCTTTGTTTTAGGATCAAAGATTATTGCCACTACATATCCAAAGAGGATAATTGCAGCTACCCCCGCTGCTGTAGCTTCCATCCCACCGGTAAATGCTCCTATAATCCCCTTAGTCTTCGCTCCTTCAATTGCCCCTTTGGCCAGTGTATTTCCAAATCCACTTATGGGTATTGTAGCACCAGCTCCAGCAAATTCAACTATTGGATCATAAATTCCTAGAGTTCCCATGATTACACCTAGTACCAAAAATGTTACTAGGATATGGGCAGGTGTAAGTTTGGTATTATCCAAAATTACCTGGCCTATAATGCAAATCATTCCACCCACTACAAATGCCTTTATATATTCCATGTCTATCTACCCTTCTCTCTTATTTTCAATTACTACTGCATGGGCAATTCCTGGAATGGATTCGCCTTGCTGAGTTATGAGTGTAGAGTGAAGTGCACCTGTTGACATTAGTAACACTTTCTCTAATTTTCCCTTATTCATTTCCTTTAATATATAGCCATTAAAAACTGCCCCTGAACAACCACAGCCAGATCCACCGGCATGCGTATCTTGCTCGGACCTATCAAATATCTCAACACCACAATCCGTAAAATTCTTAGATAAATCATAACCTTGATCTTTCATCATATCAATAACTATGTCCTTACCCACATAACCTAAGTCACCAGAAATTATTAAATCATAATATGAGGGGTCTCTGCCAGTATCTTTAAAATGATTAATAAGGGTATCCATTGCAGCAGGTGCCATTGCTGACCCCATATTGGCAGCATCCTTTATACCGGGATCTATTATTTTTCCTGTGGTGATATATTTTATATAGGGCCCAGGACCAGATGGAGATAGTAGAGTAGCCCCTGCACCAGTTACAGTCCATTGGGCTGTCATCTTTCTTTGATTACCATATTCTAAGGGCATTCTAAACTGCCTTTCAGCTGTTGAAAAATGACTAGAGGTTGCACAGACTATTTTATCTGCAAATCCTCCATCCATTAGCATGGCTCCTAAAGACAAGGATTGAGTCATAGTAGAACATGCCCCATACAAGCCGAAAAAAGGTATAGCTAGTTGTCTAGCACTATAGCCAGATGCAATAATCTGATTAAGCAAATCCCCTGCAATAAGATAGTCTATATCCTTTGTTGAAAGGGCCGCCTTATCGATGGCTCCTTTAATACATTCCTCTTGGATTTTAGATTCAGCTTTCTCCCAAGATTCTGTACCCCAAAGGTCCTCTTCAAGGATAATGTCAAAATATTCCTTTAAAGGACCCTGACCTTCTTTTGGTCCAACTATAGAATATGAGCTCATAATTGCTGGGGGATTTTCTAGTTTTACAGTTTGACTACCAATTTTCTTCATAGCCATAAAATTACCTCCTAAAATAGTAGACTCAATAGTCCAACGATAACTGAACTACCTATGCCATATACAAGAACAGGACCTGCTACGATAAACATCTTTGCAGCAACCCCAAATATAAAACCCTCTCTTTTAAACTCCATAGCCGGTGAAACTATTGCATTAGCAAAACCTGTAATTGGAATAGCAGCGCCTGCTCCTCCAATTTTTCCAATCTGATCGTAGATTCCTAACCCAGTTAAAAGCGCTCCTAAAAAAACCATGCTAATTGATGTTCCAGCTCCAGCCATTTTTTCATCTAAACCTGTAGATTTTAAGTAGTTTAGTATGATCTGTCCAATTGTACATATAGTGCCTCCTACTATAAAAGCCATTACTATATTTTTCAAATATGTTGGCTTTGGACTTTTCTTATCAGAAAACTTCTTATAGTCATTTTTATTTAGTTTATCCATTACTGCCTCCTAAAAATATAAAATAGTATAGGGCTCCACATACCTTTCCAATTAATATAGATATCATTACTAGTTTCATTTGCTTTTTAATCTTGAATTTCTTAGAAATAACAGGTATGACATTTAAAGTCTCAGCTAGGGCTGATGAGAACATTCCTAAAAATATCCCTGAAAATAAACCTGCAAGAGGGACCAAGAATTTTAAATTTACATTGTAACCATAAAAATATACTAGTGTAAAAAGGAAGGTGCTAACCATAAAGATAGCCTCATAAAGCTTTAAATACTTCTTTGTAGCTGTAAGTTGTATCAATCGAGGAAATACATTTATTAGGGTTATAAATGCTGCGTAAGCACCACCTACTACCACTCCACCTCCAAAAGATGATACAACTGAAAATACGTACTTCATATTATCATTCCTTTGGTATATCATCTACTTTTTCTGTTAACTCATTCAAAATATATTCTTCCAGATCATTATCATATAAATATAACTCTATATCCATAGGCCCAGGCTCCATCCGCCTTCTTTTGCTAGAAGACATGATTCTTGCAAAAAAGGTTATCATTCCCACACCTAAACCTATCGAATAAGGTATAGTCATTAAAAAAGGATTATTCTTTTCTTCTCCAGTATAAGTGTAATAAAGTCTTTCCATGGCATCAATCATATTCACATCTTCATGAAAATACATTATTCCCAAAGCAGCACCAAAGAAAAGCGTTATACATACGAAGATTAGCTTACCCACCTGTATTAAAGCACTCCTCTTTTCCTTGGACTTAATCTCAAGAATAACCTTATCTGAACCATAGAATTGGATCTCAATATTGGGATATTTGCTAATAAGTATTTCTGCAATTCTCACCGATGTTATAAGATCCCATGTTTCTTCATCCTTTGATGAATAAAGCTTGGTTTTCTCTATTTTTTTCTTTAGGTTTTCATCAGAACAGTATACCTCACCTAAATCCATAAGATAAATCGAATCCTGGATTCCTAGTGATTTCTTATCCATTAAACCTATATAAATTTTTTGCTTTTCCATTTAATATTCTTCCATTCTATTAAAGACTAAGGTAGCACTTTTAGGAACATTAGTCGATTTGTTACGACTGATATATATTGTAGTAGCCATAGCAATAATAATTATTAATAAAATAGATAGAGTAAATATCTTCTTAGAAATTGACATCATTTTCATCACCTAAATATATTATCTGCCATTTTACATTACTTATTCAAAAAAAGACATATCATGCCTTTGCAAGATATGTCCTCATTTCTTCTACTATTTTTTTTTCTATTCTCGATACTTGTACTTGTGATATTCCTAAAATTGAAGCTACCTCACTCTGAGTCTTATCCTTGAAATATCTTAAGATTATTATCTTTCTATCCCTTGGTTTAAGTGTATTTAGCATGTCCTTCAAAACTATTTTATCTATCATATCCATTTTACCATCATCTTCATTGCTAAGTTTATCGATTAGATATAAGGGACTACCATCATTTTGATGGACTACATCATAAAGATATTCTGGATGATAAGAGGATTCTAGAGCCATTACTATATCTTCTTTTTCGACTCCTATCTCATCAGATATCTCTTGAATAGTTGGCTCTCTTCCTAATTCCTTTAAGAGCTTCTCCTCTGCTGTCTTAGCCATATATGCTACTTGTTTTAGGCATCTGCTAACTTTGATAATCCCATCATCTCTTAAAAACCTTTTAATCTCTCCTATGATCATAGGAACTGCATACGTTGAAAACTTCACATTAAAACTTATATCGAAATTATCTATTGCCTTTAATAAACCTATAGATCCAATTTGAAATATGTCTTCGAAATCTACTCCTCTATTGGCAAATCCCCTAATTGTAGACCTAATAAGTCCTAAGTTGGATTCAACCAGTATTTCCTTTGCCCCACTATCACCATTTTGAGATCTCTTTATAAGTTCCATAGTCTCTTCGTGGGACAGTAAAGCCTTTCCCCCTGAACTCATAATATCTACTCCTTATCGTTAGAGCTTTTTATTTTCTTTCTCATGGTGACAGTAGTTCCCACTTCCTTTATACTTTCTACTCTTAGCTCATCCATAAAGGTCTCCATAACTGTAAAGCCCATACCTGATCTCTCCAATTCAGGTTTAGAAGTATAAAATGGTTCCATAGCCTTGTCTATATCTGGAATTCCCCTTCCCTTATCCCTTATGATTATCTCTATTTCACTACCCTCAATCCTTGATTCCATTATTACTAGCCCTTCTTTATACTCGTATCCATGAATAATTGCATTTGTTACAGCTTCTGAAACGGCAGTTTTAATATCAGATAATTCCTCAAGAGTAGGGTCTAATTGTGATGCAAATGCTGCTACCACCACTCTTGCAAAGGATTCGTTGCTAGACTTACTTAAGAACTCCAGTTGCATATAGTTTTTTTCCATCAATTTCACCTCTCCAATTTTTGTAATGCTTCATCCAAAGTTGTATAAACCTCTATGATTTTAGTTAGCCCAGACATCCTTATTATTCTATCTACATAGGTATTAGAGCTTATTAAGAGAAGTTTACCCTTTTTATTTATTATATTTTTATATCTTCCCATAATAAGACCTATACCTGAGCTATCCATAAGACTTAATTGAGTAAGATCTAGTACCATGTTTTTAATATTTTTGTCTTCGTACTTCTTATCTATCAAGAGTCTAGCTTTTTCTGTAATATGATGATCTAATTCTCCATAAAAATGTACAATTAGGCTATTATTCCTGACCTCAGTCGTATATCCCAAATTTCTCCCTCCCTTGCTATTTCTATATTCAATATGAGTCTTTATTTATCCTTCAAAGAAAAAGTACTATTTTTGTTGAAAAAGGTCTAAAATTTACGCAGTTTCGCAACTCAAATTTGTTCACTCGCTACTCTCGTGCAAATTTGGTGCTCATTGCGTTTGACCTACCATCGATTT
>CAZPZN010000098.1:6123-7114 GCA_964590735.1 uncultured Tissierella sp.
GTTAGGTCATAAAGAAAAGGAACAAAGGGGTCCGTTCCTTTTGTAGAAGGGCACTATAAATCGGGTTTGGGCACAAAAAAAGAGTCCGAAGACTCTTTTCTAATTCTTTAGTTGTTTTCACAAGCCAATACTACTTGGTTTAGTAAAAGTGTAGTTGTTACACTTCCTACACCGCCTGGCACTGGTGTTACCTTGTCTACAAGGTTTACCACATTTTCATAATCAACGTCGCCACTTAGTTTTCCTTCTTCAGTCATAGAAACCCCAACATCTATAACAATGGAGTCCTTTGTAAAGTATTTTTCTGTAAAGAATTTTGGCTTTCCAAGAGCAGTTACTACAACATCTGCATTTCTTGTAATTTCGTCAAGATTCTTAGTTCTTGAGTGACATATAGTTACAGTAGCATTCTTCTCTAAGAGCATCATTGCTAATGGCTTACCTACTACCATTGATCTGTTTATAACTACTACATTCTTACCTTCTAAAGGAATTTCATTAAATAGTAGTATTTCCATAGCTGCCTTTGGAGTAGCTGGGGAGAATCCACTCATATCTCCTTCAAATATCTTTTCAAGGTTTAAGGGATGCATACAGTCTACGTCTTTTGCAGGACTTATTACGTTTCTAATTTTCTCTTCGTCTATATGTTTAGGTAAAGGTCTAAACAATAAGATAGCTGATATTTCCTTATCATTATTTAACTCTTCGATAAAAGAACTTAACTCTTCTGTAGTCATGCTAGTTTCTTTTTCAAAAACCTTTGATTTAATTCCTAATGCATCACAATTCTTTATGATACTCTTTTCATACGATACATCACTTGGATTATCTCCAAGTCTTACAATTCCTAGTGTAGGATATTTATTATTTGCTTCTAAATTTTTAATTCTTTCTATTATGTCTTCTTTTATCTTTGCGGCAACTACATTGCCCTTTAAAACTTCTGCCATTATACTGCCTCCTATAAGGTTATTTAATTATCAATAAC
>CAZPZN010000099.1:0-6980 GCA_964590735.1 uncultured Tissierella sp.
CACAATTGCAACGAGCTGACCTGGTTATTTTATACTAATATTATCTTTAAGCCCATTAAATATCTTATCTCCGATTCCAGATACATTTTTTAAATCATCTATGGTTTTAAAAGGGCTTGAACTCCTATAATCTATTATTCTTTGAGCTATTACTTTTCCTACTCCCGGAAGACTATCAAGTTCATCTAATGTTGCTTTGTTAATATTTATTGTCGTGCTATTTAATGTATTTTTATTTTCTCCTGAACTAGAAGGTTGGATTAAGATAGGTTCATTTGACTCACCAATTTTAGGTATATATATCTTTTCTTCATCTTCTACTTTTTTGGCTAGATTTATTCTATCTAAGTCTGCATCTTTGGTCAATCCACCAGCAAGATCTACTACATCTATGACTCTATCATCCTTAACTACTTCATATACTCCAGGACTAAAAATTTGTCCACTTATATGGACCATAATTATAGGGTTTTCTTCCCCTAAAACAGTAAGAGAAGTATCAACTGGCAAGTCTACTAAAGCCAGTGTTGGAGTTTCTGGCTTGACAAAATCCTGGAATAGAAATTTATATCCCAAGGATAATAAGGCAATCAATACAATAAATAGTATAAGGATCTGCTCACCTTTTGTAAAAGAACCCATTTCTTACCTCCTGATGAGAAAGTCTATAACTTTATTATACTATTATTTCGATTTATTTGTAGTTTTTCCTCTATTTTTGCAAAATAATTATTTACTATTAAAATATCCTCCTATTCATGGTATAATCTTAATAGTGAGAAAAGCTTCTAAAGAAGCGCTAAATGTAGTTTTTCTTGTTAGTCTACGAGATCAGAACAAGTCCATAAACTAAATATTTAGATAGTAGGACTTTTCATATTCGTAATAAAAAATTTAAGGTGGTGATTTTTTGAGGAAAGTAGCTTGTTTTTTAATTATTACTATACTTCTTAGTACATATTCTCTTTCCTTTGCAGAAACAAATTTAAATCTACAATCTGAAGGGTCTGTCCTAATAGACTATGATACTGGAAAAGTCCTATATGATAACAATATGGACAAACTTCTCTATCCAGCATCTACCACAAAGATTATGACGGCTATATTAGCTATAGAAAATAGTAATCTAGAGGATATAGTTACCGTAGACCAAGAGGTGGTTAGCCTAACAGAAGGAAGTCATATAGCATTAGAACCAGGCGAAAGGCTTACAATGGAGCAGCTTCTATATGCACTTTTGGTACAATCAGCTAATGATTCAGCTTTCGCAATTGCAAAACATGTATCAGGATCAATTGAAGGATTTGTTCAATTGATGAATCAAAAAGCTAAGGAAATTGGAGCGACTAATACTAATTTTATCAATCCAAATGGCCTTCATGAAGATGAGCATATAACTAATGCTTACGATTTAGCATTAATAGGCCGTTATGCTATGGAGAATGAAATCTTTAGAAAATTTGTAAATACAAGTAAATATACAATTGAGCCTACTAATAAGAAAACTGAAGCAAGATATTTATGGAATACAAACAATCTTCTAGCCGGTAATGCTCTCATAAATGTGGATGGAGTAAATGTTCCTTATAAATATGAAGGTGCATCAGGGGTTAAAACAGGAACCACGAGCCAAGCAGGAAACTGTTTAGTATCCTTTGCCCAAAGAGATGGACAAAGACTTATTGCAGTAGTACTTAAGGCAAGTGGAGAAGCTAATCTTTATGCAGATAGTCACAAACTTCTCAATTATGGGTTTACTACCTTTGACAATAGTATTCTAGCTCACAAAAATGAATTTGTTGAGAACATTCAGATTAAAGATGGAAACCAGCAATATGTAGCTGGAGTAATGAATGAAGATTTTACATATCCAGTAACTGCAGATTCCATGGACAATATAGAAAGAAAAATAGTCCTAAGAGAAAATCTACAAGCTCCTATTAAAAAGGGTGATTTACTTGGTGTTTCTGAATTCTACTTGGATGGAGAAAATATTGGAAAGTCTAACATCATATCTACTATGGATATAGAGCTAGATCCTTCTACAGGCCTTGTATATAGGATACTTAGTAAATGGTATGTATTCTTGTTATTTGGACTAGTAGTCCTTAGAGTACAAGTCCTACAAAGAAAGAAAAGAAGAAGAACTAGAAGGTCTTCTTATAGAGTCCCATATGAGATTAAATAAAGAAACCTGGCATGTGGTGCCAGGTCTTTTTAATGATGTTAAATATCAGAGGTAATTGCCTCACACCACCGCAACGATTTAATCGTTTAAGAAATGAGGGACATCTTCACCTTGTTAAAATTGTGCTATGGCTTCTATTTCAATAACTCCACCCTTAGGTAGGTTTGATGCTTCTACTAAAGATCTAGCTGGTTTGTGGTTTGAAAAATATTCTGCATAGATTTCGTTAATTTTTCCAAAGTCATTTATATCAGCTACGAAAATAGTAACCTTTACAACCTTTTCTAAGGATGACCCTGCTTCTTCCAATATTGCCTTTACATTATCAAGACTTTGTCTTGTAGCCTTCTCAATATCAGATATTAACTCTCCTGTTTCTGGAACAAGTGGAAGCTGTCCTGATGTAAATAATAGATTTCCCACTTGAACTCCTTGTGAATATGGACCAACTGCTGCCGGTGCCTTTTCAGTAGCTACTAATTTCAAACTCATTCTACATTACCCCCTATTAGTATTTTCTCTTTCGAATTGAGACCATAATCTTTCCAGGTTGTAAAACTCCCTTTCATCCTTGTGAAATATGTGGACGATTATATCTCCATAATCTATTAAAATCCATCTGCCACTCTTGTAACCTTCCTTGCCTGATATAGGTTCAATGCCTTCTTTAGACATTTTTCCCTCAACTTCATCAGCTATAGAAGTGACCTGAGTAGAAGAATTTCCACTTACAATTACAAAATAATCAGCAATAGATGTCATTTTTGATATATCCAATATTTCTAAGTCTATACCCTTTTTTTCCTCTACAGCCTCTTTGATGATTGACAACATGTTGTCGATTTTACCCATTAAAATATTCACCTCCTCTTTATTAATATTGTGCTATTTCATTATTTGTATTAAACATCTTCCTTACTAGTTGTTTCGTTTCTTCTTCATAATGAATGTAATATGACAAACCACCTACCATTTGAGATTGGCCTGGGAGAGTTTGTGTATTCATATTCTCCAAGTCATATTTAAATGCACTAAATCCAAACTTTCCTATGGTAGAAATAGGGATATTTGTAGTTATATAATCATTATATGCTGTATACATCTGAGGTAGCTTGATAATATTTATTGGTCTTAGGGTAGTCTTTACCATGGCTTTCATGAAGGTTTGTTGTGCTTCTATTCTGCCCAAATCTGCATTTTTATAGCCTTTTCTAAATCTCAGGTATTGTAGGGATTCATCACCATCTAACTTTTGATTACCTGATTTCAAATCAATAAGTAAAGGTGGATCTGCAGTTGGATCCTCATAGTACATATCCATTGGTACATCTATTTCTACCCCACCAATTAAATCTACAAACCTTCTTACAAAATTATAATCAGCTACAACATAATAGTCTAAATCAAGATTTAAAAGGTTAGATACCGTGTCTAGGGTAAGTTCAGGCCCTCCATAAGCATGAGCATGATTTATTTTTTCCTTATACTTTCTACCTTCTATCTTGGCTCTTGTATCCCTAGGAATTGATAATATTGATATATCCCCAGAGGACTTGTCCACATTAAATACCATAAGGGTATCTGTTCTTGTGCCTTTGCTGTCGCTAGCATTCTTACTATCCACTCCCATTAATAAGAAATTAATGGAATCAGATTTACTTCCTTGAAGAAGAGGGAGCTCCTTATCTGGTCCAGCGTTTTTCGAATACAGATTTGCTCCAATAAATACTAGGCTAAATATTATAAAGAAACTAAAAAACACTCTGAAAAATCTTTTAAGCATTTAATTCACTCTTTTCTATCGTTATCAAATAATTCCTAGCTTTAATTGTATTAGGATGTATAGGCTTGCCCTTATCTATTAAGAAGTAAATAGTATTTTCTATGATAAGTCTTAAAGCCTTATCCAGATCTTTAAATGCATATTCCCTATACCACTCCAGCTTGGGAAAATTTCTTTGGGGCTCTATAAAATCCGCTATATATATTATCTTTTCCAATAATGACATGTTTTCTTTTCCTATGGTGTGGTAATAAATAGCACTTAAAATCTCTTCATCCTTTATATTATACTCAATTTCAGCTATTTTCGAGCCTAATGGAGCATGGATTAACTCCTTATTTTGAATCATGAAGTCATCTAGAATTATATCAAAATCGTTTACCCTTTTCAATAAATACAAATAATCTTGATATTTAGCGCAGTCGTGTAAAAGCCCTGCAATTTTAGCCTTTTCTTCATCATATCCATATTGCCTAGCTAATTCAACTGCAGTTTCCATTACCCTAATAGAATGATTATATCTTTTTTCTCCTAGGCTTTTTATTAGCTTTTCTTTTATATTACTTATAGATTCCATTTAATCCTCCGTTTTGTATAACTCGTGGTGCTTAATATAGTCCTCTACCTTAGGATCCACCATGTATTTGATGGATTTTTTATCTTTAAGATTGTTTCTGATAGTGGTAGAAGATATCTCTATTAGTGGTGCATCTAAATAATGAATAGAGGCATTAAATAATTCTTTATATTCTTTTATTTTTTCTAAATTTCTTTTTTCTTCTATTCCCTGTCTACCTATGACAATAAAGGTGACACTTTTAAATAATTCAGAAGGATTCTTCCACTTTGTCAGCTCATGAAGGCTATCTCCTCCAATTATAAAAAAGAATTCATCCTCAAGATACATCCTTTTTAGCTCTTCTATAGTATCTATTGTATAGCTATTTCCTTCTCTATCCATTTCAATTGTAGAAAGGTCAAAATAAGGATTATCCTCTATTGCAAGCAAGACCATATTGTACCTATGTTTAGCAGAGATTACTTCCTTACTATCCTTATGAGGTGGGTTTCCTGATGGTATAAAAACTATTTTATCTAAATCTGCATTCATTCTAATGTGTTCACTAATAAATAAGTGCCCTAAATGAATAGGATTAAAGGTTCCTCCCATTAAACCAATCTTCATAATGACCTCCTAATTACAAACTTCAGAACATAGGGTTCTGAAGCTGAAATTTTTACATAGGTAATTCTATTTTCTTATTTTCTTGAGACTCTCTATAGATAACAAACTTTCTCCCTATGGCTTGAACGAATTCAGCTTGTAATTCTTCCATAAGATCATTTGCCACCTGACTAGGATCCAACTCGCAGTTTTTTAATACATTTATTTTAATAAGCTCTCTTGATTCAAGAGCTCCATCAACTTGTTTGATAAAGTTTTCTGTTAAACCATTCTTACCAAGTTGAAAAATCGGGTCTAGATTATTAGCTTTACCCTTTAAATAGCTTCTTTGCTTTCCTGTTAACAAATTTTCCACTCCTTATTCAAAGAATTCGAATTCATTTTCACAGATGAAAACGGACTCTCCTTCTTCAATTCCAAGTTTTCTTAGTTCATCAATAATTCCTTTATTTTTTAGGGTTTCTTGGAAGAATCTCAATGAATCTACATCATCAAAATATGTTGATTCTAATAGTCTTTCCACGAAGGATCCTTCAACTATATACTTTTCATCTTCAAATTTCACAATAATTGATTCTTCTTCAGTCACTTCAGTTTCATCATATTCCTCATCAAAGGTCTCATATTCGATTTCTGTACTATCTAGAAGATTCCATATAGCATATTTAAGCTCTTTAATCCCTTCTCCAGTTGCAGCTGATACTGAGTATACCTTATATCCCTTAGGCTCAAACTCAGCCTTTATAGCCTCAAGGCCTTCCTCACCACCTGGCATATCCATCTTATTGGCAACGATTATTTGCGGTTTTGTTTGTAGTTTATCATTGTATTGAACTAATTCCTCATTTATCTTATAGAAATCTTCAACCGGATTTCTGCCTTCACTACCTGATGCATCTAAAACATGGACTAGGACTCTAGTTCTTTCTATATGTCTTAGGAAAGCATGGCCTAGACCCAGCCCTTCTGATGCTCCTTCTATAAGTCCAGGAATATCAGCAATTACAAAACTTTTCTCATCAGCTATTCTTACTACCCCAAGGTTCGGCTTTAAGGTGGTAAAATGATAGTTAGCAATCTTAGGTTTTGCTGCTGATACTATGGATAAGATAGTGGATTTACCAACATTTGGAAATCCAATTAGTCCAACATCTGCTAAGAGCTTTAGTTCTAAAATCATTTTCCTTTCCTGTCCCTTTGTTCCTGGTTCAGCAAAGCCTGGTGCCTGTCTTGTAGAAGTTGCAAATCGAGCATTACCTCGTCCGCCCTTGCCTCCTTTGGCTATGATAAAGGTTTGGTCCTTTTCCTTTAAGTCCACGATAACTTTTCCAGTACTTTCATCCTTTATTAAGGTACCTACAGGAACCTTTAATACTATATCCTGACCGGCTTTTCCATATTGATTTTTAGTCTTTCCATTTTCCCCATTTTCTCCGTGATAGGATCTTTTATATCTAAAGTCCATTAGGGTTCTTATGCCTTCATCTGCCTTTAAAATGATGGAACCACCATTTCCACCGTCTCCACCATAAGGTCCTCCTGAAGGCTCAAACTTTTCCCTTCTCCAAGATACTAATCCGTCTCCGCCTTTACCTGCTTTAACGGATATTTTTGCCACATCTATAAACATATTTATCATCCTCATTTTTTAAGTATCGGAAGTAATTGCATCACACATCTATTTTTATTATACCTTCAAAGAAAATCTTGTCAATTCATAGTATTAGTATCTACAGAATTAGAATTTTAAACCTGAGTTTTGAACCTAAGGACTTGTAGAGTAAAGTTCTGGCTTTGGATTTTCCTCTGCCAGAACCTCCTCA
>CAZPZN010000100.1:0-6842 GCA_964590735.1 uncultured Tissierella sp.
GAGATGATAGTTCAGCCAAGTGCCATACTTGGAACCTTTATTAAAGGCTATAAGTATCCTCTAGTTATAAATGCTTATGATGAAGATAAGAACTTAATAGGCTCTAGTCTTCCTATTAACAGCTATTACGATAAGATGCCTAGTATTGAGGTTGAAGGGGAATTAAATGAAGGAGAAAAGCTTATATCCAATAAAGAATACGAAGAAGCAATAGAATATTATACCGATATATTGGAAAATGACCCAAATAACGAAGAAGCCTTAATATATCTAAGCAAGATATATTATATTGGCTACAAAAAGGATATGGAAGATTACAATAAGGCTTTAGAGTATGCTATTAGATATGATGAAATAAAGGATGACACCTCCCTAATAAATAATGCTATAGGATTTATGGACCATGAAGCTCATAGAAGACATAAGGAATATGTAAGTGATTTCTTTGAAAATGTTGATGATGAAAAACGAGATGAACATTATTATTTTGATAAGGGAAAATTTTATCTAAGTACAAGAGACTACGAAAAGGCTAGGGAAACATTAGAAAAAACCAGCTTTGTTAGAACTAATTTATTCTTCATAGATTTATATTTAGGTGAATTAGACTCGGCTCTTAGTAGATTAGAGGAAGGAATTGACCTTTATAGGATGAATAAGATTACACTTAGGGAATCAATCCTTGGGCTGTATCAAGATGATAATCTAAGTGAGGACTATAGATACCTAAAGGAACTCCTAGATTATATTTTGAGCCATGATGATGTTTATGATGAAGGCTTAAGTTTTTATAATAAAATTATCACAAAGGTAAAGAATAAAAATATTAGGGCTATATTTAATGAAATAAAAATGTATATGAATTGGGATAGGTATGTAGAGGAACTTGTACCGTAGAAACAAATGGCCAACTCTTTGTATACTTTCTCTTGTTTTGACTAATGATGTAAGTATAATCTTAATCTACAGGAGGAAATATTATGGCTGATAATAATTGTACTTGTCCAATTTGTAATGGTAATAAACTTGTCCTTAAATATGAATCGACCTTTGTCTATTCCTATGTTTTGGATTCTGATGAGCCTGGAAGAAAGAATTCAGAGGAGTTTTTATCCTTTCTATATGATAATAGAGAGCTAACGAATAATCGTCGTTATATAGAGTGCGATAAATGTGGAGCACAATATCCCTATACATTTATATATGGAGTGCTAAAATGATATAACCAAAGGGGACGGTTCCCTTTGGTTATTTTAATACCCTATACTTTAGGACTTTAAGATTTTATCCCATTCTTCTACTTGTTCGTGATTTCCATTAACATTTATAATTTCAAGATCATCGAATTTGTCGATTTCTTTCCTGGTATCTTCAGCCATTTTTAATAATTCACGATTTTTAGAACCTGAGGTTCCGTTAACAGTCTCAAATAATGCTCCATCATTGATGA
The DNA here is from genome assembly GCA_964590735.1 of uncultured Tissierella sp. Classification (GTDB taxonomy): domain Bacteria; phylum Bacillota; class Clostridia; order Tissierellales; family Tissierellaceae; genus Tissierella_B. The sequence goes on from CAZPZN010000100.1 coordinate 1,451, forward strand.
AAATTTTAATTTCTTTATCATTGTATTTTTCTAATTCCTTAAGTAGTGTATCTAAGGTAGCATGGCCTACAAATGCAGGCTTAATATAATCAAGCATAAGTGATTTCTTAAGTATTAGTTGGCCATCATCAAATATACGATATCTAGCCTCAACTTCTTCTCCTTCAAATTGGGTAGAAATACTAGCTAAGTAAGCTTTAATCATTACAATCATCCTCTCTATTTAATTTCTTTTACTCTTCCTACAATCCCGTTTTCAAGCATTACCTTTATTCCATGAGGATGTTCAGGTGAATTTGTTAGAATCTTCATAACTACACCTTCAGTAAGCTTTCCACTACGCTGATCTTGCTTTTGAACTATTAATACACTAGCTCCTATATTTACATCTTTTCTTTTTGTACCATCCATATTATATCAAATTCCTTTACAATTTTATTCCGAATAGGAAAGTTTCACTTTGAACTTATGTATAATTGAACTTTCCCTCGATGAGTAACGAGAAAAGCTACGATTCTTTAGAAGCTTTTCTTATTAAAATTATATCCTATTTATGAAAATTTACCAACAATCTAATGACTAAGTAGCCTGAATTTTTATTATAACATTTAAACTGCTAGATTTAAATGTTATAATATCCTTATTAAGTATTAAAAATGAGTAAAGGGATGGAAAAAAGTAAATTTGATTAATACAGCCTAAGAAATAGGACGATAAAGATAAAAGTGGAGCATAAAAAGGTATGAAGTAAAATAACCAAAGGGACGGTTCCTTTTGGTTATTAATATAGGGGTGGTCAAATTGAGTGAAGATCGTAAAGGAAGTATCTTTGTACTTATTGCTGTAATCTTATGGAGTGTTATGGGATTTATAATAAAAACGGTTGAAGCAAGTCCAATTTGGATACTAATTATCAGATCTTTTATAGGAGGTATATCCTTGTTTCCTTTTATATTTAAAGAAAAGATATATCCCCTGAAGAATGTGATAATAACAAGTATTTGTATGGCGCTATTTTTTTTATCATTTACTATTACTACACGGATTTCCAGTTCAGCCATGGCCATTGCCATGCAGACTGCAGCCCCTATGTATGTAATTGGTTATGGTTTTTTTAAAAAGCAAAAAATCGAGCCTAAAAAGCTAGTAATTCTAATCATGATCTTCCTTGGGGTATTTTTAAATGTACTAAGTTCTTACCAGTCTTCAAATACTTTGGCCATGTTTATTGGATTAGCGATTGGAATTTGTTTCGCTCTATATTCTGCAAGTATGCAAAGTATAAAAAATGGGTCAATACTGGGTATTGTGGCTCTTGTAAACCTAATGACCACCATCATTTATTTGCTTATCCTGCCTTTTAATTATTCAAGTCCACCAAGATCCATAAAAGATCTCTTGCTGCTAGCCTTTGCTGGGCTTATGGTATCAGGCCTATCCTATGCAGCCTATGGTGAAGGTCTTCGACGAATATCTATTGAAAAAGCAATGATTATTGGTCTAGGAGAACCTATTTTAAATCCGATCTGGGTCTTTTTAGGTACTGGAGAAATACCTGAAACTATGGTTATTGTAGGCCTTATCTTTATATTACTTGGGGCATTTTCAGATATATTATTTAGAAAAGAAAGTAAAGAAGAATATATAGAAACTGAGGAATAACAAGATAAAATTACTCAAACAATCTATGAAAAATTAAAATTAAAATCTCTGGGGATTAACCTCCAGAGATTTTTTGACACCTTTCTCACCCCTAGAATAATATGTATAAAAGGATTCAAGGGGTGATTTTATGCTCGATTTTATTAGTGAGTTTCCACCTATAGGTCACGCTATTCTCCTAATTCTGATAATAGTAATAGCTACATTTGTGGTTAGCTCGCCTACAATGGTAAATCTGATAAAGAAATTATACTACTCAATAAAGAGGTTGAAAGGCAAGGAGTTTAAAGACATTAAGACCTATGAGGATTTAAATGAGATCTTAAAAACCTATGGTTATTCATATGATTTTCAAAGTGACACCTTCTTTTCCATTCATGATGCCTGGCAGAGGAAGATGGGCTACACCAGAATATATGATGAGGCAGCTGCTCCCATGTCCATGATAATAGACTGTGAACCTATATATTTTCAATATGACAATAAAAGGTGGTTGATCCAGTTTTGGAAGGGGCAATATGGAATGACCACAGGTGGTGAAGTAGGAGTCTATTATACCGATGAGCTGGATAGTAGAATTCAAGAAATAGATTTAAACTGGTATCAATGTGCTGAAGATGATGAAATGTTAAAGATGGATTTTGTTCTAGTAAAGGATAGAAAATCCATTATAAAAAGGACTGATGTCCACTGGTGGCTAACTGGATTTAAACTAGGTGAATTCTCCAATCCTGATCAATTAAGTATGTATCTAAGTATTAACCTAAAAAACAAGGAAATGCGAGATGAATTTATAAAAGGATTGAATAAGGCAGGCTATAGAGATAATGAGATAATTGTATTTGGAAATTCAGTAGGACTTGAATTTTATAAGCCCAAAACGACCCAGCCATATACAAGGATTAAGAAAACCGATGAAATAACTCAGATGAAGAATAAATTGCTATGCGATAAGTATCAAGAAATTACAAGTGGTTATGACAACCTACTAGATAAGATTTCAGCTGTTCAAAGAGTAGATCCAGAACTATTTATGAAATTATTCAATATGGGTAAATCAAGTGAAATATTCGCTAAGGGTGAATCCTTAAAAATTCCTCTTGAATAAGGATGGTGATAGATATGAAAATGCTCAACTCTATTAGCAAAGTCTTTAGGTCTTCAGAAGAAATTTTAATTGATGATAGGTCCAAGATTATAATAATGAGTGATCTCCACAGGGGTGATGGCAATTGGAACGACTCCTTCGCCAAGAATCAAAATACCTTTTTTACAGCCCTATCCTACTATTACAAGGAAAGGTACACCTATATTGAACTTGGTGATGGAGATGAGCTTTGGGAAGTGCCTAGGATGAAGGATATAATACAAGAGCATAGGGACATATTTTGGATAATGTCAGAATTTCATAAGGATAATAGATTTTATATGATATATGGAAACCATGACATAGTAAAGAGAGATAGCAAATTCCTAACCAACAACCTATATAGATATTATAATGAACGGGAAGGAGAATATAAGCCTTTGTTTAAGGGTATTAAAGCCCATGAAGGCCTAGTTTTGAACTATAAAGCTAATGACCAAAAGATTTTTCTAGTCCATGGCCACCAAGTAGACCTAAAGAATAGCTACCTTTGGAGGATAACTAGGTTTTTAGTCAAATATTTCTGGGGGCCTTTAAGATTTGTGGGGGTAAATGACCCTACAAGAACCGCAAAAAACTATAAAAAAAGACATTCTGTCGCAGAAAAGCTTACAGAATGGGTAATATATAAAAATCAGATGTTAATTGCAGGACACAATCACAGACCTATGTTTCCAAAGCTAGGGGATCCTCCATATTTTAATGATGGCTCTGGCGTTCACCCTAGATGTATCACGGGTATTGAAATAGTGAATGGATATATTATGCTGATTAAATGGAGCGTTAAAGCCGATGAAAATGGGGCCTTGTTCATAGGTAGAGATATACTAGCAGGACCTGAGAAACTTGATAATTACTTTAAATAAAGCAGATCCCTCGGTTTCACTCGGGATGAAAGGGTAATTCGTTGGGATACAAGAGATTAATCGGATAATCCTACTTAGTTTACTTTAATTCTCATATGTAGTATACTAGTAATAGAAACATATATTAATCTTATTAACATCTTGTTAGGTGAGGTTACTACGTGGAAATACGCTACTGCCCAGAAATGTCGAAAGACACCAATGGGTCAGCAGGTACTGCCGGATTAAGGCTTTACTTAATGTAGCTGGATTAATTATCCTAAGCCACGCAGAGCCAAAGCTCAACGGTAGGGGTGATTTTTTAATGTCTAAAACACTCTCTACTATTGTAGAGAGTTTTTTTAATGAAAGGAAGGTGACAGTTATGGATTCTGGTCCTTTACCCAGTAGAAGCAAAATAATGATTAGAGCCGTAGCTGTCCCTGCGGCAGTGCGGCTCCTAAATTTAGGAGGGCTAAAAAATGGAAAAAAGATTAATGGAGATGGTGAATCAAAACAAGGCTTATGAAATAAGAAAAGAGCTACTTGAAATGAATGTAGTAGATATTGCTCACATTTTGGATCAAGTAGACAAGCATCAATTGGTAAGGCTTTTTAGAATATTACCAAAAGATATGGCAGCGGGAGTATTTTCTTATATCTCAGCAGAAACACAATTGCATATAGTAGAAGTTATTACAGATAATGAAATTAAAACTATTATAGATGAGCTTTTTATTGACGATGCAGTAGACTTTATTGAGGAAATGCCAGCAAACGTGGTTAAAAAGGTTCTAAAGAATACTGATGAGCATCTTAGAAAACAAATCAATCAGCTATTAAATTATCCCGAGGATTCAGCTGGGACAATAATGACTATTGAATATGTGGACTTAAAAAAAGAAATGAGCGTTAATGAAGCTATTGACCATATAAAGAAAACCGGTGTTGATAAAGAAACTATAAATACCTGCTATGTTATCGATGCTAATAGAAAATTAGAAGGCGTAATTTCAATTAGAAAGTTAATACTAAGTGATGGTTCAAGTCTTATTAAAGACATATTTACTAAAGACGCTATTTCCGTAAAAACTATGGATGATCAAGAAATAGCAGCTCAACTTTTCAAGAAGTATGATTTAATATCAATGCCCGTTGTAGACAATGAAAACAGACTAGTAGGTATAATTACTGTTGATGATATAGTTGATATTATAGAACGAGAAAACACAGAGGATATTCAAAAAATGGCTGCAATGGAACCATCAGATGAGTTATATCTGAAGACCGGGGTATTTAAACTAGCTAAGCATCGTGTTGTATGGCTACTAGTATTGATGGTATCAGCCACTTTAACAGGAAATATAATCAAGAAATATGAAGATGTGCTTCAAACAATAGTAATCTTGGCATCATTTATTCCAATGCTTATGGATACAGGAGGGAATGCTGGGTCACAGTCATCCTCACTTATAATTAGAGGTCTGGCACTTGGTGAAATTGGAATCAAAGATGCTTTTAAGGTACTTTGGAAGGAGTTTAGGGTAAGTATTGTTGTTGGGGTGACTTTAGCATTTGTTAATTTTCTAAGGATATTTTACCTAGAGAAAGTTGATTTCGCAATTGCTATAACGGTTTGTGTGACAACTTTATTAACAGTAGTCTTAGCCAAGGTCGTTGGAGGTTTATTACCAATTGCAGCTAAAATGTTAAGAGTGGATCCTGCAATTATGGCAGG
>CAZPZN010000101.1:0-6662 GCA_964590735.1 uncultured Tissierella sp.
GATTCAATATAACCATCTCTTCTATCTCCCTTTATATTCAAGGTTTTTGCAAATTCTTGAGCAACACTAGGTTTCTCCGCTATATATAAGGCTTTACTCATCAAAACACATCACTTTCAATAACAATATATATATTGTATCAAAAAATACCCCCAAAGACCACTTCTTACTTAGACTATGACGACAAATTGCCTCAAATCACTGGAAGCAAGGGTAATAAAAACGAAAAAGAGCTCAATTAATTTGAGCTCTCTTTTACAGGTGGGCTTGAATAATTCAATAATTCAAGCCTGACCCCATTATCTACTTATCGTTTTGAACTGTTTCTTTTTCTCCCTTTAATACTGCTTGTGCTGCTGCTAGTCTTGCTATTGGAACTCTATATGGTGAACAGGATACATAGTCAAGTCCTAGTTGGTGACAGAATTCTACTGAGTTTGGATCTCCTCCGTGCTCTCCACAGATTCCTAATTTAATACCAGGTCTAGCTTTTTTCCCAAGGTCTATTGCGATTTCCATAAGCTTTCCTATTCCTGATCTATCGATTACATCGAATGGACTCTTTTCAAGTATTCCCTTATCTACATAGTCATTTAGGAACTTACCTGAGTCATCTCTTGAGAATCCGAAGCCCATTTGAGTAAGGTCATTTGTACCAAAGCTAAAGAATTCAGCTTCTGTAGCAATTTCATCAGCAGTTATACATGCTCTTGGAACCTCTATCATTGTTCCTATCATGTAATCTAGCTTTTCTCCTCTTTCTTCAAATACTAAGGCAATCTCCTCTTGGATTTCACTCTTAACATATTGTAATTCTTTTAATTCTCCAACTAGTGGAATCATTATCTCAGGCTTAATATTTGGTTGACCCTTAGCTTTAACATCCAGTGCTGCCTCTATGATTGCTCTTACTTGCATTCTGTAAATCTCTGGGAAAGTTACAGCAAGTCTACAACCTCTGTGACCAAGCATTGGGTTGAACTCTGCCATGGATGCTACTCTGTCCTTTAATTCTTCGTAATCTATACCCATTGATTCAGCCAATGACTTGATATCTTCATCCTTTTGTGGAAGGAATTCATGTAGTGGTGGATCAAGAAGTCTTACAGTTACTGGTCTATCTCCCATAGCTTCATAGATTTCATAGAAGTCTTTTCTTTGCATTGGTAGAAGCTCGTCTAAGGCTTCCTTTCTTTCCTCAATATCTTCTGAAACAATCATTCTTCTAACTGCTGGAATTCTTGCATCATCGAAGAACATGTGCTCAGTTCTACAAAGGCCGATTCCCTCCGCTCCAAATTTAACTGCTTGAATCGCATCTCTTGGAGTATCTGCATTAGTTCTTACTTTAAGCACTCTAGTTTCATCTACCCACACCATGAACTTCTCAAAGTTACCTGACAATTCAGGAAGAACTTTTTCAATCTCTCCAAGGTATACCATACCAGTACCACCGTCAATTGAAATATAGTCCCCTTCATTGATGATTTGACCTGTTCTTGTCTTAATTACTCTATTTTCTTCGTCAACTCTAATTTCACTACAGCCTGCTACACAACACTTACCCATACCTCTAGCAACTACAGCTGCGTGGGATGTCATTCCGCCTCTAGCTGTAAGTATTCCTTCTGCTGTTACCATACCCTCTATATCCTCTGGAGAAGTTTCTTGTCTAACAAGGATTACCTTTTCTCCATTAGCCTTTGCCTTTACTACGTCTGCTGCATGGAAATATACCTTTCCTGAAGCAGCTCCTGGAGATGCAGCTAAACCTTTAGCTAATGCTTCTGCTGACTTAAGTGCCTTCACATCGAAGTTAGGGTGTAATAGTTGATTTAATTGAAGTGGTTCTATTCTTAAAAGAGCTTCATCCTTAGTAATAAATCCGTCTTCAACTAGGTCTACAGCCACATTGATTGCAGCATGAGCTGTTCTCTTTCCACTTCTTGTTTGAAGTATAAATAGCTTTTCATTTTCAATTGTAAATTCGATATCTTGCATATCTTTATAGTGTTTTTCCAATTTTTCGCTTATTTCAAAGAATTCATCATATGCTTTAGGCATTACAGTTTGAAGTTCATCTATAGATTTAGGAGTTCTAATTCCTGCAACTACGTCTTCACCTTGTGCATCCATTAGGAATTCACCAAATAGTTTGTTTTCACCATTAGCTGGATTTCTAGTAAAGGCTACACCTGTACCTGAAGTTTCTCCCATATTTCCAAATACCATAGACTGTACGTTTACTGCAGTACCTAAGTTATGAGGAATATCGTTTAATTTTCTATATACTTGTGCTCTAGGGTTGTTCCAGGAAGCAAATACTGCTTTAATAGCTAGCTTTAATTGCTCCATTGGATCTTGTGGGAAGTCTTCACGTCTTTCTTCCTTATAAACCTTCTTGTATTCTTCTACAAGGTTTTTTAAATCATTTGCATCTAACTCAGTATCTTCATGTACACCTTTTCTTTCCTTCATGTCCTCTAGTAATGATTCAAATCTTACTTTTGGTATTTCCATAGCTACATCTGAGAACATTTGAATGAATCTTCTATAGCTATCATATGCAAATCTTTCATTACCAGTAGAATTAGCTAAACCAATTACAGATATGTCGTTTAGTCCTAGATTAAGTATTGTGTCCATCATCCCTGGCATTGAGAATACTGCTCCAGATCTAACTGAAAATAGCAAAGGATTTTCCTTATCGGAGAACTTTTTTCCTAATTTCTCTTCAATTTCTCTTAAGTGTTGATCAATTTCAGTAAATAGGCTGTCCCAAAGGTTTCCGCCTTCTTCGTAAAATCTAGCACAGGCCTTAGTCGTAATAGTGAATCCTGGAGGAACAGGTAAGCCTATATTTGTCATCTCTGCAAGGTTTGCCCCTTTACCACCTAATAATGACTTCATATCCTTTGATCCTTCATGAAAACTGTAAACAAATTTTTCCACAGAAATACCCCCTTAGTAATTTATAAGTGTAAGTTAGATAACTCCAAATTTAGTGTTGTACTTCTTAAGCATAGATATGATGATTTCAGCAGTTTCTTCTACTGCCTTATTTGAAACATCGATTATTGGACATCCAATATTTTTCATTATTCTTTCAGCATAATCGATCTCAAATAGTATTCTCTCCATACTGGCATAGTTTGAACCTTTAGGAAGCCCTAAGGCTTTAAGACGTTCCTCTCTTATTTCATTTAGCTTAATTGGGGAATTAGTCAAGCCCACTATCCTTCTTGCAGGAATTTCAAATATTTCCTGAGGAGGTTTGGTTTCAGGAACCAGCGGAACATTGCATACCTTGATATTTTTGTTGGCTAAATACATAGATAGAGGTGTTTTTGAGGTCCTTGATATTCCTAGTATGACTAAATCAGCCTTATCTATACCGGATGGGTCCTGGCCATCATCATATTTAACAGCAAATTCAATGGATTCTACCCTTTTAAAGTAGGCTTCATCGATTCTTCGAATAGTTCCAGGTTCTCTAATAGGTTCAAGACCGGTAAAAGCTTTTATTGTACTAATTGCTGGACTTAAAAGATCTACTGCTATTAGGTTCTTTTCCTTAGAATACTTCTCAGCAAATTCTATTAGCTCTTTATCCACTAGAGTGAAGAAAAGTACCGTATTAGGTTCTTGACTAGCTTCGTCTAAGATGGATTTTAAGTAGTCCACATCGAGCACAAAGGGAATTTTTCTTATATCGATATCTTCCAAATCGAACTGTGAGATAGCAGCTTTGACTATGTGTTCCCCTGTTTCTCCAAGGGAATCTGATATTATGTAAGTTGATACTGTTGATGCTAATGTTTTCATAATAAGACCTCCAGTATGGCACAATCAAATATATAGTATGACATATTTAAATTTATGTCAATATATTTTTAACAATCTGAGTAAAATATATTATTCTAATTAATATACCCAATTACTAGTAGAATCAATATTTTATTCTAGCAAAAAATTCGAAAAAACTCACCCTACAAATTAGGGTGAGTTTCGACATAATCTCTTATTACGAATAGGAAAGTTCTACTTTGAATCTTCTGCATATAATTGAACTTTCCGTTGATGAGTAACAAGAAAAGCTACATTTAACGCTTCTTTAGAAGCTTTTCTTATTTAAAATATTTGACTCCTGATTCAAAGACCTTTTGATCCTTCTTGCCAGGGATGTTTTTATATATATCATCTGCTATTCTTTCTGAATGTCCCATTTTGCCTAGGATTCTACCATCTGGGCTTGTGATTGCTTCTACTGCATAAAGAGACCCGTTTGGATTGTAATAACCATCATAGCTTGCCTGACCATCTAAATCCACATATTGTGTCGCAATTTGTCCATTTTTTATTAGGTCTTGAAGTATAGCATCATCTGCTGTAAATCTTCCTTCACCATGGGATAATGGTATAGAATAGATATCTCCAAGCTCTGTATTATTAAACCATGGGCTTAGTTTTGATACTATCTTGGTATTAGTCAGTTGGGAAATATGTCTTCCCATCTTATTAAATGTTAGGGTTGGGTCATTTTCCTTAAGTGGTCTAATTTCACCATATGGAAGGAGGCCTAGCTTAATAAGGGCTTGGAATCCATTACATACACCAAGAATTAGTCCATCTCTGTTTTTGATTAAATCCATTACAGCATCAGCTACTTCAGGGTTTCTAAATACTGTAGCGATGAACTTACCTGATCCATCTGGTTCGTCTCCTCCACTAAAGCCACCTGGGATCATAAGGATTTGACTTCTTCTTATTTCTTGGGCAAAATCCTTTAGAGATTCTTTAACATCATTTGCATTTTGATTTCTAAATACTGAAATCTTTGCAAGAGCGCCAGCTTTTTCAAAGGCTCTTGCTGAATCGTACTCACTATTAGTTCCTGGGAATGCTGGAATAAATACCCTTGGCTGACCAATTTTTTCTCCTCTATAGGCTTTTGAGGTAGCTGTAGACTTAAGAGTTGTTAGGTCTCCTTCTACATCCTTCTTAATAGGATAGATTGAAATAAGTGGTTCTTGCCATTTACTTATCATTTCATTTAATTCTACACTCTCATCTTCAAAGCTTATAAGCTCTTGAGATGTGGTGTTACCTAGTTTTTTAAAGCCTTGAAGTTCACTTGAATTTCCAGGGCTAACTTCAACTAATAGGCTACCTATTTTCTTTTGGAATAGTTGGTCTATTTCTACTTGTCCGGTAATTTCAAATCCTATCTTATTACCAAAGGCCATCTTGCTCAATGCTGCTGCTATTCCTCCTGTTGGAATAGTCTTTGCTGATAATATTACCTTCTTATCTACTAGTTCTTTTACTTTTTCATAGCTGGTTCTTAGAGTGTTGAAGTTTGGCAATTGATTTTCATCTAAGTCTATTTCTATTAGGTAAACTTCAGAGCCAACATTCTTAAACTCAGGTGATATTATGTTTTCAGTAATATCGTGATTAACTGCAAAGGAGATTATGGTTGGTGGCACTGAGATATCATTGAAGGTACCTGACATAGAATCCTTTCCTCCTATGGCTCCTAATCCTAATTCCTTTTGAGCTCTATATGCACCTAAAAGTCCACTAAATGGCTTACCCCATTTAGATGGGTCATCTTCTAGTCTTTCAAAGTATTCCTGCATAGAAAGTCTTGATTTTTTATAGTCTCCACCCATTGCTACTATTTTTGCTATGGACTCTACTACAGAGTAGACTCCACCATGGAAGGGACTCCAAAGACTTATTTCAGGATCGAATCCGAAACTCATCATAGAACAGGTATTGGTCTCTCCCTTAAGAAGTGGAATCTTGGCTACCATCCCTTCAGGACTAGTTAGTCTATGAGTTCCTCCAAATGGCATTAGTACTGTTGCCGCACCAATTGTAGAGTCAAACATCTCTCCCATACCTTGTTGTGAGCATACGTTTAAGTCCTCTAGTGTATTTATTAAATTCTCCTTAAAGGAGCTTGATTTTATCCTATCTTGCTTAAATTCTTCAGGAGCTAATACATTTACCTTAGTATATTGTTTAGCACCATTTGTATCTAGGAATTCTCTTGATATGTCGAGGATAGTTTCACCTCTCCACTTCATAATTAATCTACCTGTATCTGTAATTTCAGCTACCTTTGTTACTTCGAGATTTTCCTCTTTTGTGTGAGTCTTAAAGGTCTCAAAATCTTGAGCAGCTATTACTACTGCCATTCTCTCTTGGGATTCTGAAATGGCAAGCTCTGTTCCGTCTAGGCCTTCATATTTCTTTGGAATTACATCTAAGTTGATCTCAAGACTATCTGCCAATTCTCCAATGGCTACAGAAACTCCACCTGCACCGAAGTCATTACATCTTTTAATAAGCTTGGATACTTGAGGTTTTCTAAATAGTCTTTGAATCTTTCTTTCCTCAGGCGCATTACCCTTTTGAACTTCTGCACCAGATTTTGTTAGAGATTCTTCAGTATGAGATTTAGATGAACCAGTTGCTCCACCTATACCGTCTCTTCCTGTTCTTCCACCAACTAATAGGACAATATCTCCTGGTGCTGGCACTTCTCTTATGACATTTTCCTTAGGAACAGCTGCCATTACAGCACCTACTTCCATTCTCTTAGCTACATAGCCTTCGTGATAAATCTCAGTTACTTGGCCAGTTGCAAGACC
>CAZPZN010000102.1:0-6574 GCA_964590735.1 uncultured Tissierella sp.
TATAGGACCAACTTCTCCATTTCTAACCATTTCATTAAATTTCAAGGCAATTTTTGTGCGTCCCAAAGCATCTTGGTATAGAATTCTAGCTTCAGTTCCAACAACCAGTTGATTTTCCTCAGCATCTCTAATCCAGTTGTAATTATCTCTATCCTGATATCTTCTATCTGGATCTATACAGTCCATAGCAGCCTTATCAGTCTTAATTAAGTCTTGGTGGTTACCACTTAAACATACCCATCTAAAAGGTCCATATCCATAGTCAAATAGCATAGGTCCCATAATATCCTCTACATAGGATGGGAAGATAAATCCTTCTGTATCGTCTATTCCATTCTTGGATATTTCCTTAACCCCCGCATCATATATAGCCTTTAAGAAAGAGTTACCATAATCAAAGAAGTAAGTTCCCCTTTCAGTAAGCTTTTTAATCAAGTCAAAGTGATGCTTAAGACTCTTATCTACTTCCTTTATAAACCTTTCCTTATCCTCAAAGAGCATCTTAGTTCTTTCATCAAAGGTCAAGCCTTGTGGACAATAGCCACCATCATACGCAGCATGGCAGGATGTCTGGTCTGATAACATTTCTAGATGGATGTCATTGTCCAAAGCATATTCCAATAAATCTATTATATTTCCATGGTAGGCTAAAGCAGTTGCTTCACCCTGATCCATAGATCTTTTAGCATGAACAAATAATTGGCCAAGGTCACTGTAATGATAATCTATCCAGCCTTGCTCTAATCTAGTATTGATTCTAGATAGGTCAACTTCTGCTATTATCCCTACTCCTCCAGCTATCTTTGCAGCCTTACCTTGGGCACCACTCATACCGCCAAGCCCTGAACTAACAAACATATGACCCTTTAAATCCTTATCAGCTGGTATTCCTAGTTTCATTCTACCTGCATTAAGTATGGTATTAAATGTTCCATGAACGATTCCTTGAGGTCCTATATACATCCATCCACCAGCTGTCATCTGACCATAGTTTGCAACTCCCATGGCTTGTGCTTTAATCCAGTGTTCTTGGTCGTCAAAACATCCAACCATTAATGCATTAGTTATTATTACTCTAGGACTTTGTTTAGTAGATCTGAATAATCCAAGTGGATGTCCTGATTCCAATACTAAGGTCTGGTCATCTGTTAATTCTTCAAGGTACTTCATGGTAAGATTATATTGCATCCAGTTTTGGAATACCTGGCCTGTTTCTCCATATGTAACTAACTCATATGGGTATAAGGCCACATCAAAGGACAAGTTATTATCTATCATAACTTGAAAGGCCTTCCCCTCTATACATTTACCCTTATATTCATCTATTGGTTTCCCGTATATTGGTCTATCTGGTCTAAATCTATAACCATAGATTCTACCCCTAGTTAAAAGCTCATCTAAAAATTCCGGTGCTATTTTTTCGTGTAAGTCTTCAGGAATATATCTTAATGCATTCTTTAGTGCTATTTCTGTTTCATGCTTAGTCAAAGTGAATTCTCTCTTTGGAGCCCTTCTTATAAGTTTATTAAATTTAGGATATTCTGGTAAATAGTTATCTAATTTTATCTCCATCGCATTAGCAATTAATTCATTGGTCCACATAATACTACCTCCATTTAAGTATTAATAGAAATTGACTAACAATTTCTTCACGCCCCTACACCGAGGGTCTAAGTCCTTATTTTTTATTACGAATAGGAAAGTCCTACTATTTAAATCTATTATTTACGGACTTTCCGACGATGAGTAACAAGAAAAGCTACATTTAACGCTTCTTTAGAAGCTTTTCTTATATATTATCTTACCGTTTTTAACTACTGTATCAGTATGATTGATTCCAAAATGATAAATCATATAATCTAAATTAGGGGCATCAAAGATGGCTATATCTGCCTTCTTTCCCAGCTCAAGCGAACCTATTTTATCCTCAAGGCCTAGGGCTGCTGCTGCATTCATGGTTACTCCTACTAAAACTTCCTCAGGCTGCATCTTTAGTGTCAATGATGCTAACGTCATCATAAGTTGTAAGTTTTCACTTGGACAAGACCCTGGATTATAGTCTGTTGATATGGCAACCGGTACATTTTCTTCTATCATCATTCTCGCTCTTGCTGCAGTTCCCTTTTGCAGATTAAAACTTGTTCCAGGAAGAAGGACTGCTATTGTTCCCTTTTGACCCATGTCCTTTATACCTTGATCGCTTGCACCAATTAGGTGTTCTGCAGATATACATCCTACTTCAGCAGCAAGCTCCGCCCCACCTAGGGAGACTATTTCATCTGCATGAACCTTTGGAATAAGGCCATTTGCCTTAGCAGCATTAAGAATTCTTCTTGATTGGTCAACTGAAAAAACACCTTCTTCACAGAATACATCGCAAAACTTTGCTAGTCTTTTTTCCGCTATATAAGGTATCTGTTCATTAATTATCTTATCTACAAAGGAATCTGAATTATCTTTATATTCTTCAGGTACTGCATGGGCACCCATAAAGGTAGATATAATATCTAAAGGATGGTCCTGGTTTAATTTATTAGCTACCTCTATTTGTTTTATTTCTGTATCAAAACTTCCTATTCCATAACCTGATTTGGCCTCTACAGTAGTAACACCGTAGCTCATCAATATATTTAGGCTTTTATTAGCCTTTTCATATAAGTCCTCAAAACTTGCTTTTTCCGTTGCTCTTGCTGTGGAATGTATTCCTCCACCTGCTGCCAAGATATCTAGGTAGCCTTTTCCTGCTAATTTCATTGATAATTCATGTTCACGACTACCTCCATGAACTAAATGAGTATGGGGATCAATAAGACCTGGAGTAACGGTTTTACCACTTCCATCTATGAAAACCGTATTTTCATCTATTTCAATCTCCTTGGGTAAATTTCCTTGTCCTAGGTAAATAATCTCATCATCCTTAACTGCTATAATCCCGTTTTTAATTAAGCCAACTTCCTTCTGCATCCTTCCTTTTCTAGGACCATTTTCCCCTCTTATAGTTAAGAGGTTTTTAATATTTTCTACTACTAATGTGGCTTTCATAAAATCATCCTTTCTACTCACCCATTCTATTTTCTAATATCTGCATCTTATCAAAATTTTCTAATCTTAAATAATAATCTGCTACATCTATTAAAGCATTCATAGGAAGTAAGCCTATGATTTCACTGCCTGTTACATTTACTCCATATCTCGTAGCTTCTCTTACCACTGTGTCAAAAACCCTATATAGAGGTGTCTTTGTATAATCAACCATATTGATTGAAACCTGGACTATATCCCTCTCTGTAATCTCAAGACCTAAAGCCTTGCAATAGGTAAAACCACCGGTTTTAGCCCTAATTGCCTTTGCAATTTTCTTTGCGATTTCAATATTATTTGTAGCAAGATTGATATTATAGGCAACAAGTGGCATTCTAGCTCCGACAGCCGTTACACCAGCCCTTACATTTAAATCTCTTGGCCCAAAATCAGGAGCCCAACCCTCTGATTTTATTTTATCAGCCATTCCTTCATATTGTCCTTTTCTAACATCTGCTAGATTTTCTCTTGTAGGTAAGCTTGCAGATTTCTCATATAGATATACTGAGATACCAAGTTCTTCTCCAATTCTTTCTCCTAGGTCTTGGGACAGTTTCACACACTCTTCCATGGTTACTTCGGAAATAGGGATCAATGGAATTACGTCTGTAGCACCCATTCTTGGATGTTCACCATGATGTTCCCTCATATCTATTACTTGAGCTGCCTTCTTAGTTGCCCTAAAAGCCGCTTCTATAACTGCATCTGGACTTCCTATAAAGGTAACAACACTTCTATTGTGGTCTTTATCCATTGAATAATCTAAGAGCTTCACATCTTCAATGTTTCTGATCTCATCAAGTATTAATTCTAAGTTTGCTTTATTTCTGCCTTCACTAAAATTAGGTACACATTCTATTATTTTCCCCATTACAATCCTCCATCTAAATACTTTTCTTCATATGCCTTAATATTATGCAAGAATCGTGCCAAATGAACCCCATTGAGAAAAGGCCTAGATTTAATGATATCGTTTTCATAACATCATGAAAATTAAAGGAGGAGGTGTTTGATTTTCAAACACCTCCTCCTTTAAAAATTGAAATCATCATCCTATGGATTTTTAAACACTTTGTTGCATATTGAAACACCCTCTTGTTAATCTCGCTCTAAATTGAATTTTCTCATCCTATATATTAAACTTTGTCTAGTTAGCCCAAGTTTTGATGCGGTTTTGGTCACATTCCATAGGTTTTCATCTAAGGCTCTTTCGATTAAAGACTTTTCCATATCTTCTAGTCTATCCTGTAAGGTCTGAGCATTATTCAAGTCTCCAACATAGTCCTTAGCCCCTATATCCATCTTATCTAAAATATAATCCGGTATATTCTTAGCCCTTAAGTAAGTGTCATCATTACTAGTTCTAACCATTACATTCTCTATAAAGTGCTCCAATTCCCTGATATTACCAGGCCAATTATGTCTATCCATCACATCCCTAAGCTGGGATGAAATATGGATTGCGTTTTTATTCATGATTGGGTTATATTTTCTAATATAATATTCTGATAACTCAAATAAGTCATTTCCTCTTGCCTTTAAGCTAGGAATATACAGATTATAGCCTGCTATTCTATAGAACAAGTCCTGTCTTAATCTGCCTTGGTCCATTAACATATATGGATCTTCATTTATAGCGCTTATAACCCTACATCTTATAGGGTGATTTTTCTTTCCCCCGATACGCCTTACACTTCTTTCCTGTAATACTCTTAAAAGTTTAGTTTGCATATTTATAGGCATGGAATTAAGTTCATCTAAAAATAAAGTCCCAGCTCCAGCTTCTTCAAAAAGCCCTGATGAATCCAATGCTCCTGTATAGGAGCCCTTAACTGTACCAAATAAAATGCTCTCTAGAAGATTTTCTGGAATTGCTGAGCAGTTAATCCCTATAAAGGGTTGAGCTTTATACTTTCCATGGTTGTGAATACTTTGAGCAAAGACCTCCTTACCCGTACCAGTATCTCCCACTATTAGTATATTGTTATCTAACCAGGATATGGCTTGAGCTTCCTCAATAACCTTTTTTACAATTTGACTTGAACCAATAATGTCTGAAAAGTTGTACCTGGTCCCATTGGAATAAGACTTGTTTTCATCTGTTTCTGAAAACTGTCTCTTAAGTTCTACAATTTCTGAAAGAAGACTCTGAAGCTTGGTTTCGTTCTTACTGATTGAATAAACTCCTATTACCTCTCCATCATTGATGATTGGCATGGTGCTATAGGATTTATATATAGGATGTCCATTATTATAAGCATGGGCCTTATATCTATCAACTATTGGAACACCAGATTCGAAAACCCGCATATGCTCGGATTTGCTAATATCACTATAACCATATGCATCCCAGATATACTTACCTAGCATGTCTTTGGCATCCTTTTTCTCCAACTCCTCCATAGCCTCATTATAAATAATTACTCTACCATCCTTGTCACTTACCAATACTCCATCATATAGATTTTCAATAATCTGCTCCATAGAAAAAGCCCTAACCTTAGGATTATTGAAATCATCCATTTCTTCCAGGGCTATTACGGAATATTCTTCATTACTTAGATTAAACTTCTCTAGTTTATATACTTCATTTCCAAGGGAAACTTTTGAATCTTTATCTACTATAATTTCATATAGATCCATACCAAAGAGGGATTTGATATTTGATTGTTTAAGATTTTCTAATTTCATTTCTAAGTTCTTACTAAGCCATACTATATCTTCTTGTCCGTTAATAATCATTGAATATGGCTTAAATCCAGATATGACTTCTCCTGCTAGTAGAACATTCATTTTTACCTCCTATAAGAATCTGTATACGTTTTCATATATCTTATGATTATCGATCAGGATTAAAGTTAGCAGGGGAATCCCCTGCTAACACCTATCTATTAGGTATTAATCCCTGTTGAAATGCATCTTCTAACATATAATTTACATAACACCATAACTCATCTGATGAATTCTTAACAGGCTCTATTCTCTTATAGATATCTGACTTAGCAACATCAAACTCTTTCCATGTTCCCCCACCATTTTTATAGTTACTTAACATGGGTTGGAGCCTATCCATAGAGTTAGCAAATAGAGATTCTGGTGTCTCCATTGCTTCAAATTCGTCCCATAGACTTCTTAATTCATCGGCTTTTTCATGATCTAAAATACCAAAGATTTTTTCAGCTGCTGCTATTTCCTTCTCTTTCTTGTCAATATTGCCTTGTTCATCATAACAGAAGGTATCACCTGCATAAATCTCTACTAAATCATGTGTCAATAACATTTTTATAACCTTCAAAAGATCTATCTTATCATTTGTATATTCTGATAATATCATTGCCATAATGGAAATATGCCAAGAGTGTTGTGCGTCATCTTCATGTCTATCCTCACCAATTATGCTTGTTTTTCTGAATATTGATTTCATCTTATCAAGCTCCACTATGAACTCCATGTCCTTTAGCAACTTACCTCTAAACAAAAATATCATCTCCCT
>CAZPZN010000103.1:0-6573 GCA_964590735.1 uncultured Tissierella sp.
GCTTGAGTATATACTCTTCTTGGTATTGCAAGTCTTGTGAACTCGAACTCTGACTTTAATTGTTCTCCTGTATCGGGATCATTGCCTAACATATATGAGCCTATATCACAAGATCTAATGCCTGCTTCCTTATATAACTCTATAGCCAATGCTTGAGCAGGAAACTCTTTATATGGTATGTGTGGGAACATAGCTTTAGCATCTATAAATACTCCATGCCCCCCAACCGGTGACTGATAAGCGATCCCAGCATCATCTAACTTACTTGCAAGATATTCAAGCTGTCCTATTCTATATCTTAATTGGTCTTCATCTAGCCCTTCATATAGTCCAATTGCCAAAGCCTCAAGATCTCTTCCCGATAATCCCCCATAAGTAGTAAATCCTTCGTAAGAAATAGTCATAGCCTTTGCTCTTTGAAATAATTCCTCATCATTCCTAATACCTAAAAGGCCTCCCATATTTACAATTGCATCCTTTTTAGCACTCATTGTAAACATATCTGCATAACTAAACATTTCCTTAATTATTTCTTTAATAGTAGAATTTTTGAATTCTTCTTCTCTTTGCTTAACAAAGTATGCATTTTCAGCAAATCTAGCAGCATCTATACATAGAGGTATACCATATTTCTTACATATAGCTGAAACATCGCGCATATTTTGAACAGATACGGGTTGCCCTCCAGCGGAGTTATTAGTTATGGTCATAACTACCAATGCAACTTTATCTCTTCCGTGCTCAGCTATCAATCTTTCTAATTTTTCTACGTCCATATTGCCCTTAAATGGAGCTCTAATTGAAGGGTTTTCAGCTTCAGGAACAACGCAGTCAATTGCTCTTGCGCCTGCTAATTCTACGTGAGCTCTAGTTGTGTCAAAAAACATATTGGATATAGATACTTGTCCCGGTCCCATTAATAATCCAAACATTACCTTCTCAGAAGCCCGTCCTTGGTGAACTGGTTGAATGAATTCATAACCGAATATATCCTGACCAGCCTCAACTAATCTGAAATAACTTCTTCCCCCAGCATATGCTTCATCGCCCCGCATAACTCCAGCCCATTGAACATCACTCATCGCATTTGTTCCACTATCAGTAAGTAAATCGATATAGACATCTTCAGCCCTTAGATTAAATAGGTTATACTTGGCTAGCTTAATCTTTTCTTCCCTTTCTTCCCTGTTGAGAACTTTAATAGTTTCGACCATCTTGATCCTAAAAGGTTCTGGAATGTACTTAATCGCCATTAACAATTCCTCCTTACAATTATAATAAATCGTTTTCCTATAAACTATATTATCACTCAAATGACTTTAATTAGCAACTATCGATAATAAGTTATTAGTTGTTCCCTATAATTTATAAGTCCCTGTACCAACTCACCACAGGAAGCAGGACATCTAGCAATAACTGTTCTGTTCATATATTATTAATTACTCCACAGGTAAAATTGTAAAGTTATCAACAATTATTGGGTCAAAGGTTTGGAATTCTACTGCTTTTGAAAACAAAGGCCCGTCAAAGGTAAATGTATGGTATTCGCCATTCTCCCCACAAATATCAGCACCATAGTCAGCAATTTCTTTTGCTACTTCTTTAGTTAATATTTTGCCAACAAAGCCTTCCGGCATCCTAGTATTATCTACTACTGTAAGCATTGTTTTAAAGCCTAGGTCTATAAATTCATATACAAGTTTTTTTCTACTTTCTTTCCATAATGGAAAATAAGCTTCTAGCCCTACTGTTTTACATCTTTCAGTACACCACTCCAAATGTCCTTCTATATCTATATCACCAAATACGCAAACTTCCGCACCATTTTCCTTTGCTCTTCTAAGCTTTGACTCGAAGTTTTCTGTGTATTTTTCACCAGTTGTTTCTATAACTTTTACTGGAATATTTATTTCTTTTGATATACGATTCAAGAGTGGCAGTGGAACCCCATGAAACCACGACCTTTTTCTATCTACATTAAATGTTGTAAATAGTTCCATAGGAACCATACCTTGTTTTATTGCCCGATATATAGATAATGTACTATCCTTTCCAACACTATAGGATGCTACAAACTTCTTTCCCTTTAAATAATCCATAATCAAACTCCTATTTGTAGTTTTTACTTACTAATTTTCCTATTCATATTTGGACCTTACAGCATTATAGCCTATTATGAAAATCGAGAAGATTGTTACACCTCTCGATTTTTACTTTCTGATTCAACAGGCACCGACGCCATATATGTTCTATTTAGCATACTCTAATAATTCACCATAACTGGTTTATAATAATCAGGTAACTCTTCTTCACTTAAAAATTTAAAGTTCTCATCATTAAGTATTGGTATAAACACTTCGAATGGAATACTAGGAAACTCACAGGCATAATTGCTGGCTCCAAACCACTGACCCTCTTTACTACTTAAATTTAAGTCTCTAGCAAATTTTGTATTATTTGAACAATCATGTACTACTAAATCCCAGCTTTCTTCATCAGCAATTTTCATCAGTTTTAGAGTTAATTCCCTACTCCAAACTGGAGATATATAGCCATGTCTAGAAATATACATATTTTCACCATAATAATTGTTTATATTATTCTCATTTAAATGTAATTCTGCACAATTTATAAAATCTAGTTTTGTATCTAAGATTTCTTGCTTTTTTTTAAAAAATGATTCGAAAAACTCAAGAGTCATTGGTGTTTCAATACCTACATTTTTAATATATTTTTTAGCTATTTTAATATTTTCAATAACCTTGTCCGAACACTTAGAAGCACCTAAGTTGAATCTGATCTCGTTAAGGCCTGCTTCCCCTAATGCTTTCAGATTTTCTTCAGTAGCTAATAAGCCATTTGTATATAGATGTTGGTGAATCCCTGCATCACTGAATTTTTTAATAAAGGAATAGTATTTTTCAATTTCCATGAATGGCTCTAAATAAACGTAAGCTATGCCAGTGGGTTTTTTATGAATTGAAAGAAGCAAATCAATATCCTTCTCATAAAATTTGGTGCCCCCAATTTCCCACATACCTTCTCCAATTGGAGGAATATCCTCTAGTTGACCATAATTATAACAAAACTTACACTCTATGTTACATCTATTTGTTTTCCTAACTGCACCTAAACCAGTACCCAATAGACAAGAACGACATCCTTCTGAGAATTTATTTTCATTTCCAACGAAAAAAGTCCTATTTTGCAAATTTTTTAAACCTTTAATTTCTGATATTAACATTTCATTTCTATTATCAATGGCTGCCTCAATTTGCGCAAAGGTAGCGTAAATAATTTCTTGATGCTTTATGCTAATCTCCTCTTGTTCATCCATTTCCGAAAAATAATCAAACCATATCAATGCATCGTTTTTTGATATTTTCAAAATAATACCTCCTCAAATAATTACCCTTTCTAGATTATACTAGATAATTGATTTAGTTTCAGATATATTTTTCTCTATGGATATCTGCTAATTCCCTCTGCAAAATGCCCCTTTCAGTTCTAAGGTCTTGTAAATTTCTTTTCCCCATATTTCTCCCTCCTGTTTTTTGTACTTACTTAACGAATAGAAATAGGAAGGGAATATTACTATTGTCAATTTAAAAGAGTTTAAATTATTTTTGTGTGTAAAAAAATCGAGAAGGTAATGGTATTCTCTCGATTTGTAAGTTATATTCAGAATATTTAATAAGTTATTAAACAGGCACCAGCACCTTTTGTTTCTCATAAGCTTTATAAGCTATTGGAATCATATTCTAAAGTCAGACTTTCTTTCTATAAAGAATTTGAAGAATATTTAAATACCTTGATACATTAAGCCCCCTGAACCTAATTCAAGGGGCCTATTTATTTATGTAATCTTATTTCAGAATATTCAACAACTTATTAACTGAGTCAACAGGCTCCGATGCATTTATTAATTGGTATGCAATTACCTCTAATATTTAAGAGAATCTAACTAAGTAGATTCCATAACTGCTCTCTCAATATCTTTAGATCCACATCAATGATTTCCCATATTAGATTTAAATTTACACCTTCATAGTCATGAACTATACGATTTCTTAGCCCTCTCATTTTAAACCAAGGAATCTCTGGATATCTTGAAACATAATCATTACTTAGTTTATTGACTAATTCACCAATTTGGCTTAGATTAAATACGCATGCTTCTACCATCATACTATTATTTCTAAATTCAGTATAATCTATATTATTAGTATATTTAAATATGGAGTCAATATAATTAATTATCTTTAGAATAATCTTTTGATCTTTCATATATAACCATTCCTCCATTTTCAATTTCTTGTATTATTAGAGAATCTGGTTCAATATGAGATTTGTCAATTAAGTCTATATCTATTCCTAAAGTATAAATAAGGATTTCAAGTAATCCAACAAAATCAAGCCCTCTTAATTTTCCATTTGTATCAATATATAAATCAATGTCACTGACGTTAGTAGCATCACCCTTTGCATATGAACCAAATAATATTACCTTATCCACTGGGTAGTCTCTAAATATTGGAATTGTCTTATCCTTTATTGTTTCAACCGAAATAACATTAGATGTCATGGTGATTACCTCCTTGGTTTTATTTTACATGAAACTATATATTTATTATATCATTAGACATATAACATTTGTAGTTACAGCTACAAAATTATTTTCACGGCAAAACTTAGTCAACAGGCACAGATACCTAATTCTACTCCACAAATCGCTTCAACTGGTCCAATTCAAATGTCCATTCAGGAGTTCTTACCTTATCTTTTCCAATTAATGAATACCAAGGGCTTATACTTTCATCCATAGGATTTATCAGAAGCTGAGTTTGCTGAGCTGGCATATAAGATTGTGCTAGCAGAAATATTTTTTCACCATTATCATTTATTGCTATATCCACTACTATAACTGCATGACCCGGGCTAGCTCCTATGATAAATACATCTCCAATTTCCATATCATCTATATGAGTTCCTTCTAATTCCTTTTCCAAGGATAAAGTTCCTGAATATGCAAACACCATTTCCATATACTTCCTAAAGGATTCATAGGTATTTGAAGGCTCAGTCGCTTTATAATAACTAGCATTATTCCCTTCAACTTTTATTCTATATCCTTCCATCCATTTCTTGTATTCTGCTTTAAATCCTGACACAAAATTAAACTCTATATGATCATATAACTCTTGAGAATATAGATACTCAGCTCTTAATAGCATAATAGCATCTGCACATTGATGAAGATTTCTTCCTCCTATATCTTTGTCAAAAACACTATCATATACTCCCTCTGAAGACTTTATCTTACCATCATAGTAAAGTACCTTTTCTCCATATGATTTTAGCTTTTGATTTCTAAGGAATTCTTCGAAGCTGTTTTCCTCAACCTCAATCCTTGTATAATTTTTAGGTAATAGATATCTTTCTTGTATAGTCATTCCCTCAGGATTAACATAACTTTTCCTTTGCGGGGTAATAACTTCTTCAGAAATTGATTTGGGGCTTTTAATATCCAAATCTTTGCTACACCCGGTAAGGAAGAATAATATCATCAATATAATTAATTTTTTCATAATCTTTTATCCTCTCAATAAATCAGCAAGCACCGAAAGCTCCCCAGGGTACCTCTTATCAATTATTCACACTCTTCAAATCTATTAACTAACTGTCCCTCTACTTCTACTTGTTCCAAAAACATTGCTAGAGGTCTAACCCAGATACCTCGTTCTCCGTATAAAGCCTGATATACAACAAGGTCTTCTAAGGTTTCAGAGTGCTTTGCTAAATAAAGCACAAAATACTCTTTTCCTTTAAAATGCCTATATTTCTTTTCTCTTTTGATAGTACGTTTATGAATCATATTTTTCACTCCCTTAAGCATAGATGAAGCCGCTTGCAGTTTCTACACACCTCTGTAGCGAGGTGAAATGCCCTTCATCTACACCTCAATTAATTTAACTTATACTTTCCTTGTCCTAGGTCCATCGAATTCACAAAAGTAAATACCTTACCATGCTCCCAATAAACCTCACCTTTTCTTTAGGTTATTATTTTAATTAAGGGGTCCCTAATATATTCGGCATAAAAATCAAAGGTTCCTTCTTTTCTTTTGACCCAGATGATGTAAATATAAACTAAACTCCAAAATATTCCGAAAACCATTAAGCCAATAGGCACCGGTACCTCCAGAACAACTCCAATCCACGCTTCCATAAATAAGTGGGACAAACTGAGGTATTTAAACTAAATCTTGTGAATTAAAGAATTTTGAGTGATATGGGAAGTCAATTTCGAAAAAAAGGTTTATTTTAGGTCCCTTTTTTCGGACCCTTCACAGGCACCAGCAGCCCTACCAAATTACACCCTTAATTGCTATGGGACTTATGGGCCTTTGTATTTATTATTCAGTAGAGTATGCCAGACTGACCGGAGTTAAAAACTTTAGGGAATTGACTGATAGCATGTTCCATCCCTATGAAAAATTGTTTTCCACATTTTTTGAACTTACATTTATAGCAACAGTTCTAATGGTTTTAGGAGGTTGTATTGCTACAGCAG
>CAZPZN010000104.1:0-6548 GCA_964590735.1 uncultured Tissierella sp.
TTAATCTCAATCATAAATTTGGCCGTCAGTGAAATGGATAATATAGAAGGAGAAAAGATATGAAGGATTTTGTTTTATTAGATAATGTATGCAAGTATTACCAAATGGGCCACCAAAAAATATCTGCTGCAGATAATATCTCTTTTAATATAGAAAAAGGTGAGTTCTGTGTAATAGTAGGACCTAGTGGAGCTGGGAAAACCACGGTCTTAAACATGCTTGGAGGGATGGATTCATCTGACAGTGGAAAAATCCTCCTTGATGGCTTAGAGGTAAGTTCACTTAATGAAAGGCAATTAACCGAATATAGGAGGTATGATGTAGGTTTTGTATTCCAATTCTATAATCTGGTTCAAAATCTTACAGCCTTGGAGAATGTTGAATTAGCATCTGAGATATGTAAGGAGCCTTTAGACCCTAAGGAGATTTTGACCCTAGTAGGACTTGAGGATAGGATGTATAACTTCCCAGCCCAGCTTTCTGGGGGAGAGCAGCAAAGGGTTTCCATTGCAAGAGCTTTGGCTAAGAACCCTAAAATACTCCTTTGTGATGAGCCAACAGGTGCCTTGGACTACAATACTGGTAAGAACATACTAAGGCTACTACAAGAATCTTGTAGGAAAACAGGTAAAACCGTAATAGTCATCACTCACAACCTTGCCATAGCACAAATGGCGGATAGGGTAATTCAAATTAAGAATGGACAGGTCTCATCTCAGACAACCAATCCTAATCCACTTCCTGTAGAAAGGATTGAATGGTAGTGGGTAAAACATATTTAAAGATCATATTTAGAGAAATCAAAGGGAGCTTTGGACGATTTGCTGCCATATTTGGGATTGTAGCCTTGGGTGTTGGATTTTTATCAGGGCTTTTAGTTACTACTCCAGATATGCATCTATCAGTAGATGAATACTATGATAAGAACAATATGGCCGATATATTTATAAAGGCCACCATGGGCTTAACTAAGGATGATTTGGAAGTCATTAGGTCTAAAGAGGATATACAAGAACTGATGCCAGCCTATGTAACTGATGCCCTAATGGAGACTGACAATAATGAAATAATAACCACCAGAATATATGGCTTGCCCTTAATGGAAGGAAAAACTGCTAATATAAATAGACTTCAACTCCTAGAGGGAAGAATGCCTACAAAGAAGAACGAAGCCTTAGCGGAACGAAGAGGAAGTTTCTTATCTGGCTTTGATCTTGGGGATAAAATCAGAATCTCCAGTGAAAATGAGGACTTTGATGAAATCGATGACACCTATGGAGTAATGGAGTACACCATTGTAGGAATTGTTGGAAACTCCTTTCACTTCTCCATGGAGAGGGAAATCACCAATATTGGAAATGGTAGATTAGGTGCAATCATCTATGCTGATGAATCTAGCTATAATTTAGATGTTTATACAGACTTCTATATAAGAGTAAAAGATGCAATGGAATTGGATTCTTTCTCCTCTGACTATGAATCTAAAATTGAAAATCTAGTAAATAGCCTAGAAAAAATAGGTGAAGATAGGTCAGTAGTTAGATTTAATGAAGTATTAAAAGAGGCAGAGGAAGAATTAGCCGATGGTTGGATTGAATATAATGATGGAAAGCTTGAAGCAGAAACCGAGCTAGCCGATGCTAAAATAGAGCTAGAGGATGGAAGAAAAGAATTAGCAGACGGCCTAAAGGAATTAAAGGACGGAAGAAAAGAGCTTGAAGATGCAAAATTAACCCTTAAAGAGGAAATTGATGATGCCAATAAGGAAATAGAAGATGGAAAAGTTGAATTAGCTGATGCCCTAATAGAACTTCAAGATGGGGATAAGGAACTAGCAGATGCTTGGATTGACCTTCAAGATGGTCAAAGAAAATATCAAGAGGGCTATATAGAATTTCTTGATGGCGAAAAAGAGCTCCTAGAAGGACAAAAAGACTTTGATGAAGGAGAAGAGAAATACCTAGATGGATTAAAGAAACTTGAAGATGGTAAAATAGAGATTCGTGATGGTGAGAGAGAGTTAGATAAGGCAAGAAGAGAATTAGAGGATGGAGAAGAAGAGCTAGAAGATGGTTGGGCAGAGCTTAATTCCAATAAAAGGTACTTTACCCAAAGCGTTGACCCTATTGCAAAGGCCATCGGATATTCTTCAGGAGAAACTCTTTTTAATGATATAAGTAGGAGTTCATCTGCTAGACAGGCCTTGTATTCCTATTTGGATGGTGCAAAGCAAGAGATAGACGGTGGAATTGGACAGATTAGAGGTGGAATCCAAGAGATAGATTCAAATTTAGCCCAAGCACAATTAGGACTTGATGAGATAAATACTAATCTTCGTGATTCGACCTTATATCTACAGAAATTGAATAATGATTTGGATAATCTAGAAATAGATGATGTTGAATTTGAAGTAAAAAAGGCTAGCCTATTAGCTCAAATCAATGAAACAAAAGCTAGTATAGAAGTACTTGAAACTAATAAAGCTGAAACTGAATACGGAATAAGTCTCATGAATGACAAAAGACTTGAATTAGAAACCCAACTAAAAGACCTTGAAGCCCAAAAATCCCAAATCCCCCAAGCCTCTACTCTAATAGATGGTTGGAATAAAATCATGGATGGAGAAAGAGAGTTAAGACGTGGAGAAAGGGAGATTAAAGACGGTTGGGACCAATATTATGAAGGTAGAGACGAGATTAGACAAGGTAAAAAGGAATTAGAAGATGCTGAAAAACAACTAGCCGAGGCTAAGATTGAGTTAGAGGATGCTCGAATAGAACTCCAAGATGGTTGGAGAGAATTAGAAGAAGGAAGAATAGAAATACAAGATGCTAAGATTAAACTTGATGACGGCTTTAAGGAGTATTACGATGGAAAGAAGGACCTAGAAGATGGCTGGGTCAAGTACTATGATGGTATCAAAGAAATTGAAGATGCCCAAAAGACCCTTGAGGAGGAAGTAGCAAAAGCCAACAAGGAAATCTCAGATGCTGAAAGGGATCTAGTCCAAGGACAATTAGATTACGAGGAAGGACTAATTGAATTCCAAGATGGAGAGCAAGAATATCTTGATGCAATTGTAGAAGTTGAAGAGGAATTAGCCGAGGCCTATGCAAAACTAATGGATGCAGAAGAAGAGATTAAGAAATTAGAAGTACCAGAATGGTATGTTCTTGATAGAAATTCAAATATTAGCTTCGTTAGCTTTGAGATAAATTCAGAGAAGGTAGCTGCAGTAGCAAAGGTCTTTCCAATATTCTTCTATATGATAGCAGCCCTAGTGACCCTAACAACTATGACTAGAATGGTAGAGGAAGAACGGACCCAAATAGGTACCCTTAAGGCTCTAGGCTATTCAAAAGCGACCATTACTGCAAAGTATATAGTCTATTGTGGGCTAGCATCTGTTTTAGGTAGTGCAGGAGGACTCTTTGTTGGCTTTAAATTAATTCCATATATTATCTGGAATGCATATGGAGTACTCTTCCACCTCCCAGACTTCATAGCAGCATATAATACCAGAATAGGACTTATCTCATCTGGACTGGCTATATTAAGTACCCTAGGAGCTACAATTTATGCATGTAATGATGCCTTAAAGGAAAAACCAGCAACCTTGATGTTACCAAGGGCTCCAAAGGCAGGAAAGAGGATCCTTCTTGAAAGAGTTAAATTCATTTGGTCAAGGCTTAGCTTTAATCACAAGGCCACAGCAAGAAACCTATTTAGATATAAGAAGCACTTCTTTATGACTGTCATTGGGATTTCAGGATGTACAGCTTTACTAGTAACAGGCTTTGGACTCCGTGATTCCATAGGTCAGTTAGCCACTACTCAATTTATAGAAATCTTTAAGTATGATCTAGAGATTGAGGTAGATGATGGTTGGTCAGATGATGAATCCCTACTTGAAATGCTAGAGGATGATAGTCTAATAAAAGATAGTATTGCAGTTTATTCGGATAAGTCCAAGGCAAGCTTTGAAAATGAAGAGTTAGAAGCTACAATAAGGGCTGCTGATTTAGATAGATTAGGCGAATTCATTGAATTTAGAGAAAGAACATCCAAGGAGAAGTTAATCGTAAACAAGGAATCCATTATTATTACTGAAAAGCTAAGTGAAGCATTAAAGCTTAAAATAGGTGATGAATTCCAACTTGTAAACTCAAATGATGACCTAGCAAACTTTGTTGTTAGGGGAATTACAGAAAACTATGCTGGTAACTATGTATATATGGATAAGAACACTTATATAAATTCATTTGGTATAAATGAAGAGGAAAACTTCATATTTGCAAAGCCTTTAGATGTTGATGAAGAATCCCAAGATGTGATCGCTGAGAAGATGTTATCCAACGAAAAGGTTCTAAATTCCAGTTTTGTATCTCAAACTAAGTCTACCTTTGATAATCTCCTTGCAGCAATCGACTATATAGTAGTATTTATAATAATATCATCAGGAGCTTTGGCCTTTATAGTCCTATACAATCTAACCAATATAAATATCAATGAGAGAAATAAGGAACTGGCTACATTAAAGGTCCTTGGATATTATGAAGAGGAAGTTTCGACCTATATCTTTAGAGAAACTAGAATACTTACATTTATTGGTATGCTAGTAGGTCTATTCTTAGGTAAACTGCTCTTAGCTTTTGTAATAGTAACAGTTGAAAATCCAGAGTTCATGTTTGGTAGAGAAATTAAGCTGTTTAGCTATTTGATCTCAGCTGGTATAACTATCATCTTCTCTATAATAGTTAATCTATTTATGAAGAAAAAGCTAAAGAATATAAAGATGGTAGATTCTATGAAGGCAAATGATTAAAATACCACTAACCAAAAGATATGCATTAGATTAATAAATCCATAAACAATTAAGGCACCACTAATGATTTTGTTTGAAATTATTAGTTGGTGTCTTTCTGCTTTTCCCAACCTATACCAAAGAAAAATGATTAAAAACAAAGGCAGCAAGATCTTTATTATTAATAAATGGACTGGACTATGAATAAACATGGCCATTAAGGGATTTGCTTCAATAAAGTATCCAGTAGATAAGAGTTTTAGAGTAAATAATATATCCATTACATTAAAAAGATATAAGAAAATCAGCTTATATCGTATATTTTCTAGGCTAGAACTTCTTGTATTGGTAAACATATTTATCCCCCCATTTCCGATAAGTTCACTTCTATATTAGTCTATGCAAGAAGATGGAATTTAACCAAGTTAAGGGTTTAATACCCCATAGAATGACCCTAATAATTATGAATTGCAGAATTTGGAATATTTCTGTAATAACTTTGTAACATGATGGAATATAAAAATATGATACAATTAGTACAAGTCATTAATTACAAAGGAGAAAGTTCTATGAAAATGATTATTAAGAATACGATATTAGGAATTACAGCGGCTATGCTTGTATTTGGCTCTAGTGCAGATATGAATGTGATGGCAGCTAAAAATATAAGCTTAGTAGTAGATGGTAAGGATATTACTGCCCTATCAAGTCCAATTATAGAAAATGACAGGACTCTAGTGCCTATAAGATTTATATCTGAAGAGCTAGGGGCTAGTGTTACTTGGAACGAAGCTGAGAGAAGTGTATTTGTACAAAAAGGTAATGATACAGTCCTACTTAGAATAGGAAGTAATCTTGTACAATATGATAATGGTGCAGATTATGATGTAAGTGATGTTGCACCGAAGATATTTAATGACCGTACCTTTGTACCATTAAGATTGGTAAGCAATGCACTTGGAATTGCAGTTGACTGGAACGATGCATCTAGGACGGTTTTGGTGGACTCCAGTAGACAAGGAGATAAGACCGAGTTTTTCGATATCAAGATATTAAACCAAAATCCAGGACAAACTATAAATGGAAAGACTAATTTACAGCTTGGTACATCTGAACTATACACCAGATCTGGAAATGAAGTAAGATTTCTATTACTTGAGCCTTCCACAGGAAAAGGCTTTATAGTAGCTAGAGGTAGTGTAGTAAATGGTAGTTATACTTTCCTTCCAAGAATTGAGGATAATGGAAGTAAGATATTAGTTGGTGCCGTATATGATAAGGATGGAAAGTTCCTTGGAGCAGATTCTATCCCTGTAAATATTAATGTAAGCCCTCTTGTTAATATTAAAGGCTTATCTAGTGGACAAGTGGTAACAGGAGATGTGACTATTAGCCCAGATATGAATTTCTTCCCTGCTTATATTAAGTATGAGATAAAAGACTTAAACACAGGAAATATAACTTTAACTGGAGAACAAGATCCACTTGGTAGTTTTACTTGGTCACCTATGATGAGTAACAACGGTAGTTATGAAGTTAGGGTAATTGCCTATGACAATAACAATAATTCATACCCTGGAAGCTCAGTAGTTGTACAGGTTAATCTAACTAGACATCTTTCCCTTGGAGGAGTGACTCCAGGACAAACAGTCAATAATGCAGTTAACCTTATAGCTAAGAGAAACTTTGATGTAAGTGAAACTGAATACCTAATGAGAGATCCAAACACAGGTATAATATCAAC
>CAZPZN010000105.1:0-6401 GCA_964590735.1 uncultured Tissierella sp.
CCATCGTAGACATCCATCCATCATCTTCATTATTTTCATCTATTACTACAACATTAGGAGTAAGCATTGGAGGATAGCTCTCAAGCATAATAGTATCCTTATGGTAGTAGATGATAACTTCTGCCCCTACTTTTAGGTCATCTTTTTCTATAAAGTCCATATTCTTGTTATTTAGAAGAATTACATCCTTAGTAATATATGCCTTCATAGCATCAAGACCTTCTTCTAAATCATTTCTAGCTACTATATAGAATAGGTCTCCTTCAGCTTGCGCTTCTTCAATTTTACCTCTAAATTCAATATATTCAGTCACCCTTACTTCATCCTCGATCTCTTCAATAGGTGCAGATATTGGAATCGCCTCCATCTCCTCTGCTTTAATAGCCATAGGGCTTATGGTAATTACTGCTGCCAGTGATAATGCCAGACCCTTTTTTATATTCATTTTAAATACCTCCCAAAATTAATGTAACCCTATTATATCAAAGGGCTGATATGATAGGGTTACATAGGGGTTACATTTTAAGTGGACGAGGGGACAGGAACTTCGTCCACATATGCAAATGGACAAGGTTCCTGTCCCCCTTGTCCACAAAATTCTACTCTAGATTACTCCTTTGATAACTCTTATTTCAACATCTTGGCTTTCAACCTTCTTATCAAGCTTATCCACCTTTTCTTCAAGTGTGGTCAACTTCTCATATGTCAATTTGTATCCGTCGTATAATGCCTTATGGTTGGTATCCATTTTGTCTTCAAGTCCTGCTATTGATTGTTTTACACTAGTTATTGATTCATTAGTTAGGGCTACGAATTCATTTGTCTTAGCTAAGTCATCCTTTGTTGCCATGTTCTTTTTCATTTCTTGCATTTCATTATCTATTCCGTCTATCTTTCCGGTTAAATCAACATACATCTTTTCCAATAAATCAAATATCTTATCATCCATGGCATTATTCCTCCTTAATTACTATATTAATTATATCGCAATTAAGAACTTCATTCAATATGAAAAAAAATGGACAAGGTTCCTGTCCCCCTTGTCCACTCCTTGAGTAAATATATTATTTAAGTACTTTATTCAGCAACTTCTTCAGTTTCTACAGTTTCTTCAGTCTCTTCTTCTGGAGTTTCTTCTTCAGTTGTTTCTTCTAAAGCCTCTTCTGTTGTTTCAGTTTCTTCTACTGCTTCTTCAACAGTTTCTTCTTCAAGAGCCTCTTCTCCAATTGCCTCTTCTACAAAGATAAGCACTTCATCAAATGTTGATGTTTCAAAATCAATTGCGTTTGCCAATACTATGAATACATCTCCTCTAGGAGCTGCTTCTGTGGAGTTTAATTCCATATCGGATTGAAGATTAAATTCAACAGCCTTGTTTACATAGTTTTCAGGCCATTGTCCACCAAGGTTTTCATTTGAATATCCTAATGCTCTCATAATCATAGTAATAGCTTCTCTATATTGAACCGGATCATTCGGTCTGAATGTGCCTTCAGGATCTCCTGTTATCCAGCCCTTTTCTGCTGAAAGATTAACTACACCTGAAAACCAATCAGTAGTTTTAACATCAGAAAACTTTGATACAGCACCTTTTAGAGCTTCTGCTTCTTCAGTTAAGCCTGCACTTTTTACTATTAAAGTAGCCATTTCTGCACGAGTAATTGTATTTTCAAGATTAAGGCTTCCATCCTCGTATCCTTGAACTATACCAATTTTAACTAAGTCTTGTCCAGCAGCTTCCTGTGCTGATACTACTACTTCTGCCTCTGCAGGTTCTTCTGTAGCTTCTTCAGTAGTTTCAACTTCTTCTGTTACTTCTGCCTCTTCCGCTACCTCAACTTCTTCTGTAGCTTCAACTTCTTCTGTAGCCTCAACTTCTTCAGTTGTTACAGGTGCAACTTCGTCTGGTGATGCTGCTTCTTCAGCCATTGCCGGTACAGCTAAACTAATTAATAATGCCACAATTGTGATAAGTGATACAAATCTTTTCATTACTTTGTGTCCCCCTTTGGAGTTATTTTTATCCGAAAAGTCGAATGTATCCATTATAAGCCAAAATTAACTATTTGTCCATAATATGGGGTATTTCCTATAGATAAACATTATCCAGAAATGACAAAGTGGACAAGGTTCCCTTGTCCACTTTGGTTATTCAAATATTATAGTAACTTTTAAGCTCTGCCCATCATTATCTCTTACTGTAACATATACTTCATTTCCATATGTTGTTAGATATTCTGCCTTTATAGAAGTGTTTACAGTAATTGAAAGAGTATTCCCATCAATATTAGCTTTTCCTAATATAGTATTAAATAAAGATACTGAATCATCTATGTCGTCTATTCTATTAGTAGAAATACTAGCTATCTTATTGATCGGCTTGTTAAATGTAGCCGTTATTATGCCTGGTTTTCCTTCATTAAACGGTACTAGTAGAGTATCCCCTGTTGGTTCAAATGTTTCTCCACCCATAGTAGCTGATCTTAATCTAAGTTTTGTTACTCTATCGTCATCATCTCTATCTGGTTTTTCAGCTGGTTTTTCTTCATCTTTAACTATCGGTTTCTCTGTAACTTCTTTTCCGTTAGTTACTTCAGTTCCACCTTCTAATACTGTATCGCCTGTACCTACAGTACCAACTACTCCGGATTCTATTGAAATAACTGTATCTGTAGTCTTAATTGAGGAATTATCAGCGCCTTCTTTAATATCTACTGAAGTTACACTACCATTACCTCCAATTGAAGCTTTAGGTGCTTCAATGATTACCTCTTTAATTGTACCTTCTACATTAATAGAAGTTTGTCCTGCATTTTTATCTACAGTCAAGGAATCTATATTTGATTTAGAATCTACATCTAAGCTAGAATTCTCAGCTTCAATTATTACATTTTTAACTGTTGCGTTTACTAACATTACTGGGACGTCTGACTGAATAGTCAATATTCCAATTTCACCTTCAATTACTACTTTGTTTTCACCATCATTTACATAAATAGCATCTACTACTGCACCTTCTTCTGTAAGAATTCTTACAGCTCCGTTTACATTCGCTACGATAATTTGAGAAATATTTGATGTTCCTCTAATGATTATTGAATTTTCTCCTCCGCCTCTTACTACCATCCTTCCAGTAACTGTGACATTATCAAGAATTAAGTTTCCACTTCCTACTCCGTCACCTACTATTAAATCTCCATCTATTGTCATGTCCTTAAGAGTAACTCCAGGTACATTTACCATTAGGTTTCCTGCAGCTGCACTTGTATATTCCATAGGTGTAGAAACGTAAGCACTTATAGTGTTATACATAACTTGAGCAAACTCTGCTCTAGTAATACTAGATTTAGGATTTAAAAGTCCATTTGAACCAGAGATATATCCAGCATTTATAAGAGCATAAACTTCACCTTTAGCCCAATCTGATATATTACCTAAGTCAGTCAATCCAGCAGGAACAGCATTGCTAGGTTGTAGCTTTAGTGCTCTTGCAATAACAACAAAAGATTCTTCTCTAGTAATAGGGTTGTTAGGATAAAGATTGTTTCCATCTCCCTTAAATGTACCCATAGCTACAGCCTTTGCCATTTCATCATAGAACCAATCTCCAAGATTTACATCTGTAAATCCTTCAAGAGAAGCCTTTTGAGTAGCTCCAAATGCTCTATTAATTATTGTAGCCATCTGTGCTCTAGTAAGTTTATCCTTTGGCATAATCTTACCATCAAATCCTGTTAATAGTCCATTTTCAATTGCATTTTGAAGTGCCTGTGTAGACCAATCTTCAGGCATATCGCTTAATACAGGGTTAGTAATCCCCCCAACTTCTGCTGTTGCTGTCAATGGTATAATCACCATAATTAAGGACAGCATTAAAATCATAAGTTTTTTCATAATACTAATCATCCCTTTCTAGTGTAATTTATAATAATACGAGGTAGATATAACCAACCTCGCTTAATTCTGCTATATACTCTTGAAAAGTGGACAAGGTTCCTGTCCCTATGTCCATAATGCTGATAAGATACCAAAACCTTTCTTTCTTCCACTTAGCTTTATTGGTTGAAATATTTCAATAGGTTTATCATTTAAAACAGATTCTTGATTTCTTTCAGTTAATAATTCAAAATACTCATCCCCTACTAAATCATATAGCCTATTTAATGACTCAGCTACATTTGGAGACCTATGTCCATTTGAATGACTATCAGTGCCTACAAAATGTATCATGTTATGCTTTAAAAGGGCTTCTGCTGTGTTTTTAACCCTTGAACCATAGAATCCTTCAAGACTTGGAAGGTTTAGCTGTGCTAAGGCTCCCATGCTTATATATTTATATAGGATATTAGGATCTTCACATATTTTAGTGTATCTTTCTGGGTGTGCAATTATGGGAACATATCCCTTAACTAATAAATTATATATTAAATCCTCAACATAGATTGGAATCTCATTCATAGGAAGTTCAACTAAAATATATCTACTATCATTAAGGGTTGATACTCTTTTCTCTTCAAGGTCTTTAATAAGGTCTGGCTTTATATATGCCTCATTACCAGGATAAACTTCTAAGGGAATACCTGCTCTAGCCAGGTCTTTCTTTAATGCTTCCAAACCTATTCTTAATTCCTCATTGGTTTTATATTTTACTCCATCTATATAATGTGGGGTAGCTATTACTCTATTAATGCCATTTTCAACATATATCTCTGCTATTTTTAAAGACATTTCCATATCCTTAGAGCCATCATCCATATAGGGTAAAATATGCGAATGTATGTCTATCATCTACGTTTACCCCTTCTTTTCTTCCTTTTGCTGCCTTCACCATCATCATAATATTCATCATACTGATAATAGCTGTAGTTATAGTAGCTTCTTCCCCTAGTAGGTATTTTATTAAGTACAACACCTATTAGATTAGCATTAACCTTCTCCAATAGCTCTTTACCACTAACAGCAGCCTCTATATCAGTTTTTCCAACTTCAACAACCATAATTGTACCATCTGTTATAGTGGATAAAATAGCACTATCCGTTACTAAATTAATAGGCGGGCTGTCTAAAATTATCATATCAAACTGATCCCTCATATCCTGAAGAAAATCACTCATTCTCCTAGAGCCCAATAGCTCTGCTGGATTTGGTGGAATTGGTCCCGACGTTACTATAGTAAGAGATTGAATATCTTGGTCATCTTTAAATGCAACATCAGCCAGGTTTTTTTCACCCATTAGTATATTTGTAAGCCCTTCAAGGTTTGTAACACCAAATACCTTGTGTACTCTTGGCTTTCTCATATCGCAATC
The DNA here is from genome assembly GCA_964590735.1 of uncultured Tissierella sp. Lineage (GTDB taxonomy): Bacteria > Bacillota > Clostridia > Tissierellales > Tissierellaceae > Tissierella_B. The sequence goes on from CAZPZN010000105.1 coordinate 5,310, forward strand.
AATCAATAACACCCTTTTTTCTGTCTGTGCTATGGAAGTAGCTAGATTGGATGCTACAGTAGTCTTCCCTTCACCTTGTCCAGATGAAGTAATAACTATAGTCTTAATACTCTTATCTATATTTGTAAATTGTATATTGGTCCTTAACGTCCTAAAAGCCTCTGAAGCTATGCTCTTTGGATTATTTAAGGTAAAAAGCCTTAATCTTTCCATTAACCCACCTCTTAATCTTCAACTAATGGTATAGTCCCTAGTACAGGTACTCCTAAATATTTTTCTACATCTTCTGGTGTTTTTATTGAGTTATCTAAAAATTCCTTTAAAAATGCAATGAATACTCCCAACATAATTCCCAATACTCCAGCAATTGAAATGTTCATCAATGGTCTTGGGCTTACAGGAGAAGTAGGTACTTGGGCCGGATCTATAACTTGAACATTTTCAACCCTCATAATCTCTTTTACAACTTCCATGAAGACATCGGCAGTTTCATTTGCTATGTCAGCTGCCAGTGCTGGATTACCGTCTGTTACTTGAATCTTAATGATCTCTGTATCCTTTACTAAAGAAACATTTACCTTTGATGCAAATGTAGTGTAACTTATTGGTAAATTCAAGTTTACAATAACCTTATCAGATACAGATCTGGTTTTTATAAGCTCTCCATAGGTAGATACTAGCTTTTGATTAAGTATTAAATCATTATATTCTAGGGTGTTTTCTGATTTATAGTCCTGAGGTTTACCAACCATTAAGGTAGTAAAAGCCTGATACTCCTTATCTAATACATAAAAGCTTATTAGCCCACTAATCACCATGGATACAACAAGCAATAGAATTATTAGCCATATCCATTTCTTAAGTATGAAAAAAAGCTCCTTTATACTTATTTCTTCCAACTTCATTCCCCCTAAATTTCAACATCTATCAATTTCCTTGAAGGCTCAAGGCATCTTCTGCATTTTCTAATATATGATCTTTAACCTCAACATCTTGAGCCCTATGACCCTCATATGGTGTATAGCTTGGTATAATCCTTGCTAAAGAATATTTTATATCCATTAGATCATCATTCTCAATACTCTTTATGAT
>CAZPZN010000106.1:0-6327 GCA_964590735.1 uncultured Tissierella sp.
AAAATTTAATAACTAATTAAATTACAAGGTTAGAGTATAACCCAACTGTAATTTAAAAGGAGTGTACGACAGTATTGGATAAGGTGATTGAGCCAAAAGATTCATGTTGGAGTAGCTGTAAGCAAACCTATTTTAAATGAAGGGTAGTTTCTGATAGAAAAGAAATTACCCTTCAATATTTTTTGTCCTTCTCCATAAAATCTAGATTTAAAGTTTTATTTGTAAAATATCAAGGGTAGGGATATAATAAGCCTATAATATATAATAACGTTGTCTTTACATATGAAGAAGCAATCCAATTATTTAACTAACAAAGGGGATTTGATATGAATAAACTAGACTGGAAGGATAGGCGTAACCTGACTATGCTTGCCGACTACTATGAGTTCACTATGGCCAATGGCTATTTAGAGAACGGATTAGGGGAAAAGATAACTTATTTTGATATGTATTTTAGGGCCATACCAGATGACGGTGGATTTGCTATAATGGCAGGAGTTGAGCAAGTTATAGAATACTTGAAAAACCTAAGATTCACTGAAGAGGATATCGCGTTTTTTAAAAGTAAGAAATTATTTGGAGATAAGTTCCTTGATTATCTTAAAAATTTTGAATTTACTTGTGACGTATGGGCAATACCAGAAGGTACCCCAATATTCCCACAAGAACCATTAATAATCGTTAGAGGACCTGTAATTCAAGCACAATTAGTGGAAACCATGATCTTATTGACTGTAAATCATCAATCACTAATAGCCACTAAGGCTAATAGAATCGTAAGAGCTGCTAAAGGAAGACCTGTTATGGAATTTGGCTCAAGAAGAGCCCAAGGCTATGAAGCTGCTATCTTAGGAGCCAGAGCAGCCTATATTGGTGGTTGTGTAGGATCTGCAAATACCATTGTGGATAGGGATTTTAATGTGCCTGCCCTTGGAACCATGGCCCATAGCTGGGTTCAAATGTTTGATTCAGAGCTAGAAGCTTTTAATGCATATGCAAGAGTTTATCCTGATTCATGCGTACTACTAGTAGATACCTACAACACACTTAAATCAGGAGTTCCAAATGCAATAAAGTGCTTCAATGAAGAAATACTTCCTACAGGTTTTAGACCCAAGGGGATTAGGTTGGATAGTGGAGATATAGCTTATCTATCCAAGGAAGCAAGAAAAATGCTAGATGAAGCAGGATTTTCAGATGTTAAGATTACTGCTTCAAGCGGACTAGATGAATATATTATCAGGGACTTAATACATCAAGGTTCATGTGTAGATATCTTTGGTGTAGGCGAAAGACTTATTACAGCTAGATCTGAACCTATCTTTGGTGGCGTATATAAGCTGGTTGCAGTAGAAAATGATGAAGAGATAATACCAAAGATTAAACTCAGTGAGAACGTTGGGAAGATTACTACTCCAGGATTTAAACAAATCCACAGGCTATTCGATAGAACATCTAACATGGCAATTGCCGATGTAGTAACTCTTCATGATGAAGAAATCGATGATACAAAGCCTTATGAAATCTTCCACCCACTATATACATGGAAAAGGAAAACAGTAGACAACTTTTATTCAAGAAAACTACTTGTTCAAATATTTGATAAAGGTTTAAATATTTATCAAAGCCCTGACGTTCATGAAATTAAAGACTACTGCTTAGATCAAATAGATCTATTGTGGGATGAAGTTAAGAGATTTGAAAAACCACATGAATACATTGTGGATCTATCCTTGGAACTTTGGACCATTAAGGATAAGTTATTAAAGAATCATAGCGGAAGATAATAAAATAAGTTAAAACAATGGGGTCAGGCTTGGATAATTGAATTAATAATTCAATTATTCAAGCCTGACCCCATTTACACAAGCTTTTTTTCTTGAAGTCTGAATATAAAACATATATAATTAGTATGTAATAGTCGGAAAGGAATGAAAAACTATGAAAATTTCAGCAAAAGCACGTTATGCACTAGCTGCAATAATAACAATGGCAAAAAAATCAGATGAAGAAGAATGTATTACCGTTTTAAGTCTATCAGAAGACCTTAAAATATCTAAAATTTACTTAGAACAAATATTTTCACAATTAAAACGTGGAGAAATAGTAACATCTACAAAGGGCTCTAGGGGAGGATATAACCTATCTAGACCAGCAGGTGAAATTACAGTATATGACTTATTATTATCCATTGAAAATTCCCTTTTTGAAAAAACAGAAAAAACCGTAGAGGAAAGTGCACCTCATCTAGAAAATTGTATGCAAGAAGAAATATTTGACGTCCTTGATAGTGCTATTAAGGATAAATTGAGTGACATTACTATAGAGGAATTAGTAAATAAATTAGGAAAATATCGAGATAATGAAAACTACATGTATTATGTATAGGAGAAAAAAAACAACTCAATTTTGATACTAAATGAGCCTGTAAACATTAGCTCTATAGCGGTTTGGGGCAAGTAAAAAATAGGTTAATAATAAGGAGCTGCTAATTTATAATTAGCAGCTCCTATTTTTTGGCGGAGAAGGAGGGATTTGAACCCTCGCGCCAGTTTCCCGACCTACCGCTTTTCGAGAGCGGACCCTTCAGCCACTTGGGTACTTCTCCATATATATATTTGTATTAAGCTCTCTTAATCTTACCTTCTCTTAAGTCCTTAAAAAATTCCTTAAGTAAGTTGCTACACTCTTCTTCAAGAATACCTGTCGTCAAGTCTACCCTATGGTTAAAACATGGGTGGTCTACTAGGTTTTCTACCGACCCACAGCAGCCTCTTTTGCTGTCCATGGCACCTATAACCAATCTATCAATCCTTGAATTGACAATGGCTCCCGCACACATGGCACAGGGTTCTAGGGTTACATACATGGTGGAATCTATAAGTCTCCAGCCTCCAAGGTATTCACTGGCCTCTTTTATGGCCATGATCTCAGCATGACCTAAAGGATCTTTATTGCTTTCAGTCATATTATGACCTCTTCCAATAATTTTTCCTCTATGGACAATAACAGCACCTACAGGTACTTCGTAGGTGCTTGATTTAGCTTCATTTATTGCTTCTCTCATATAAAGTTCATCCATACTATCACCTTTAAGTATAAACATTAGGCAAGACATCATAAGAGCTACAATGTTTAAAACAAATTTTGGCGCACCCGAGAGGAATCGAACCCCCGCACATGCCTTAGGAGGGCACCGCTCTATCCGACTGAGCTACGGGCGCATTTAGAGGTGAAAGTTTACCACCTCGTTTCATTTTACATTAATTTTTCATGATTGTCAATTAGCCATTTAATCTATATTAAATACAGCTTCTGCGTTTTTAAATAAGGTACCGTAAAATTGGAAAAGCTTAGTCAATAAATCGGCTTCCTCTACCCCAACTTTATTAATTAGGGAAGTAGAAAAAACCTCTACACCATCCTCATATACGGTTACCCTTCCTAAATTTGTATTACTAGAAAGAGGAAGTGGACTATCGCTTAATTTAATATCTAGCCTTATATCTGAGCTCTTCTTAATAAGTTTGGTAAAACCTTCTTCTGGATATATGTCTATAATCTGAGGGTTACCATTAGGAATTTCTAACTTCTCTATGGGAAGCTCATTATGAAGCATTATTTTATTTAAATAATTATTTTTACCATAGTCTACTAGGGCCTTGCTAACCTCAGTCCTATTTTCAAAATTTCTAGACCCCATTACTATACCTATAAGTCTTAAGTCCTCAGACCTTCTCGGCTCCCCTTTTACATTAACAGAGGATACGAAGCAATAACCAGCCTTAATAGTAGAGCCAGTTTTTAGTCCATTTACATCAGTAACCTGCTTGAGGAGTGGATTTGTATTCATCTGAAAGAACTTTCTTGATGGTTCACTTATAAAGGGTATCCTGGATATTTCTAAGACCTCTGGATGAGTTCTAAGTAGTCCCCTAACTATTTTATATACATCCCTAGTAGTCATCTTGTTTTGTATTCCATTGTTGGTCAAGGGAAGACCCGAAGAATTGTAAATCTCCACATCTGATAGTCCCAGTGCATTGGCCTTAGCCTTCATAAGGTCAACAAACTTAGCCTCAGATCCTGAAATATGTTTAGCCATGGCATAAGTTGCATCGTTACCGGAAATAATTATTGAAGCCTTTAAAAGTTTATCTAAGGTCATAATTTCCCCAACTTCCAGCTTGTAAGAGCTGCCTGTTAATTTAGTTGCATCCTCTTCGATGACAACTTCATCATCTAGGCTTACTTTGCCTTCCTTAATTACATCCATAGCAACATAATAGGATAAGAGCTTAGTTATAGAAGCAATTTCAAGTGTTTCATCAATATTATAGCTTGTAAGTATCTCACCTGTATCAAAATCTGCCAATAAGTATGCCCTCGACTTATCCTCATAACCAATTGATGCAAAGGATAAAGTATTTCCTAGTATTAAAGTGAATCCTATTATCAATAAAATCAATCTTTTCATAAAACAACTCCTAAGTCTACTAATTTAGCCATGTGTCTACCAAATCATTAAATGAAGAACCTGTAACTTCCTCGCAAATCCTTATAAAATCCTCTGTTCTTGCATTGTAAAACTTATTTTCCTCATAATATCTATTTAAAATCTTATAAAGTGTCTCTTCCCCAAAGTTGTTTTTTATCTGATTTATAAACATAGCGCCTTTTGTATAAACCAATATGCTGTAATCATTCCAACCATCAAAATTCTTTAGATGTCTATTTACAACTTGCTTGTTTCCAAGATATCTTTTTCCGTATTCAAAACCGCTACTAATATTATTTTGATAATAGTCTCTTGCCTTTTCTTCACCATAGATTTCTTTACTATAAATGACTTCTGAATAAGTTGTCAAAGCCTCATCAAGCCACGCCTCCTTGACTTGGTTATTTCCTACTAAACCATACCACCATTGGTGGGCTGTTTCGTGGACTATTACCTGGTCCAATATATCCTTACTAGCATTGTTGAAATAATCATTACTTATTAGAACAAAGGTTGGATATTCCATACCCGATGGAAATTCGGAAATTACCACAGTGTATTGGCCATAAGGATACTTTCCAAATACCTTATTAAAGGTCCTTATAGAATCTACTGATGCATTCAGGGCATTTCTCACAGTGGTAGACTTTTCATCTAAATAGTAGAGTTTAACTAAGGTATCATCTGCTTTTAACTCTTTAAGTTTAAAGTCTGGGCTGGCTGCCCAAGCAAAATCCCTAATAAGCTTACCTTCTATTTGGTAGGTTTTCTCATCATCATTTATAGTTTCTGTAAGTATATTTCCACTTGATGCCACAACCATATCCTTGGAAGTCTTAATGCTAACCTTATAGTTAGCTACATCCGAATAAAACGGATCTCCTATATTGTAATAGGGCTCCAAATTCCATCCATCCTCATCATATACGCAGAGAATTGGATACCAATTGCCGAAATTCATGGTCCTTTGGCCGTAACCATATCTCTCCTTTACATTTGGTAGCTTTGCGTCATACCCTAAAAAAAGCTCAACTTTCTCCCCAACTTCTAATTTACTATCCAGAGATACTTTTAATATAGTATTATCTTGACCCATTACTTCATAAAAAAGATCATGCTTTCTATCACCAATAGATACCTCTAGTATATCAATAAAGCCATTGTCATATCTTAAGGGATCCGTAAACTCTTGAGTTAACATAATAGGTGCTTCTTCTAAAGATCTAAATGCATTAGGGTATAGGTGAAAGTAAATCTCTCCTAAGGCTACATCTGTAGTGTTAGTAAAGCTAGTATATTGCCATCCTGTATAGGACTTGTTCTTTTCATCTAATTCTACATCTATTTTATATTCTGTTAAATCTTCAAGTCTAAGGTTATTAAAGTCTTCATCAATTAATGTATCTGTACCTAAAGCCTCTCCCCTAGTACAACCCAGCAGGGTTAGGATAAAAATAGTTATTATAATTAATGTCTTTTTATTCAAATCATCACATCCTATTAGTAATATGACTCTCATGGCAAGCAATATTCATTTAAATATATCTTACTATATTAAAACTTCTTAAGCAATTATGATCAAATATTATTAGGATTTTGACCAGATACTTATTATCTTGTCCTATTCTTAATAATTTTATTCGTAATAAAAAAAAGGAGCCTAAGCTCCTTTTAATCAATCTATTTAATTATTTCAATTCCACCAAGATACTTTTGAATTGCCTTAGGAACTGCTATAGTTCCATCTTTTTGTTGATAGTTTTCAAGGATTGCAGCAAATGTTCTTCCTACAGCAAGACCTGATCCATTAAGAGTATGAAGGAATTCAA
>CAZPZN010000107.1:0-6197 GCA_964590735.1 uncultured Tissierella sp.
GCATACATATCCCAATAAGGAGCACCAATTCCAACAAATGCTGGGACTAAATATACTCCATTAGTATCATTGACCTTCATCGCCATTTCTTCAGATTCCTCAGCACTTCTTATGAGTCTTAGTTCATCCCTTAACCATTGAATAGCTGCACCAGCTACAAAGATAGACCCCTCAAGAGCATATTGTACTTTCCCATCTATACCCCAAGCTATAGTTGTAATAAGTCCGTTTTTAGATTCTATCAGGTCCTCCCCTGTATTCATAAGCATAAAGCACCCTGTCCCATAGGTGTTTTTAGCCATTCCAGGCTTGAAGCAAGTCTGGCCAAATAGGGCCGCTTGTTGATCTCCTGCAATTCCTGCAATTGGAATCCTAGCACCAATATCCTTTTCATCCGTATAACCATAGATTTCTGATGAATTCCTTACTTCTGGTAAGATGGATTTAGGGATATCTAACAAGTTTAGCAGTTTATCATCCCATTCTAAGCTTCTAATATTAAAAATCATGGTCCTGGATGCATTTGAATAATCAGTAACATGGACCCTTCCTTTAGTTAGATTCCAAATTATCCAAGTATCAATAGTACCAAATAACAAGTCACCTTTTTCTGCTAGTTGTCTGGCTCCTTCAACATTATCCAATATCCATTTTATTTTTGTCGCCGAAAAATATGCATCTATTACCAGCCCTGTATTTTTTCTTATATATTCTTCTAAACCCCTAGCTTTTAATTCATCACATATTTCAGAAGTTCTCCTGCATTGCCATACTATAGCATTATATATAGGTTTTCCAGTGATTTTATTCCATATAAGTGTAGTTTCTCTTTGGTTTGCAACACCTATGGCTGCGATCTCTTCAGGATTTATCCCATTTCTTTCAATTACCTCCCTAGCCACACCTGATTGGGTACCCCATATTTCCATAGGATCATGCTCTACCCATCCTGGCTTAGGGTATATTTGATTAAATTCCTTTTGAGCCACCCCTACTATTTGTCCAAGATAGTTAAACAAGATAGCTCTAGAGCTTGTTGTCCCTTGGTCTAAAGATAATATGTATTTCTTCTCCAAATCTCTTCCTCCAATCTGTCTTATCTCCATTCTTTAATATTACCCAATTTTGATTAAATTAACAACCGCCAACTTAAGCTCTGGTAATAAAATGTAACTTGTCCAAGTATTGAGGGTTTAAATGGGCATTACTAGATGTTATACTGATAAAAGTTACAAAATAGTTACAAAAAATATGAATTAACACAAGGAGGAGAATTATGTTAAAGAAAAAATTTGTTACTTATTTACTTGTAGCCCTAATGTTATTGAGTTCATCTATAGGATATGCAGGAGGTTATGGAAATAACACAATTAGATTGAACACAAATAATAATCAATATAATACAAGGGTATACAGAATTACTTACAATGGTGGAAATTATAACATCAATCAAAACAGCCTTTGGAATACAATAATTTACAGATACAACACTAATACTAATGTTATAACACCTGTAAAACCACAACCAACTAAGCCGGTTACACCTGCTGAACCAACTCAACCAACAGCACCAGTAAACCCAGTTGAGCCTACAAAACCAGCAGAACCAACTAAACCAGTGGAACCTAAGCCAGTTGAACCAACTAAGCCTGTAAATCCAGAGACACCAGCTCAAGATTATTCAGGATTATCTCAAGATGAAGCTGAAGTTGTTAGACTTGTAAATATAGAAAGACAAAAAGCTGGACTAGCACCACTTAAGGCTAGCAGCCAATTATCAAATGTAGCTAGAATGAAGTCCAAGGACATGGCAGATAAAAACTACTTTAGCCATACTTCACCAACTTACGGAAGTCCTTTTGACATGATGAAACAATTTGGTATTTCATATAGAACAGCAGGAGAAAATATCGCTAAGGGATATCTTTCCCCAGCATCTGTTATGAATGGATGGATGAATTCATCTGGTCATAGAGCCAACATACTAAACTCATCCTTTGGTACGATAGGTGTAGGTGCATATAAAGTAGGAAGCACAATTTATTGGACACAAATGTTTACAAACTAATATTTGATTAAAAAATCACCTATTTTCTTTTATGAAAATAGGTGATTTTTAAATGCTTTTAATCAAATCAATAAGGTGTTTTGTCATTCTTGCTGTAAATCCCCAGATTATATAGTCCATATACTTGTAGAATAATACCAGGTGCTTTCCTCTTCTCCAATTATAATCCTTTCCATTAGGAAGTAACGAATAAGGAAATTCTTCGTTCACCACAGTCATTAAATCCAATTCATACTTTTTTGGCTCATTATCAATTAAATAATCTATGGGGACCGTGAAAATATGGTCTACTTCATCATCACTTGGATTAATATCTTCTATATTTAGCCCCTTTATTAGTCCAAGAAAGCAGTGAATTGTAAAGTTAGAGTAGGATACTAAATAATCTAACTCACCTAAAATCTCTATATTTTCACTTTCAATTAATAACTCCTCCATGGTTTCTCGTATGGCAGTCTCTTCAAAGCTTTCATCCTCCTCTACCCTTCCACCAGGGAAAGATACCTCTCCCGGCTGAGTTTTCAAGGATTTAGCACGTAATTCGTATATAATTTCCCATCCTCCATCGTTTTCAATTAAAGGTATTAGTACAGAATACTTACCAATAGAATCGAGTGGTTTAGGATCTCGGTTTTTTATTTTATCAGCTAAGTCTTTTAAATTCATAGCTACCTCCAGATTAGATCTTCTCGCCACATAATATTATATTTGCCACATTTAATATAGTTTCTTCCTTATTAAAAATGGTTCCTAATTCAACCTTATCCTTAATCTTAACCAAATTGCTTGGCTCCTTGATAGTATCACTGATCTTGGGAGGCATACATTTGACTAATTCTAAAAGCTCATTAAAACTATAGATTTGAAATCTATTTATATCCAAGGATTCTGCCTTCTTTTCAAGTAAAGCTATGACAAAATCCTCATAGGTAAATGATTTATTTAATCCCATCAGAGATCCTAATTTAGGGACAATATGCTCCAGTAATTCCCTTAGGTTTGGACGATTATGAGGTCTAACTACATTATTCAAACTTTCATACTGGTCACTAGTTAAAGAAGTCAATAGATTAAAGGGGTAGTCTTCCCCTATAGATTCAACATAATATTTTCTACCCACAAGTCCTCTAAGGGCACTTAAGGCGTCATAGTATCCTAATTCAATATTTCTTTTGGCTGTTTCTTGATCAAATTCAAAAGTTTGCCCTATATCATCCGAAGGAGAAATAACTATTGCATTCATATCAGGATCGATCTTTCTTGTTAATCCCATAGCAAAGGTGCGCACTAATATTAAATCCTTATATCCCTTATTCCTTAGCATTGTAAATGGAAGGTTGTCATAAAAAGCCCCATCCAAGAATCTTCTTCCCTTTATCTTTTCCGTTTTAAATGCCGGAAGATATGCTGATGCCAGGATATAGTCCTTCATTTCACCTTTTGGTATGTCATCTTTAAATATTTCAATATGCTTTAACTCACTTAGATTTACAGTTACCAAGCCAAAATCCATTTCTGAGGCTCTGATCCTTTCCTCATCTATATATAAATTTAAGAGTTCTTTCAAGGGAGTGATATCGAAGCCCCTATCACTTAAAACAGACTTTAAACGATCTGATAATGACTTTAAGTCCTCTTTATCTAGTTTCTTACGTCTAAGTCTCTCAATCTCCTTATAGTTTGCACCTATGACCATTGAATAGCTTAAGTCTTCCCAAAGTTGGATGGCCTTTTCAAAATCTCCCTGTACTATCATGGCACCATTAATTGCGCCTATAGAAGTCCCTGTTACAGCCCCAACTTCAAGTCCTTCCTCTATAATAGCCTTATAGGCTCCCATATGATATGAGCCTCTAGCCCCTCCACCTTCCAAAACTAAACCATACATAATAACACCTCATACTAGTCTTCTAATGCAATTCATTTTAAACAGGCCATTAAAGAAGGATCTCTAGTGGCCTTAACAATATTATTCTTCCAATACTGATGTACAATGAGGACATCTTGATGCTGCTAATGGAATTTCTGTAATACAATATGGACATTCTTTTGTTGTAACCTCAGGTTCAACTTCTTCTTCTTTTCGTTTCATTTTATTAATTTGCTTTACGGCTATGAAAATGGCAAATGCAATAATTAAGAAATCTACAATATTTTGTATAAACAATCCATAATTTAATGTGGGCGCTAAAGCTTCTTGAGCTGCCGCCAATGACGGATATTTACTTCCATCAAGACTTATAAAATAATTAGAAAAGTCCATTCCACCTACTAGTCTACCAACTAGCGGCATGATAATATCATTTACAAATGATGTAATGATCTTACCAAATGCTCCACCAATAACAACCCCTACTGCCAAGTCAATTACATTACCCTTAACGGCAAATTCCTTGAATTCCTTCAACATATTAATTCCCTCCTTTTATTTAGGATATATACCCATTTCAAATTGATTTTATACCATAAGATACAATCCAAGGGATTAGTATCTTATGGTATAATGTATTAAACTAATTTTTTGGAGGTTAATATGTCTAGTAGAATAAGTTGGAATCAATATTTTATGGAAATTGCAGAAAAAGTAGCAACAAGATCTACTTGTGATAGAGCCTGGGTCGGATGCTTATTAGTCAATGATGACAATAGAATCGTATCTAGTGGATATAACGGTTCTGTTTCCAGAAACCCCCATTGTGATGATATTGGACATACTCTTAGGGATGGACACTGTATTGCAACTATCCACGCCGAAATGAACGCCTTATTATATTGTGCTAAAGAGGGAATATCAGTAAAAGATTGCAAGGCTTATGTAACTCATTTTCCTTGCCTTAACTGCACAAAATCCCTAATTCAAGCAGGTATTAAACAGATATATTATAAAAACGATTATAGAGTCGATGAATATGCTATTGAGCTGCTGGAGAAAAATAACATAAGCTATGAAAAAATTAGTTAAGAACTAAGAGCTAAGAACTCTCGGGATCTAGCCTTCCAAGGATAAACCCTAGATTCCTCGACTTCGCTCGGAATGACAGGAACTGCGTTCACTGTTCATTGTTCACTGAATAATCGCTTCTTTAGCTAATCTATCCGCTTCTTCATTATGCTCTACACCAGAGTGGGCACGAACTTTTATAAAGACTACATTTAGTTTGGTCTTAATTAGATCATAGTATTCTTTATATCTCTTTGTGCCTTCTTTGTTGGTTTTCCAATCACCTTTTGCCCAATGTTCTATTCCTGTATAATCAAAGTAGAGATAGAGTATATCCTTATTCAATCTTATAGCTTCATCCATGGCAACCATTGCACCCTTAATTTCACCTGATACATTTCTCATCTCAGCAAGAGACTTATCATCTTCTCTACCATTTAAAGTTTTTTTATCATCTTGAGTAATTAGCACTACTCCATAACTGTAAGTTCTTGTCTTAAGGTCAAAAGACCCATCTACATAAGCAATAATTTCATTACTCTTAAGCTGATCTCCAGGTCTTAAAAAATCACCTTTTTCATCCATAAATTCTACAGCCTCATCATGGGATGGAAACTTCTTATATTTGGCTCCCTTAAATCCTTTTACTTGGGCTTCACACTCAGCCCATGATTCATATATTCCAGGAAGTCTTCCACTTTTAACTGCATAATAGAATTTTGCCATTACTTCACCTCTTGATTCTTGTATTATTATATCCTTCTAATTATAACACATATTCAAGATTTTAAACTCTACACTCTAGTATTCCTAACAATGATACTATTCATTCCTTTTTTGAATTGTGAAAACGTTACTGAAGTTTTAGGATGAAAATAAACAAACAAAACTTGTCAAAGAAAAACCAATTCATATACATCTGCATTTTACACTAATTCACACAATTTTACCTTTAATGACAATGAATATCCTTGTCACGAATTTATCATTTATCTGCTAATTGGAAATATTCAAATAAATACTTCTTGAATTGACTAGATTTATCTGCTAAAATAAAATTAACAAATGTCTACAAATGCAGGAGGAAATCGTTTGTAGGGTTTGATAATTTGTACTTACCTTACTAGTATGCAATCATATTTTATCTAAACATAGGAAGGTAATACAAAAATACAATAATATAGGAGG
>CAZPZN010000108.1:0-3292 GCA_964590735.1 uncultured Tissierella sp.
AGTTTGTTCAAATCAAGAAATACCCATTGAGTGGTCCCCTTAAATAAGATTTCCTCATTTTTGCCATAAACTACAAATTCCCTAGTAGCATAAAACTTATCTATTCCTGAACTCCAAGTTTCAACAGTAATTTCATCCATGACTCTAGGATGTTTATAAAATCTAGCTCTCCACCTATTAAGCATCCAGGAATAATTATGTGCTAAAAGCTCTTTTTGACCTAGCCCTATTGAATTGCTATGTAAAGTAGATGCCTCCCCTAAATATGCAAGCAAATTCTCTGGTCTCAAATATCCATTTTTATCACCATCATAATATGGAATTACAAGTTGCATTCTGTATTTAGACATTCAAATACCTCCTCAATAAAAGTATTATAACAATAGAATCCACAATTCACAATGGAGAAAAATAATTGTTAGTACATTCATTATGTGTGTCATGCTGAACACAAGTGAAGCATCTCGGGTTTAAAACCCTATGGTTTGACCCTAAGAATAATTGTGAACTGTAGAATTGTGCATTATGAATTGAAGATGGGTATATTCTAAAGTAAGGTATTTAAAAATGATATTTCAAAGGAGGCGTCACAATGGGAGAAGGATATAGATTACTTATAGGTAAGGGTGATATAAATACTGAGCTTTTATCCAATATGTCCAATAGACATGGACTAATAGCAGGAGCTACAGGAACAGGTAAGACAGTTACCCTAAAGGTAATGGCAGAGCACTTTAGCTCTATAGGGGTTCCAGTATTTATGGCCGATGTAAAGGGAGACTTAGCAAGTATTTCAGAAGCAGGTCAAATAAACGAAAAATTAGAGGAAAGAATATCCCAACTTGGATTAGAGAATTTTACATTCCAAGGCTATCCCACTCGATTATGGGATATATTTGGAAAGCTTGGTAGTCCCTTAAGAGCAACTATAACAGAAATGGGTCCCCTACTCTTATCAAGACTATTAGGTCTAAATGATACTCAAGAAGGTGTACTTTCCATTACCTTTAGACTTGCTGATGACATGGGACTATTATTAATAGATTTAAAGGATTTAAGGTCAATGCTCCAGTATGTAGGAGAAAATGCTAAGGACATCACCCTTGAGTACGGTAATGTTTCTAGACAATCAATAGGAGCCATTCAAAGAGCTCTCTTAAAACTTGAAGATCAAGGGGCAGCTTCCTTCTTTGGTGAACCAGCCTTAGATATAATGGATTTTTTAAGCCTTGATTCCAATGGAAAAGGATACATCAATATTCTAGCTTCTCAAGACTTGTTCAATTCACCTACCCTATATTCTACTTACCTTTTATGGATGCTTTCAGAGCTATTTGAAGAGCTTCCTGAAGTAGGAGATTTAGATAAGCCAAAATTGGTATTCTTCTTTGATGAAGCCCATCTATTATTTGATGATGCACCTAAAATATTAATGGAAAAAATAGAGCAAGTTGTTAGGTTAATTCGCTCTAAAGGGGTTGGAGTATTCTTCATTACACAAAATCCAATAGATATACCAGATAAGGTCTTAGGTCAACTGGGAAATAGAGTTCAACATGCCTTAAGAGCTTATACTCCAAGAGATGAAAAAGCTGTGAAATCAGCTGCTGAAACCTTTAGACAAAATCCTAATTTCAAAGTTCAGGATGTAATTACAGAACTAAGAACAGGTGAAGCCTTGGTATCCTTCCTTGATGAGGAAGGTAGACCATCAGTAGTTGAAAAAGCAATAATATGTCCTCCACATAGTGCATTTGGAACTATTTCCGAGGAAAAGAGAAATTATCTAATAAACTCCTCTTCACTATTCCAAAAATACCATGTGCCTATAGATAGAGAATCAGCATATGAACTCCTCCAAAGGAAATTCGAAGCTAGAATAGAAGCTGAAAAACGCTTAGAAGAGGAAAAACTTCAAGAGAAAGAGGCCAAAGAAGAAGAAAAATTAAGAGCTGCAGAAGAAAAAGCAGCAGAAAAGGCTCGTAAGGAATTAGAAAAACAAGAAGCTGCAGAAAGAAAAGCAAAAGAACAAGCATGGAAGAAAAACCCTCTAAACAGAGTTGCAAAGTCTACCATGACCTCTGTAACTGGAACTATAGGAAGATCCATAGCAAGAGGATTATTAGGTACTGTCAAGAAATTCTTCTAGAATTCCTCCTCCACCCTTTCTAAATTTGCATTATAGGTGTATAATTATCTATGTTATAATATTTGTTATAGATAAACTTAATAGATAATTGCAAATGGAGTTGTCATTATGAACAAAACGAAGATTTTCGGGTTTACTGCCTGTCATTTCGACACGGCCAGTATAAACTTGACTAAGGAGGAATCTCCGCTTTTGTAAACTCATGAATGACTTAGGATGGAGAGAAAAAATGCTAAGAGAAGTAACATATGAAGATATAGAAAAGGGTAGGCTAGAAGGAAGCTACCTGCTAATAGATGTACGTAGTCCAGATGAATACACATCTGAAACTATTCCTGGAGCTATAAATATACCAATCTTTACAGATGAAGAAAGAGCCCAAGTAGGCACAACCTATGTTCAGGAAAGTATAGATAAGGCAAAACAATTAGGAGTAGAAGCCATTTCAAAAAGACTTCCACAAATATTTCAAAAGGTCAACGAATTGGATAAGGAATACAAAAATCTAGTTTTCTTCTGTGCAAGAGGCGGATTTAGAAGTAGATCCCTAGTGGTTCTTTTTAAATCCCTGGGAATCAACGCCATAAGACTTGAAGGTGGTTATAAGGGTTATAGAGGATTTATTAATAGTAATTTACCTACAATTGTACAAGAGGTTAAGTTCAAAGTACTCTATGGCAATACAGGATGTGGTAAGACAGAAGTACTAAAGGAACTAGAAAAAGAAGGATATGATATTCTTGATTTAGAAGGATGTTCAAATCATCGAGGATCAATTCTAGGTGGTGTAGGACTAGGAGCCCAACATTCCCAAAAGATGTTTGAAAGCCTAATCTACCATTCTCTAAAGAATAGGAAATCAGATATAGTCTTTACCGAAGGTGAAAGTAGAAGAATTGGTAATGTAGCTATACCAGACTATTTATTCCATGCTATAAAGGCTGGAGAAAATATTGAAATAACATGCGATTTAGATATAAGAACAGAAAATCTATTAAAAGACTATGTTCATAATACAGATACTGAATTAATTCATGCCCTAAGCTTTTTAAAGAAATATATTGGTGAAAGTAATTTTGAAGAATATTCTAGGCTGATAAAAGACCATGATTATAGGCCTGTTATTAAAGATTTAATGGTAAA
>CAZPZN010000108.1:3392-6062 GCA_964590735.1 uncultured Tissierella sp.
GCCTAGCAGAATAATCTATGCTCACGAAGGATCTCGAGTTTAAAAAAAGGGAGATTAATCAAAATCGACTAATCTCCTATTTCTATAACATCCCCTACTTCTAAATTCCTATCTCTAAACTCCCCAGCCCTAGCTTCTATAACATATTTTGCTCCTTTTATTATGGGACTCATCTTTCCCTTAGGAATATTATCCATAATATGGACAACCATATTATCTTTATCTACAAAGGCTACATCTATTGGGAATTTCATGCCGAAGGTATGGATGGAGTTACAGGGCTTGATTACTAGCCCTTCCCCTGGCTCAAGCCCTGATTTCCCCAACAATCCCTTTAATCTAGTAGAAAAGCTATCAGCAATTTTTACATTGTCCAATAGCTTATTTTCTTTGGATAGATTATTTATATATGCCATTATACTCTACCCTCCAGTACATTCCTGCCCTCATCTGATTCTTTTGAAAGTCTGGTCTTTGGTTTGATATACTTGAAGGAATATTCCCCGGAAATAAATTCATCTTGGTCATAGAGGTTCATCTTAGTAAAAATATCACCTTCATGGTCAATAATACCAGGTTGTGTGGTCCTGATAATCAATTCACTTATTGCTTTTTTTGAAAGTAAGGCTTTCCAACCAAGTATAAACTTACTAGTCTTTTTGACTAATTCTTTATATAGTTCAAGATCATAATCATAACGACTACTACTTAGCCTATAATCAGCACTCTTTTCTTCATCAAGGGTTATTACTACTTTATTCTTCTTTAACCTTGATAAATCTAGTTCCTTCTTATCTTCTGAATTAGGGTCTTCCCAGTAGATTAAAGTTCCATGAACTCTAAGTTGAGGTCTTACTAATAATCCATATAAGACCATACCAAAAATCAGAATAATTAAGGGTATACCAATAAAAATCCCTATTAAAGGTAAATAAATGCTAGCATTTCCTATAAAATCTCTCTTTAAACCTTCAATACTTCCAACTAACTCAAGATCATAGTTAATGGTATTTTTATCTATCTTGGTAGATCCTTCTCGTGGATTGATGGTCAATATGAAGTTGTGAGTTTTTTTCTCCAGTTCTGGATTCAACTCTATATTTAATTCATATCCACTATCGGAATTTGGATCTAGCTCTATTTGATTTGGTAAAAGCTTTCCAAATCCTTCATCTACTTGAACAAATACAGTTTCCTTGAAATCAGAATTATTCTTAAGCCTAATAGGAATCTTTAAGATTTCTCCTTCTTTAATCCAAAGTGAACTTTCATATTGGGTAACATTTATATTCCCTGAATTTGCAACTATATAGTCTCCAATTTCCTTCTCAAGAGCTAATTCTTGGCCCTTTAAGCTTCCCTTCAAGATAAGGCTAGCATTTGCACTGCCATTCTTATCAAAGGAAATCATATTAGACCATAGTCCATCATTAGCTCTTATATCACTATGGTCACTCGTTCCGTCATCATATAGGGGAATATTAGATTCTGTACCATCCGCATGTTTGATCATCAATCCAAAGGATTCTACAATCAAATCCCTTCCACTATGAATACGAGTATTACCGGCTAATACAGATGCAGAAATGGCTACCTTCTCCCCATTTCTATAACCCTCACTCTTAAGCCAAAAATCTGATACCAAAATAGGTTTTACATCACTTTCAACTACTGTAGTAGTCTCTTGGGGTGCTAAAAGCTCCTGAACTATAGTTTCTCTGGACTTAAGCATCTGAACCAAGTTAGTATCCAATTCAGCTGCATCCTTATAAATCCTTACATCCCCACCTGTTTCAGTGGCTATTCTGTTCAAGACTTCAACATCTATACCATCACTAAAGCCTATAGAATATACAGGATACTTATTAGTAGCGATACTTGATACTGTAGACCATAATCCATTCATATAGTTTGTCATAGAATCTGAATCAGCTGGTATATTTATAGGATTGGGATCCGGCTCACCATCGGTTAAGAATATTATAATCTTAGTAGCATCAGGATTAAATAATCCTTCCAGCTGTCTATTAGCTTCATTCAATGCAGCTTGATAATCTGTATCAGCTACTCCATCAAGCTTCGGATATAAACTTGCCTTTATATTACCCCTAACAGTATTATCCTCCAATTGCTGCATGGGGATTACTAAGTCTACAGCACTATTAAAGGTAATTATACCTAAATAATCCTCAGGATTAAGATTGTCTATAAAAACATCTGCTACTGATTGACGAAGTTTTTGAGGGTCGGTCTGTGCCATACTACCTGAAGTATCTATTACAAGTGATACTGCTAAGGTTTCTGAGTTTAAATCACTTAAAGGTGCAGCATATGTTGATATACTTAATGACAACAACAAAATTATGATAATTAATCTCCTCATAGTATCACCTCGATTTTAGAACATATCTCCTAGAATATTGACTATTCTTATCATTGCTGGTCCTAGTATTACTATAAATAAAGCAGGAAGCATAAAAAACACAAGTGGAAAAAGCATCTTAACTGGTACCTTCATAGCCCTTTCTTCAGCTCTTTGTCTTCTTTTTTGCCTCATAGATGAAGACTGGACCCTAAGCATATTTGCTATATTGCTACCCAATTGCTCTGATTGAATAACAGCAGTTATAAAGCTGGATAAGTCTTCAACACCACTTCTATATACTATCC
>CAZPZN010000109.1:0-5952 GCA_964590735.1 uncultured Tissierella sp.
CGGCTACGCTCGGGATGACAAGCAGATCCCTCGGCTACGCTCGGGATGACAAGCACATCCCATTACTAGCTTCGGGATTAAAAGCAAGATTACATAAAAAATTGGATAAGGCGGGAAAAATATGGCTAAGTACATCGGTAAGAGAGTATTGTATATGATATTTGTTTTCTTTGTAATGTCACTTCTACTATTCTTTCTATACAATCTCATTCCAGGAGACCCTGCTAGAGCAGAGTTGGAAGGTGTCAAAGACAAAATTACTCCAGAAGAATATCAATATAGGTATGAGCAGGCAAGAACTCGAATGGGTCTCGATGATCCCCTAATTGTTAGATATGTAAAATGGCTAGGAGGGACTCTTAGGCTAGACTTTGGTATGTCTCAAGTATATAAGCAGCCTGTTGCAACAGTTATTAAACAACCTATGAAAAATACAATATTTATCAACTTGTTTGCAGTAGGATTAGCCCTGGCTATTACTATACCACTAGGTATTTACTGTGCAGTTAAAAGAAATTCAATATTTGATAAGCTTATACAGGTTTTAACAATTGTGGGCTATAGTCTACCTACATTTATAATCTCTTTATTATTCATATTTGCATTTGCTGTTAAGTTAGAATGGTTCCCAGTAAGCGGTATGGTTACTCCTAACTTTTCAGGGAATACTTGGGAGATACTAAAGGACAAACTATGGCACCTTGCATTGCCTTTAGGAGTAATGACTATAGGGTCTCTTGGTGGGCTTACAAGATACATTAGAGCAGCCATGAGTGATGCTCTTAGTATGGATTATATCAAGACTGCTAGGGCAAAGGGTTTAAAGGAGAAAGTTGTAATATTTTCTCATGCCTGGAGAAATGCCCTACTTCCAATTGTTACTCTATTAATTGGTTGGCTAATTAGTGTATTCTCAGGTTCCTTAGTAGTTGAAAGTATGTTTAATTTAAATGGTATGGGTAAATTCTATATTAATTCCCTAACTAGTCAGGATTATAACGTAGCTTTAGCTATTCAACTATTCTATATTGTAATTGCATTAATTGGAAATTTAATTACTGACTTAAGCTATGGTTTTGTTGACCCTCGTGTCAGAGTAAATAAATAGGAGGAGAAGATATTTATGGGTCATATGAAAGAAGTAGAAAAGAAAAGTTTCTTATCCCTCCTATTTGGCAGTTTATTTGGAGGCAAAAATAAATTATCTCTTTTAGAAGAAGAAAAGGTTCAAAGTCCATTTAGAACCGTTGTTAAGACATTTTCAAGCAATAAGATAGCTATGACTGCGCTAATAATTTTTATATTAATATTTTTAACGGTTTTAATTGGACCGATTATTAATCCTATTGATCTATCCTTTTCTGAAACAAGTCAACAAAATGTAGCACCAGGTTATGATATGATGGCCATTCCAAAATCTTTAAATGGAAAATTAAAGGATATAGCTATTGGACCTACATTTAGTGCAGGTATATCAGATGATGGACTCCTATATATATGGGGAAAGACTAGGGTAAGTGATACTATCGATATTAGAAATCTACCAGCAAATATGGGTAAGATTGTGGATATTGCAGCTGGCTACGATCATCTTATAATGTTAAACCATGAGGGTAAGATATTTGGTTCTGGAAGCAATCGACAAGCGCAGATAACCCCATCCTACCAGGTTGAAATGCTTACTAATATAAAGGAAATAGAGGCTGGTTACCAATCCTCCCTGGTACTTACGGAAGATGGTAGAAGTTTTTATTTCGGAAATACCATGAACAATGATTATAATGAATTTCATCCATACCAAGGCAAATTAAAGAAGATATTAACTACTTCCGATGCTGTAGTAGGTTTGACTAATGATGGTCAGGCTGTTTATCTGGGTACACAAAGAAATGCATATTCCACTATCCCTGAAAACATGGGAAATGTTATAGACATAGCAACGACTGCAGCCACAGTTGCTGCTGTTAATGACCAAGGCCAGGTTTTTATTTGGGGGAACAAGTCTACAAAAGGTGAAGGTAATCCACCACAAACTGAGAGTAAAATTCTTTCAATTCAAGGTGGAAGATATCACTATACAGCACAACTTGAAAATGGGGATATCATATCTTGGGGAGCTGATTATTATGATCAGACAGATGTTCCTAAAGTTGTAAAAGAGAAAAATATTGAAAGATTTTATACTGACTTCTACCAAAACTATGCTGTTACAGATAGTGGGGAAGTATTGACTTGGGGGCTTAAGGGTTATCTTTTTGGAACAGATGATTTAGGCCGAGACATATTTACTAGACTCCTTAATGGAGGTAGAATGTCTATTACCATAGGTGCTGTAGCTGTTGTTATATCAACATTTATAGGTATTATTGTAGGTGGTATATCTGGATATTTTGGCGGAAGGATAGATATGGTCTTACAAAGGCTAACTGAAATGGTAAACTCTTTACCTTTCCTTCCTTTTGCTATGATTTTATCAGCCCTTATTGGAAATGCTATGACTTCTAGTCAGCGAACCTATCTCATAATGGTAATACTCGGCCTATTATCCTGGCCAGGACTTTCTAGGCTTGTTCGAGCACAAGTTTTATCCATTCGTGAGCAAGAATATGTAGTTGCTGCTAAATCACTTGGAATCAAACAGATGGGTATTGTATTTAAACATATACTCCCTAATGTTATATCCGTTATTATAGTTTCAGCAACATTAAATTTTGCAACTTCTATGTTAACAGAGGCTACATTATCTTATCTTGGATTTGGCGTTCAAGCACCACAGCCAACATGGGGGAATATGCTCTATGGAGCCAACAACAGTATAGTAATTCAGAATTTTTGGTGGAGATGGGTATATGCGTCTATCCTTCTTGGTATATGCGTTATTTGCATTAACCTTGTAGGTGATGGTCTAAGAGATGCCATAGATCCAAAATCTCAAGAACGTTAGGGGGAGATTAGATGGCACTATTAGAGGTTAAGAACTTGCATACTTATTTTAAAACCAAGAGGGGTACTGTAAAGGCAGTAAACGGAGTATCCTACTCTGTAGAAGCTGGAAAGACCCTAGGCATAGTAGGAGAGAGTGGAAGCGGTAAGAGCGTTTCTGCCATGAGCATTATAAAGTTATTAGACGGTAATGGTTATATAGACAGTGGTGAGATTTTCTTTGATGGAAAGAACCTTGCTGATGTTCAAATAAATGATATGATGCACATTAGAGGCAATGATATCTCGGTTATATTTCAGGAGCCAATGACTTCATTAAATCCTGTATTTACAATAGAAAGACAAGTCTCAGAGCCATTTATGGTACATCAGAAAATGACTAAGAAAGAAGCTGCTGAAGAAGTGGTTAAGATGCTTGCTTTAGTTAAGATTCCAAATCCTAAGGAAGTAGCAAAACAATATCCTCATCAGTTATCGGGTGGCATGAGACAGCGTGTTATGATTGCCATGGCCTTAGCTTGTAAACCTAAGCTTTTAATAGCAGACGAGCCAACAACAGCACTAGATGTTACTATACAGGCTCAGATACTGAAGCTTATGAATGAATTAAAACATAAAAGTGGTACTTCTATATTATTTATTACTCATGATTTAGGAGTAATAAATCAGATGGCCGATGATGTTGCAGTTATGTACTGTGGACAGGTAGTAGAAAAGGCACCAGTCAAGACTATATTCGGGAAAGAAAGTCCCTATTCACATCCATATACTGAAGGCTTGATGTTCTCAGTTCCCAGACTTGATACACCAACAGATGTAAGATTGGAAGCTATTCCAGGAGCTGTTCCACATCCTCTAGATTTACCAAAGGGATGTAAATTTGCCCCTAGATGTAAATATGCAACAGATAAGTGTAGAGACAATGAACCGGACATAGTCACTGTTGAAAAAAAACATGAAGTCCGTTGTTTTTATCCTAAGAAAGGGGTGAGGTCCAATGGCTAATAAGGAGAAGAAAGTTCTTATAAGGGTAGAAAATTTGAAACAATACTTCCCTGTAAAGAAAGCTTCTATCTTCAAATCTGAGCAGTTATATGTTAGAGCTAATGAGGATATAACCCTTGATATTTATGAAGGAGAAACCTTTGGACTAGTAGGTGAAAGTGGATGTGGTAAATCTACTTTAGGTCGTACCTTACTTCAGCTTAATAATCAAACCGATGGAAGAACCCTATATTATGGCCGTGATATAGCTGAAATTGCACCTGAATATGTACTAAAGACATTGGAAAACCTTGATTCCCATAGAAAGAAGCTTCTTGAATTAAAAAGTAATGAAGAGAGAAGTAAAAAGGAATACGATAAATTACCTGAGGGTGATGACAAGTATAAGGCCTTAGAAAAATATCGAGCAGCAGAAAAAGCTGCAAGAACTCTATTTTTAAATATGGCAGAGTTAATCGGTGGATTTATGGTGGCCGAGGATATGCAGCCAATATCCAAGCTGATGGTCAAGCGTTTTAAGGCCAGTGTTGAATCAAGACGAATAAGGGATAAGATTCATCTAGAAGAGATTAAGAAAGATGCTAATAAATCCAATATACAAAGTCTAGAGGCAGAATATATTAAGACTGAAAAAAGTCTTCAAGAGATTCAAAAGGAAATTAAGACCCTAAAGGAAAAATACAAAAATCATCCTGATTTTGATAAATATGAAGCTTATGAGGATAATGGTATTAACTTAGCTGAACTGACTGAAGAGGAAATGAGAAAACTTCGTAAGGATTTGCAATTGATATTCCAAGATCCATATTCCTCATTAAACCCTAGATTAACAGTGGGACAAATCATATCAGAGGGCATGTTTGCCCATAAGATGTTCGATAAGAAGGATGATAATGTTCAGGATTATATACTAGAAACCATGAATAAATGTGGATTAGCACCCTACTTTCTCCATAGATATCCACACCAATTCTCAGGTGGCCAGAGACAACGTATAGGAATAGCCAGATCTGTAGCCTTAAATCCTAAGTTTATAGTATGTGATGAGGCTGTATCGGCTCTAGACGTATCTATTCAATCACAGATTATCAATCTATTGTTAGACTTAAAGGAAAAGGAAGATCTAACCTATATGTTTATATCCCATGATTTAAGTGTTATTAAGTATATTAGTGACAGAGTTGGGGTCATGTACCTGGGAAATATTGTTGAATTAGCTGAGACTAAAGAATTGTATTCAAGACCAATGCATCCTTATACAGAGGCATTACTTTCAGCCATACCTACTACTGATGAAGATGGTGGGAACATAGAGGTTCTTGAAGGGGATATTCCAAGTCCTATCAGGCCACCAAGTGGATGTAAGTTCCATACTCGTTGTAAGTATGCCACTGATATTTGCAAAAAAATAGTGCCAGAATTTGAGGAAGCAAGACCGGGTCATTTTGTAGCTTGTCATCATAAGTTAAATATTGACTAGTAGAAATCTCCTCCTTTAGAAGCATTGAAATGCGGAGATCCCTCGGCTATGCTCGGGATGACAGGGAAGAGGAGAACGGCTATGATGGGGATGACAATAAGCTAGATAGGATTGATAAGAAATGATCTTTCAAAAAAAGATAGATAGAGCCATGGAATGGTTAAAGAATAAAAACAAGGAAAAGGATAAAAATATTGGCCAAGATGATGAATTGAATTTAGAAAAGAATGATTTACTTGCCATTATTATCTCAGCCTTCATCGTCTTCCTGCCTATATTATTGATTTTTGCCTTTATAGTATATTTAGTAATGTGAAATGGCATCTTGCCGATTTTCTTTTTTGATGGATTTATAAACAATATGGGTATATTAGCATATAATACAAAAAAGATTGGGTGAGAATGTCAACTAACCCTCGACTAAAGTCGAAGGCTTGTAGTAGTCCTAATACGCAGGTCTATTAAAGCCTGGTTGATTAGCCTAAGTGTTTAGGCACTACGTTGTTTTTGTCATAACACCCATG
>CAZPZN010000110.1:0-5822 GCA_964590735.1 uncultured Tissierella sp.
GTGGTTTACTTCTATCAAATTTTTGTTTAGCCATTACTTTCTCCTCCTTAAGTTTGCTATTTATCGCCTAATACTTTTTCTGCTATACTATTTGGCACTGATTCATAGTGGTCGAATTGCATTGAGTACAAGCCTCTACCTTGTGTGTTTGAACGAAGGTCAGTAGCATAACCAAACATCTCAGCTAATGGAACAAAGCTTCTAATGATTTGTGCCCCACTAATTAAATCCATTCCTTCGATTCTACCACGTCTTGAGTTAATGTCACCAATAACATCTCCCATATATTCTTCAGGAACAGTAACTTCTACTTTCATCATTGGCTCTAGTAAAGTAGGTTTTGCCTTTCTAATAGCTTCCCTAACTCCCATGGAACCAGCAATTTTATATGCCATTTCAGATGAGTCAACATCATGATATGATCCGTCATAACAAGTTACTTTAATATCAAGAACTTCATAACCACCAAGAATACCTGATTCTAATGCTTCCTGAACTCCATTGTTTACAGCGTTGACGTATTCCTTAGGAATAGCACCACCAACTATAGCATTTACGAATTCATAACCCTTACCAGGTTCTTGAGGCTCAACTCTAAGTTTACAGTGTCCGTATTGACCACGTCCACCAGATTGTTTAACATACTTACCTTCTGCTTCTGCAGATGCTTGGATGGATTCTTTATAAGCTACTTGAGGATTACCTACGTTAGCTTCTACTTTGAATTCTCTAAGTAGTCTATCTACGATAATCTCTAAGTGTAACTCACCCATACCAGCGATAATAGTTTGGCCTGTTTCTTCATCTGTATAAGTCTTGAATGTAGGGTCTTCTTCAGCAAGCTTTTGAAGTCCAATACCCATCTTATCTTGAGAAGCTTTTGTCTTTGGTTCAATAGCTACTCTGATTACTGGCTCTGGAAACTCCATCTTCTCTAATATGATTTGATCTTGCTCGTCTGAAAGTGAATCTCCTGTAGTCGTATCCTTAAGACCAACCACTGCTACGATATCACCTGCATAAGCTTCTTCTATTTCTTCTCTCTTATTAGAATGCATTAGTAGAAGTCTACCTATTCTTTCTCTTCTGCCCTTAGTTGTATTCATTACATAGCTACCAGCTTTTAATACACCGGAATAAACTCTTGCATATGCAAGTTTACCAACGTATGGGTCAGTAACTATTTTGAAAGCTAAAGCTGAGAAAGGCTCTTCATCTGAAGAATGTCTTTCAACATCTTCACCTGTATCTTTGTCAGTACCCTTTACAGGTGGAATATCTAATGGTGATGGAAGATAAGCGACTATTGCATCTAGTAAAGGCTGAACTCCTCTGTTTTTATATGAGGAACCACATAATACTGGTGTAACAGCACCTTTAACAGTTGCAGATCTTATACCTCTGTTGATTTCATCTATAGAAAGCTCTTCACCATCTAAATATTTCATCATTAATTCTTCATCATGTTCTGAAATAGATTCAATCATCTTGTCTCTAAATTCAGCTGCTAATTCCTTTAAATCATCGGGAATATCAGTAATTTCGATTTTTTCACCTAAATCATCATGATATATCTCGGCATTCATATTAACTAAATCAACCATTCCGACAAAAGTATCTTCCTTACCAACTGGTATTTGTATTGGTAGAGGATTAGCCTTTAGTCTATCTTTAATCATTTCTACTGTTCTGAAAAAGTCTGCACCAACGATATCCATTTTATTAACAAAACACATACGTGGTACATTATACTTATCCGCTTGTCTCCAAACTGTCTCAGATTGTGGTTCTACTCCGCCTTTTGCATCGAATAAAGCTACAGCACCATCAAGTATTCTAAGTGATCTTTCAACTTCAACCGTGAAATCCACGTGTCCTGGTGTGTCTATAATGTTGACTCTGTGATTTTTCCAAATTGCAGTTGTTGCAGCAGATGTTATAGTGATACCTCTTTCTTGCTCTTGCTCCATCCAGTCCATTGTAGCAGCGCCTTCATGAGTTTCACCTATTTTATGAATTTTTCCAGTATAAAATAATATTCTCTCTGTGGTGGTTGTTTTTCCTGCATCAATATGAGCCATTATGCCGATGTTACGCGTACTTTCTAACGAAATTTGTCTTGGCACAATACTTCCTCCTTATAATTTGTTTCTAAGTCACCACACATTAATAACTAAACATCACTACTTGAAAATTAGAATCTGTAGTGTGCGAAAGCCTTATTTGCTTCAGCCATTTTATGTGTATCTTCTCTCTTTTTAACGCTTGAACCTAGTCCATTTGAAGCATCCATTAATTCCTTAGCTAGTTTTTCAACCATGGTCTTTTCGCCTCTTTTTCTAGAGTAGCTTACTAACCAACGTAGTCCTAATGTTTCTCTTCTGTCTGGTCTAACTTCTATTGGAACTTGGTATGTTGCTCCACCTATACGTCTTGCTTTTACTTCTAGAACAGGCATAATGTTATTTATAGCCTTGTAGAATACTTCTAGGGGATCTTCACCAGTTTTTTCTTGAATGTAGTCAAATGCACCATAAACTATATTCTCAGATATTCCTTTTTTTCCATCAAGCATGATGTGATTAACAAGTTTAGTTACTATTAGATCACCATAAATTGGATCTGGCATAACTTCTCTTTTTTGTATATGTCCTTTTCTTGGCACTTTACTTCCCTCCTTAACTATTAAAGTCGATTCATAGGTACTCGGCTTAGAGCCGTGTGCGCCAAAATGCATCTATATTAACAGATTGAATCCTGCATTTTAACGTTTTTACTTCTTAGCTGCTTTTGGTTTCTTTGCGCCATATTTTGATCTGCTTTGTTGTCTTTTGTCAACGCCAGCAGTATCTAAGGTACCCCTAACAATATGGTATCTAACACCTGGAAGGTCTTTTACTCTTCCTCCTCTAATTAGAACAACACTATGTTCTTGTAGGTTGTGTCCAATTCCTGGGATGTATGCAGCAACTTCAAATCCGTTAGTAAGTCTTACTCTTGCTACCTTTCTCAAAGCTGAGTTAGGTTTCTTAGGAGTTACTGTTCTAACAGCTACGCAGACACCTCTTTTTTGCGGAGAGTTTACCTCAGTTTCCTTCTTTCTTAGAGTGTTTAAATTCACTCCTAAAGCTGGTGATTTTGATTTGTAAACAATTTTTTCTCTGCCTTTTCTGATTAATTGGTTAATGGTTGGCATAAGGCACCTCCTTCTTTTTATTTTAATAACGCAGCTACTGCTGCATTAATACCTATACCACAAGCCTCCCCCAAATCCTCCATACTATCGACACGAATTATTTGGATTTGCTTGGCCTTACTAAGCTCTTCAATTTCTCTTGTGACCTTTCTTTCAGCATCGTCTGCAATAAAAATAAGATCAACCAAAGATGAATCAATGGCTCTTTTTACTTGTTTTGCGCCTACGACCTTCTCATGTTTAGCTAGTTTTGATAGCAAAACAATCTCCTCCTTTAAACACCTTAAAGACTATGTGGATACGACATCCACATAATCTTTATGTTGTAAAAAGTCAATTTAAGTTTGCACACTTAGATATTCTATCACTGGATTATTTCAGTGTCAACTAAATTTTCCTCTAGTAGCTCAATATTTTCCTCAGATTTGAGTTTTATATTTTTGTATTTCTTCATACCAGTACCAGCAGGGATAAGTTTTCCTATTATTACATTTTCTTTAAGTCCAATCAAGTAGTCTTCCTTACCCTTTATTGCTGCTTCAGTAAGAACTCTTGTTGTCTCTTGGAATGATGCAGCTGATAGGAACGAGTCAGTTGCCAAAGAAGCCTTTGTGATTCCAAGAAGTGTCCTGGTTCCTACAGCTGGTAGGCCACCTTCTGTAATAGCTTTCTCATTTAAGTCTTCAAACTCATGCAAGCTTACAAGACTTCCTGGAAGCATTTCACTATCTCCGGCGTCTTCTACTTTAACCCTTGATAACATCTGTCTAATAATAACTTCTATATGCTTGTCATTAATGTCAACACCCTGTAGTCTATATACCCTTTGAACTTCCTTAACTAGATAATTCTGAACTCCCCTCATCCCCTTGATCTTAAGGATATCATGAGGGTTAACTGAACCATCAGTCAATTCATCCCCAGCTTCTATTACATCTCCAGGTTTTACCTTTAATCTTGCACCATATACGATAGGGTATGTTGCACTTTCTCCATCTCTTGCAGTTATAACTACTTCTTTCTTTCTCTTAACTTCGTTTATGGATACCGTTCCATCAATTTCGGAAATAACAGCTAACCCCTTTGGTTTTCTAGCCTCAAAAAGCTCCTCAACTCTTGGAAGACCCTGAGTGATATCAACCGCTGCTGCAACTCCACCTGTATGGAAAGTTCTCATTGTAAGCTGGGTACCAGGCTCACCAATTGATTGGGCTGCTATTATACCAACGGATTCACCAATATTTACCTTGCTTCCAGTAGCTAAGTTCTTACCATAACAGTGAGCACAAACACCATGTCGAACCTTACATCCAAGAACTGATCTTACTTTAACTTCTTCAATTCCTACTTTTTCAACTGTTTCAGAAAGATCTTCAGTTATCATTTCATCTTTCTTAACGATAATCTCACCAGTTTCAGGATGAATAATATCTTCAAATGAATATCTTCCTTCAAGTCTATCCTTTAAGTCCTCGATGACTTCTTTACCATCTTTGAATGCTTTTACTAATAAGAATTCATCTGTCCCACAGTCGATATCCCTAACTATAACATCCTGGCTAACATCAACAAGTCTTCTTGTTAGATATCCTGAGTCAGCAGTTCTAAGAGCAGTATCGGCAAGTCCCTTTCTGGAACCATGAGTTGATACGAAGAACTCTAGTACTGAAAGACCTTCTCTAAAGTTGGACTTTATTGGAATCTCAACAGTTCTACCTGAAGCACTGGCCATAAGACCTCTCATACCTGCTAGCTGTCTTATCTGGTTCTTACTACCTCTCGCTCCAGAAAGAGCCATGATATATATGTTGTTCATAGGATCTAAACTTTCCATTAAGGCATCTGTAACTTCTTCTGTAGTATTATTCCATACATTAATTACATTCTCATATCTTTCGTCATCTGTTATTAGACCTCTTCGATATGATTTTTCAAGCTTATCTACTTCAAGTTCTGCTTTTTTAATTAAGGCATATTTTGCTTCTGGTATAACAATATCTCCCATGGATACGGATACGGCACCAATTGTAGAGTACTTAAATCCAGTTTCCTTTATATGATCTAGTAGAGTTGAAGTAACTATATTACCATGCTTATTATATGATTTCTCTATAATTTTACCCAAAAATTTCTTATCTACCACTTTGTTTATTTCAAGTGAATATGGGTCTATACTTCTATCAACAAAGCCTAAATCTTGAGGTACATGCTCATTGAATATAAATCTTCCAACTGTACTATCAACTAATTGACCTCTATCATCAGGATTCAATCTAATTCTTACCTTAACTTTAGCATGAATTCCCACGTCTCCATTGGAGTAAGCATGGAACATCTCATCATAGTCCTTGAAATATTTTCCTTCACCCTTCTCCCCTTCTCCATCAAAGGTTAGGTAATAGCTTCCTAGAACCATGTCTTGAGTTGGAGTAGTGATGGGCTTACCATCTTTAGGAGCTAGAATGTTGTTAGTAGATAGCATTAAAAGTCTAGCTTCTGCCTGAGCTTCAGTAGATAGCGGAACGTGAACCGCCATTTGGTCACCATCGAAGTCAGCATTATATGCCGTACACACTAATGGGTGAAGTTTTATAGCCTTACCCTCAACTAGTACTGGTTCAAATGC
>CAZPZN010000111.1:0-5786 GCA_964590735.1 uncultured Tissierella sp.
AGAACATCCTTAGCATCGTTCATCTTTTCTCTTCCATTATAAAGGGCACCATTCCTATCACATACAATTACATTTCTAGCTCCACCAGCCATTAAAAGTGTAGCAATTGCAGTCCCTGCAGCTCCTGCCCCATTTATGACGATCTTTATATCCTCAATTTTCTTATCAACTATTTTCAAAGCATTGATTAAGCCTGATAGGACGACTATTGCTGTTCCATGTTGATCATCGTGAAACACTGGTATATCCAATTCCTTCTTTAGTCTTTCCTCTATTTCAAAACATCTTGGTGCACCAATATCCTCAAGATTTATACCACCAAAACCTGGGGAAATCAGTTTAATTGTTTTGACTAGTTCATCAACATCATTAGAATCTATGCAGATAGGGAAGGCATCAACATTTGCAAACTCTTTAAAGAGGATAGACTTCCCTTCCATTACTGGTAGGGCTGCCTTTGGACCTATATCTCCTAGGCCCAAGACTGCAGACCCGTCAGTTACTACAGCCACCATGTTACCTTTAGAAGTATATTTATAAACATCATCTTCATCTTTATGTATCTGTCTACATGGTTCTGCAACCCCTGGTGTATAGGCTAGACTTAAATCTTCTCTGGTTTCTACCTTTATCTTAGAAATAACTTCAATTTTTCCCTTGTGCTTTTCATGTAATTTTAAGCTCTCTTCAAAATGGTTCATAGATCCACCCCTTTAGTTGTTCTATCTATGATATTAGCTTATTTTGGGATAATTTTCAATCATAGAATAACCAAAGGGGACGGTTCTCTTTGGTTATTTTTCACCCTTTACTTAAGTCTCTGATTATTTTGGAAAAAATCCTTCCATGGATCATCTCTCTCAATTCTTTGAAGGGCATCCCACATATTGATATCATAAGGAGCTACTGCATAAGCTAGAATTCTATAACCATCATATTTCAATTCATAAAGCCAATCTTCACCTTCAGGAATGCTAGTGACCATTTTGGCTAGCTGGACATCTGTAGTAGTAAAGGGATTTTTTATAAACTTTTCATCTTCCCCCTTTTCTATTTCTTCCATAGTCCGTCCACTTCTAATAGAAGTATTAAATTCTGAAATCCCATCACTAGTTTGAACATAGTCATCTCTTTCCTTTAAAAAAAGCCAGTTATCAGCTTTTGCATCATCTTTTGTCTTTAATCTAACCAAGGCCCACTTTCCTTTAAGTCTTCTTCCTTTGAGAACGAACTTGAGCATTCCGTTAGTTAATCCTTCCGCCACATTAACCTTGGGCTCCCAAAATCCCTCATCCCAGACCATAACAGTTCCCCCTCCATATTGTCCTTTGGGAATTGTCCCCTCAAAGTTTCTATAATCCAGTGGATGATCTTCAACATGGACAGCTAGTCTCTTGTCTTTTGTATTGTAGGATGGCCCCTTAGGTACTGCCCAAGATAAGAGGACTCCGCCCCATTCTAGGCGTAAATCAAAGTGGTCGCGGCTGGCAATATGGTGGTGGACCACAAATCGGAGGCCTTGGTCAGATTCTTGGACCTTGCCTTCTGGCTCAAAGGTCTTTTCAAAATTTCTTTTTTCCTTGTACTCTTTTAATTTCATATAAATCATGCCTCGTTTTCTTGTACTCTTAGTCTTATTAAGAGATTATTCCCCAAAATCAAGGTCTCTATAAATTAAAGATACTGTCATACCACTCTTTTCTATGTCAAGCAATTACTCCAATATTATGACTACGTTTTCTAGATATAAGGATTATCAATAAACATGGATAACTTATAAGGTAATATTATGGTAAATATTCTAGCGAAAAAGGTCTAATATGCTATAATTGTAGAGGACTAAAATTGCAAAATTAAAGGAGGAAAAGATGAATATTAAAAAATCGTCATCATTTTTAGCGATTATAATGGCCTTATCTTTAATAGTAGGCTGTGCTGGAGGAACAAACCCACCAGAAACAAATGTACCAGAAACACCTGTAGCAGAAGCACCTAAGACAAATGAAGAAACACAAGAATTTGATCCTAATGCGGATTTCAATACAATTATTGAAGAGGCTAAAGGAAAAACAGTTAGTTTTTATGGTTGGGGCGGGGACGAAGATAGAAACAGATGGTTAAACGAAACAGTTGCTCCTATATTAAAGGAAAAATACGATATTACCTTAGATGTTGTGGGTATGAATATCGATGAAATCTTAGCTAAATTATCAGGAGAAAAACAAGCAGGTGTAGAAAAAGGGTCTATCGATATGATCTGGATTAACGGTGAAAATTTTTACTCAGCTAAAGAAAATGACCTATTATTTGGACCTTTTGCAGAACAATTACCAGGCTTTGAAAAATATATAGATGCTAATGATGAAGAAGTACAATTTGACTTTGGATTCCCTATAGAAGGTTATGAAGCACCTTATGGAAAGGCACAATTGGTATTTATTAATGATTCTGCTGTAACTGCAGAAACACCAAAGAATACTGATGAACTTTTGGAATATGCTAAAAAGTATGAAGGTAAGGTAACTTATCCTGCACTACCTGATTTTACAGGTTCTGCTTTTGTAAGAACTCTAATCTACGATTTAGTAGGATATGAACAATTTATGGATATGGCAGCAGACAAGGCAGTCGTTAAAGAAGCAATTGAGCCAGCTTTAGACTATTTAAGAGAGTTAAATAAACACCTATGGAATCAAGGAAAAACCTTCCCTGCAACTTCGGGAGAAGTTAATAATATGTTCCAAGATGGTGAAATTGTAATGACCATGTCCTATGCGCCTTATTCAGTAGCTACAGATATTGAGAAGGGTATATATAATGAAAGCACAAGATCATTTTTATTTGACAAGGGCACAGTAGGAAATACATCTTATATGGCTATTGCTAAGAATGCACCTAATAAGGCAGCTGCTATGGTGGCAATTAATGAGA
Source organism: uncultured Tissierella sp. (assembly GCA_964590735.1). GTDB lineage: Bacteria > Bacillota > Clostridia > Tissierellales > Tissierellaceae > Tissierella_B. Next base: position 2,932 of record CAZPZN010000111.1, read on the forward strand.
TTATGTCAGCTGAAGTACAAGCAACTCAATTTGAAGAATTAAGGACTTTACCAGTAGTTTCTTATGAGAAATTAAATAGTGAAGAAAAAGCTAGATTCGATAGCGTTGATTTAGGACAAGGAGTTCTAGCACAAGATGAACTTCTAAGCAAGAGATTACCAGAGATGCCAGCAAATCTTGTTCCAATAATAGAAGAGATCTGGGCTGAAGAGGTAGTTGGTAAATAGATTTTAAAGATAGAAAGGCGGTGTAGGGAGAGATCTCCTATACTTATGAATAAAAAAACACCCTATATACTTATTGCGCCCATAGTATTATTGGGTGTTCTTTTTATAGTCGGAGTTGTAAATGGAATAGTCCAAAGCTTTGGATACATTCCTGCTTTTGATTTGACCAATTTCACCTTAGATTATTATATTGAAATACTTAATAACCCTACCTTTCTAAATTCCTTAAAGGTATCTTTGAGGATATCTTTTATATCCTCTATATTAGCTGTTCTTTTAGGTACCATACTGGCTACTGCATTGGTTTATACAGGCCATACAGAAGGTAAAGCACTTCAAATAATTAAACTAGCTATTCTTATACCTCATACTATAGTAGCCCTATTTTCCATAAGTATTCTTTCACAAAACGGCTTGATAGCTAGATTGTTTTATAGTTTAGGATTAATAAATGCCCAAGGGGACTTTCCCCTACTCTTATACACAGAAAACAGCTTTGGAATTATCCTAGGCTATCTATGGAAGGAGATGCCCTTTGTTGCATACTTTAGCCTGGCTTTAATGAATAGCATAAGCAAGACGCTTGGAGAAGCTTCAGAGAACTTGGGAGCATCTAGACTTAAGTCCTTCTTCTATATAACCTTACCTCTAAGTATGCCTGCCATAAGTAAGGCCTTCCTAATTATTTTAACATTTTCCTTTGGAGCTTATGATCTCCCCTTCTTATTGGGAGCAACAATGCCAAAGGCTTTACCGGTACAAGCTCACATTGAGTATATGCATCCTGATTTGCTCCACAGACCTTATGCTATGGCAATGAATGGTTTAATATTAGGAGTAACTTGGTCTATGGCTGGGATATATTATTTAGTTAAAAAGAAGAAGAAAATAAAGGGTGATGTCCATGAAAGATACTAGTTCAAATAAATCCTTAAGGCTATTCTTATATCTTGTAGTTTTTACCATACTAGCACCCTTGCTAATACTTGTACTTTGGACTTTTACAAGTAGATGGCCTTGGCCTAATCTGTATCCAACCTCCTTTTCTTTAAGGGCTCTTAAAGAGGTATTTGCTCCTTATGCAAAGGTATTGCCAACCTTGGTCTCCAGCATCTTGCTTTCACTATCTGTTGCTGGATTGTCAGCAATAGTTGCTACCATGACCGCACGTGCCTTGGTCTTTTACGATTTTCTTGGTAAGGGGTTAATTGATTTCCTATCTATGGCCCCAAATCTAGTACCTGGAACTGTATTTGCCATGGGTATCCATGTAGTATTTATTAGAATGTCCCTAGCTGACACTCTTATAGGCGTAATAATGGTACATCTAATCTATACTCTGCCTTATTCCATAAACATTATGAGAGACTTAACATCATCTGTAGGCCAACAAATGGAAGTACAAGCCTATGTTTTAGGGGCTTCCCCTTTGAAATCATTTATCTATGTCACCCTACCCCTTCTTTCACCTGGAATAATGGCATCTATGAATATGGCTTATATCACTTCATTTAGCCAATACTTCATTACCCTCTTAATAGGGGGAGGAAAAGTTAAGACCTTAAGTACTCTTATGGTACCATTTATTGCAAAGGGCGACCGTTCTATAGGATCTGCTTATGCCTTAGTATTTGTTGTATCGACACTCACTATATTTGTAATAATGGATAGGGTCATTAAAAAACTGTCATTTCAAAATAAGGAGGGGAAATTTTAATGGAATTAGAATTACAAAATATATCCGTAGACTTATCAAATAAGAAAATACTAAAATCTATAAACCTAAAAGTTCAAGATGGGGAATTTATTTCACTATTAGGGGCTTCAGGATGCGGAAAATCTACTATGCTGAAAACTATAGCAGGAATAATAAACCAAAGCCAAGGATCCATTTTATTAGGCGGAAAGGTTGCAGATAAGATTCCTCCGCATAAGAGAAAGACAGTTATTGTATTCCAAGACTTTAGATTGTTTCCCCATATGACAGTGGCAGAAAATATATCTTTTCCTTTAAAGATGATGGGAACTAATAAGACTAAATGCAGAACAAAAGCCATAGACTTGTTGGAAAAAGTCCAATTAAATGGATATGAAGATAGACGGGTAGACGAGATGTCTGGTGGTCAAATGCAAAGAGTTGCCCTAGCTAGGGCTCTAGCAGCTGGGCCTACAGTCCTATTATTAGATGAACCCTTCTCTAGCCTTGATGTCAACTTAAGAAAGGATATGAGAGACCTTGTTCTTGAATTACAAAAGGAATTTAAGATAACTACTATATTAGTAACACACGACCAGGAAGAAGCCTTAACCATGTCTGATAGAATAGCCTTTATGAATAGTGGACAAATAGAGCAATATGATAGTCCAGAGAACATATTTAAAAACCCTGTAAATACCATAGTGGCAGATTATTTCGCAGAAGGTGTTTATATCAATGGCCAAGTAGTAAACAACAAGTTTACAAGTGAAATCTTTACCTTTGATTTAAGTAAGGGTGATGGAAAGTATAAATGCCTAATAAGGCCCCTTGCAGTTAAGGTAGAAAAAGCCCATAAGGGCTCCTTTAAAGTGGTAGATAAAATCTACCAAGGTGATAATTACCTATTGAAACTCTCAAGTATAGATAAG
>CAZPZN010000112.1:0-5767 GCA_964590735.1 uncultured Tissierella sp.
GTCGTTGATAAACAACAAGTAAATATCGGGGTGTAGCGCAGTTTGGTAGCGCACGTGGTTTGGGACCATGGGGCCGGGGGTTCAAATCCTCTCACCCCGACCATAGAAGCTGATTACATTAGTAATCAGCTTTTTACTTTTTTGTTTTAATTAATTATACCATATTATCCCTTCATTAACTTGTAATGCAATTGTAACCATATTGAGATATTCTATCTATATAATAGAATTAATTGTATCAAAAATTCAGCGAGGTGATGTTATGAGAAAAAGAAACAAGAAAACTTTCCTATCTATTTTGGCAGCCGCTACTATAATGACTTCGACTTATCCTGCATATGCAAATCAAATAACTGTAAATATGCCCCAGATAATATATGAGAATACTAATAAACAGAATATATCCTCTGGAGTGGTTCATGAGAGAATACAGAAGTTTACGGACCAGGGTTGGTGGAATATAAATGTTTTAAGAATTAATCTTAGAGATAACTATACAGAGCTTAAAGGATTATTTAACCCAAGTGGTATCCCAAGTAGGGATAAGGTAAGTGCCCTAGTGGAAAAGAGCGGTGCAGTTGCAGCTATAAATGGAGATTATTTCAACTATCAGCCACTACCTTCTGCAATGGGAACTCTGATTAACGATGGAGAGATTATCTCATCTCCAATAGAGCTTGGTTGGGCTTTACCTACTTTCTATATTACTAACTCCGACAAGACCGGTATTGAATATCTTGATAGAAAGATGGTAGCAACAAATCTAAGAAGCGGAAATGAAGTACTTATAAATACAGTAAATAAGGTTACAAAGGAATTTGACACAGTTACCCTATTAAATAAGCATTGGGGTTCAAAATCAATAGGTAGTAGATTCCACAAAGATTTAGTAGAAGTATTAGTAGTAGGTGGAATTGTTCAAGCTAGAAGAATTGGTGGTGATCCATTTGACATATCTCAAACTGGAGATTCCTATGTATTAGCAGTAAGAAACGAAAACCTAAACCACTTTGAGGCGGGAGATAGAGTTGATCTTCAACTCCAAACAGTGCCTGATGTTGATGGAATTAAGTTTGCCATAGGTGGAGGATCTATTATCCTTAAAAATGGCGAATTGTCTCTAACTAATATCGTTAATAAAGGTAATGAACCCAGAACGGGTATTGGTGTAAACCAAGATGAAAGTGAATTGATTTTAGTAACTATAGATGGAAGAGATGCTTCTTTTAAGGGAGTAAGTCAAGAAATGTTTGGAGCCATATTAAGGGATTTAGGTGCTTATAATGCAATTAACCTTGATGGCGGAGGCTCAACTACTATGGCTATTAAGCCTGCAGATGAAGACAAATCTCTTGTAGTTAATAAACCTTCAGATGGTGGAGAAAGATCCGTAGTAAATGCAGTAGGAGTGTTTTCAAATGCACCTCTTGGAGACCTATCCTATCTAGAGATAACAACTGACGATGACACTATGTTTTTAGATACAAGTCGTAATCTTAAGGTTAGAGGATATGATGAAAATCATAACCCTATAGAAGTAGATGAATCCCTTATAACATATTCATCAGAAGGTCTAGAAGGACAGTTCATAGGAAATACCTTTAAAGCCTTATCTTCAGGAACTGGAAAAATCATAGCTTCTTATGGAGATATTAACGGCTCTATGGATATTAACGTACTTGGACCTGTAATGGATTTAAGCACTAAGAATAATAGTGTCAATGTTGATATCAATAGTCAATTTAAGATTGGTGAATTCATTGGAATGGACAAGGACGGAACACAAGCCAAGATTTATATGAATGATATTGTATTCAATATAATTGGTGGAATTGGTGAAATCAGAGATGGAGTATTCTACAGTACTGGTGAAGCTGTAGGTGGAGCTATTTCAGCCGCAGTAGGTAATGGGGTTGAAAACATATTGGTTTCAGTAGGGTCTGTAGGTACTTTAGTAGAGAGCTTTGAAAGTTTGGATAAATTTAATTTCTCAGGATATCCTGAGACTGTAGTGGGTAATCTTACACTAGTCAATGAAGCTCGTGATGGAAATCATTCATTAGCCCTTAACTATGACTTTTCTGGCGGAGAAAATACCCGTGCTGCCTATGCCAACTTTGGCACAGATGGCATTACCTTTAGTGGCTATCCAAAAAAATTGGGCCTTTGGGTTAAGGGTGACGGTAGCGGCACTTGGTTAAGAGGAGCATTAAAGGATAGCAAAGGAACTGAATATCTAGTTGACTTTAAGAAGACTTTAGACTTTACAGATTGGCAATATCTAAACGTAGATGTACCTCAAGAGGTAAGTTATCCATTAACCCTTCAAAGAGTCTACACTGCAGAAACCGACTCGATTAAAAAGCCATCAGGGCAAATTCTATTGGATAGTTTAAGAGCTTATTACCCTTCATCCATAGGAAATATGGTCTTACCTACCCCATCCACTCTTAAGGATGAATTAGCAGGTAATCAAGAAGTGACTGTAGATGGATATAAATTTATAGTTGCATCAGAACCAAAGGGATTAAATGAATTAGTAGGCTATGATGCCTTATCAAGCTTAAAAAATCGAATTGCTAAGAATAAGATTGGAATAATGCTAAATGGTGCAAGTGATGCCTTTAAATCAGGTATAGGAAACCATGCTATGCTAGATGTTGGAACTTCATATAATGTCCAAAAGCACTATGATGTATTGTTCTATAGTTTGAACTCCTCTAAGAATGGGATTAGAGCTACTGATTCAAGCCAATGGGTAAAACTCATAAATGATTTGCAGACAAGGCTTGAAACAAACTTCGTATTATTTTTACCGACACCAGTATTCGGTTCAAATGGCTTTACAGATACTATGGAAGCAGACCTGCTTCACGAAAAACTTGTAGAAGCCAAGGCAAAGGGAAAGAATGTATTCCTAGTTCAGGGTGGCAACTCTACAAAATCTGAACTTAAAGATGGAATTAGGTATATAGAATTAAATACCAAGCCACTAACAAGCTCAGACAATATTTATGATATATCAGTTGTTGAATTTGTAGTAAATGGAAGTAATATAACCTACGAAATCAACAGCCTATTTCCAAGACCAAATATATCAGTTAAATGAAAATCATAATAACTCAAAATGTCCAGATAATCATATCTGGACATTTTTTCATCTGTATTTAGCTCTCTTGATATCTTCCATACTCTTTTCTAAAACCTCTACCCAATCAAGTGACTTTCCTGTACCTATGGCTACACATTCCACTGCATTTTCAGCTACCATAGTATTGATACCTGTGGTTTGGGAAATTAGCTTGTCCAAACCATAAAGAAGTGCTCCTCCTCCGGTCATTATTATTCCACGGCTGCTTATATCCGCAGCCAACTCAGGCGGTGTAATTTCAAGGACTTCATGGACTGTTTCAACAATTTCTTGTACAGGCTCTCTTAAGGCTTCTAACATATCATTTGAAGATACCTCCACATTTACTGGAAGCCCCGTCAGAAGGTTTCTTCCCTTAATCTCCATGAATTGCTCTTCATCAAATGGATAAGCACATCCTATGTTTACCTTTAAAGCCTCAGCAGACCGTTCACCTATCATCATATTGTATTTCTTTCTTATAAACTTTGTAATAGCTTCATCACAATCATCCCCAGCTATCTTTATGGATCTAGAAACTACTATTCCACCAAGTGAAATAACTGCAACGTCAGTAGTACCTCCACCTATGTCAACTATCATATTACCATTTGGTTCAGTAATATCAATGCCTGCTCCAATAGCTGCCGCAATTGGTTCTTCAATTAGGTAGGTCTTCACAGCTCCTGCTTCATTACTTGCTTCAATTACAGCTCTTTTCTCTACTTCCGTAACACCACTTGGTACACAAATAATCAGTCTAGGCTTAAAGACCATCTTGCCTAAGGCCTTTTGAATAAAATATTTTAACATTCTTTCAGTTATATTATAATCAGAGATAACTCCATCTCTTAAAGGTCGTATTGCAATAATATGGCCAGGTGTTCTGCCCAACATCTTTCTAGCACCTTCACCTACTGCCAGAAATTTATTAGTATGTTGATCGATTGCAACAACGGAAGGCTCTTGTAATACAATTCCCTTTCCTTTAACATAGACTAGAATACTGGCAGTACCTAAGTCTATACCTACATCTGCTCTTAAAGCCCCCATATATTAATCCCCCTTCTATTACGCCTATCCTTATGGTATTCGACATTAAATCCGAAAATCCTTCTTTTTTACATAAATTTAATAATTTTTTTGCAAATTAAAAGGTCCCTCTTGGGACCTATGCTTTGGCTGCCTTATATTTAAGTTTAGTTGCTTTGCCACCTCTTATGTGCCTTTCCGCCTTGTTAGTTTCAAGTACTTGCTTAACTTCAGTAGCTATAAGAGGGTTTATCTTAGGTAATCTTTCTGTTACATCCTTGTGTACCGTGCTCTTGCTGACTCCAAATATGGTTGCTGCCTGCCTAACTGTAGCACCTTCACTAAGTATGTATTTTGCTATTTCCAAAGCTCTTTCCTCAATATAATCCTTCACCAACTTGACCCCCTTTTGTTTTGGGACTTTAATAAATACTTATGCTACCCTAATTGGTTATAGAACGGGGATCGATTATTTTACCATTTTTAAACACTTCATAATGCACATGTGAAACCATGGACATTTCAATAGCCGCCGTATCACCAACTGTACTTATAATATCCCCTTGCTTTACTTCAAGGCCTTCCTCAACCATTTCCATGGTCCCAAGGTTAGAAATTCTAGTCTCTATACCATTTCCATGATCAATTAATATAGTTATCCCCCATAAGTCATCATCTTTTACTTCCTTAATAAGACCATTTCCAGGAGCTTTAACCTTATCTCCTACATTGGCTTTTATGTCTAATCCAGTATGAGCTCTCCACTCTTCTAAAGTCTGAGAAAACACAAGCTTATCCAAAGCGAATTCAGTTAAGATTTCACCGTCTACAGGCAGAATCCAATTATTAATTTCTTTTGCTTGATTGTCTACTTCCTCAATATCCTCATAATCATCTAAATACTCTATTTCTTCTGAGCTTACTTGTGCGATTTCCTCTTCCATAAGAGGCTCATCCCTTACTTCCTCTGCAAGAACTTCTGTATCTTCGGCTGGTTCAACAAGATTTTCATCTAGGTCTGCCAACTCAACTTCTTCAGGTAAAATTTCTACCTGATCTTCTTTCTGGATTTCACTTTCTGTTGGTTCATCTAACTTAGAAACTTCTATGTTTTTTTCTTCTGGGTCCTTAATCTCTTCTAAAATCACCAACTCGTCCTCTTTAGGCTCTTTAGCAACCCTAAGATTCTCAGTTGCAATAAGGATTGTACCAGATGCAACTACGAGGACACTGATAAAAAGAAAGATTAGAAATCCGTTTTGTTTAATAAATTGTCTCCACTTATTTTTGTTTTCCACTTTGTCCACCTCCATTATCAAATAGTATTTCCACATTGTAGGAATCCATACATAAGATGGAGAAAAATAATATTATAGTTAAAAATTATTTTGATCTAGCCTTTTGGAGTATAATCCAAAAATTAAACAAACCCAAAAACAAAGAAACCTTATAAGCAGCTTAGGCCGACTATAAGGTTCTTACTTTATCTCACTTCTTTATTTCTATGTCCGTATAATAATGATTCAATATTTCCAAGTAATTGCTGCCGTTTTTACCCATTCCATTGGCTCCCCATTGGCTCATTCCAACTCCATGCCCATAGCC
>CAZPZN010000113.1:0-5720 GCA_964590735.1 uncultured Tissierella sp.
AGCATGTAATGATATGTGAGCCTCTGGAGCTGGAATATCTTATATCCAATGTTCCAGAATACATAAAGGACAAGGTAGAACTTAGGATACTTGACATGATACTAGAAAAGAAATCATATAAAAGGATATTGGTAGAGGAAAAGCCTGACTTAATAGTTTATACAGGCTATATTACCCATGTAGGTGTAATCAAGGAGATGGCAGAGTTTGCAAAGCAGATATTCCCAGGGCTTGTAATAGGAGTTGGGGGAGTTCATGCTGAGGTTGTAGCAGAGGATTTCAATTCTCCTTTCATAGACATTATCTATGATAAAAATAGTATAGATGCATTTAATGAAACCCTTATAGGACTTCTAGTTGATAGAAGCATTGAAGAAATTAAGGGAAATATTGAAGTCCTACCTGCAAGGAATAAGGTCTTAATCCATCCCAACAGAAGATCTGTTGAAAAGTATAGGAAGAATTATTACTATATGTTCCATAATCCATGTGCACTAATTAAGACGTCATATGGGTGTCCTTATAATTGTAGTTTCTGTTTCTGTAAGGAAATTACAGGTGGGAAGTATTATGCTAGGAACATAAAAGATGTACTAGTTGAGCTGGAAAGCATTAAAGAAGAGGAGGTATATATAGTAGATGATGACTTTCTATATAATGGTGAGAGGATAGAGTCATTCATCCAAGGATTAAAGGAAAATATGATAAATAAGAAATACCTAGTCTATGGAAGGGCGGATTTTATTGCAGAAAATCAAGATCTGATTAAGTCCTTTAAGGAAGTAGGCCTTCAAGCTGTAATAGTTGGAATTGAGTCTCTAAGAGCTGATGACCTTGAAGATTATAGAAAGGGTACAACTAAGGAAATTAATGAGAAGTGTATAGAAATTCTTAATAGTTTGGATATAGAATTATATGCTACCCTTATTATACCAATGGATTTCTCTAAAACTGATTTTAAAGACCTTAGAAATTGGTTAAGAAGACAGGATGTAAGATTTGTAAACCTTCAGCCCCTAACTCCAATGCCAGGAACTGAAATATTTGAAGGATATAGACCTCACCTTTTAGTTGAGAGAGAGGACTATGGTAAGTGGGATATGGCTCATGTAGTCTTAAAGCCAGACCATATGTCTATAAAGGCTTTCTACTTTCAGATTTTACTCTCCTATTATAGAGTGGTTATGAGGCCTAAAAATATCAAGGCCTTGATAGAGAAATATGGGCAAAAAGAATGCTTCAAAATGTTTAAGGGCAGCTCTTATGTAAGCTGGCAATATATTAAGAAGATATTAAGGGAGTAAAGGCTACAAAGTTAAATAAAGAATGTATTTAGGGCCTGAAAAAGTCCTTAGGATTTAAATTCCTACTCCCTCAAAAATTTGACTGAACTAATGTTTTCTTGCTTGTAAATTGAAATGCTTAACAAGCTGAGTATGGGGTCTATCTTATGAGGGTGTTAAGCATTATTCAATTTCCTGCACAATAAAACAAAGTTCAGTTGCCAAATTTTTTCGAAGTCGTGATAATTTAAACCACTAAGAACTTTTTCTAATTGATGGGAAGTTGCAGATAATTTTTATAAAGGATGTTGTTATGAAAAAAATACTATTAATTCAACCTAGCCCCTATGATCAGAACAAAAAACCTATAAAGAAAAGCAAATTGTACTTCGTTGGTCTTGCTTTGCCTCTGCTTGCTGCCATGACGCCTGAAGAATACCAGGTGGAGATTATCTTAGAAATCCTTGAGGATATTCCTTGGGATACGGATGCAGATATTATAGGTATCAGCTCTATGGGTCATGGTGTCATTCGATCTATTGATATAGCCCAGGAGTTTAAGAAACGAGGAAAAACAGTTATAATGGGTGGTTATATGGTTAGCATTATGGCTGAGGAAGCTACTAAGTATTGCGATGCTGTAGTAGTTGGAGATGCAGAGTTGGTCTGGAAGAACCTTCTAGAGGATTATGAGTTGGGAACTCTAAAGTCTGTCTATGAGAAAAGGATAGAAGGTGGAGTATTATCAACCCCATTACCTAGATTTGACCTTATTAGCAATAAAAAAATTGGAGATTTTCTCCCTGTACAAGCAGGTAGAGGGTGTCCAAATATTTGTAGTTTCTGTTCAGTTTCATGTCTTTATGAAGGTAGATATATAAAACGGCCTCTAGAGGAAGTAGTAAGGGATATAAAACAGGTAAAAGACCTGGGATATAAGAAATTTCTCTTGCTTGATGATAATATCTTTTCAGATAGAATATACTTAATGGACCTTTTAAAAGAGATTAAGGATTTAAAAATGACTTGGATGAGCCAGTGTGATATTCGTATTGGAAGAGAGGATGAAATGCTTGGAATTCTAGCAGAGAGCGGGTGTACTACCCTAAGCTTTGGCCTAGAAAGTATATCAAAGGAAAGCCTTGTGGGAATGAACAAGGGATGGGCTAACCCTGAAGCCTATCCTAAACTTATTGCAAACATCCAAAATCATGGAATAGATGTGTCAACTGAGATGGTTCTTGGTGGAGATGGAGACAGCCTAGAATCCATAAGGTTAACCAAGGATTTTATTGAGGATAATAAAATATCTGTTCCTAGGTTTTACATATTAACACCAATCCCTGGGACGAGATTTTTTAAGGATATGGTAAAGGAAGGAAGGCTGGTAGATGATAATATCTACTCCTTTGATGGTACTAAGGCGGTTCACCAACCTAAAAATATGACCCCTGATGAGTTGACAAAAGCTTACTGGAATTTATATAATGAGTTATTCGCTTTTAAATCCATTATTAAGAGAAATGTAATAAGAAAAGAGTTTATTAAGGAGCCTTTTAAATATTTGTTTTATGTCATAGTCAACTTGTATTATAGACATCAGATAAAACAAATGATAACTCCGAATATTTTTTAATAAGAGGCTGGATAAGTAAATTATTCAAGCCTGACCCCAAGGAGGTAGAGATGGTTTTTATAGAATTATTAAAGGCAGTAATCCTAGGAATAGTGGAGGGAATTACAGAATGGCTGCCAATTTCCAGTACAGGACATATGATCTTAGTCGAGGAATTTATAAAGTTAAATGCTTCACCTGAATTTATGGAGATGTTTCGTGTTGTTATACAATTAGGAGCAATACTTGCTGTAGTATTATTATATTTCAACAAACTAAATCCGTTTTCCCCAAGAAAAACTATGAAGGAAAAAAGGGATACTATAAATATATGGCTGAAGGTAATTATAGGGATAATCCCAGCGGGAGTATTAGGAGTCCTCTTTGATGATTGGTTTGATGAACATTTTTACAATTATCTAACTGTAGCTATTACCTTAATTATTTACGGAATTATGTTTATTATTATAGAGAATAAGAATAAGAATAAACGATCTGAGATATCCAGTTTTTCACAACTATCATATAAAACTGCTCTTGGAATAGGAGTTTTTCAGGTCTTATCCTTAATACCGGGAACATCCCGTTCAGGCTCTACTATATTGGGAGCAATTATACTTGGTACATCTAGACCTGTAGCTGCTGAGTATTCCTTCTTTATGTCAATTCCAATTATGTTTGGAGCAAGTTTACTCAAACTAAGAAAATTCGGACTTGATTTTACAGGCATGGAGATAGGAATTTTACTTACTGGAACGATTGTGGCATTTGTAGTATCAGTATTTGCTATTAAGTTTTTAATGAAATATATAAGAAACAATGATTTTAAAGCATTTGGTTGGTATAGAATTCTTCTTGGACTCCTTGTCCTAGGATATTTCTTCCTACTTGCTTAAAGAAATAAATTTGATAAGTTAAATAAATATACTACTAAAGACAAAGTAATAAGTTAGTAGAGAAAAGGTGAGTAATAATTTATGAAAAAAATACGTGGTGAAATACTTTTATCAATAACAGCATTAATTTGGGGAACTGCCTTTGTGGCTCAAATAGTTGGTATGGAACATATAGGTCCCTTTACCTTTACAGCATCTAGAACCCTTATAGGAGCAGCTTCTTTAATTCCTGTTATATTATTTATGGATAGGAAAAGGGCTAGAGATAATACTAGAGACGAGTTTCAGGGATCTAAGAAGGACCTTATAAAGGGTGGACTGGCTTGTGGCCTTGCCATGTTTTGTGGGTTAGCCTTTCAACAAGTAGGCCTTCAATATACAACAGCAGGAAAGGCTGGATTTATCACTGCCTTATATATAGTCTTTGTGCCTATATTGGGATTGTTTCTACATAAGAGAATAGAAAAATCAGTGTGGCTTGGTGTAATCCTTGGACTTGTAGGCCTATATTTATTATCTGTGACTGAGGATTTAAGTATAGGTAGGGGGGATTTATTGGTCTTATCTGGAACTATCTTTTGGGCTCTTCATATAATTATTATAGACCATTTTGCCGATAAGGTAGATGCGGTTAAAATGTCTTGTATACAGTTTCTAGTAGTTGGTCTTATATCCTTAACCATAGCCATAGTAACAGAGGATATTAGCATAAATGCTATTATTCAAAGTGCCTTCCCAGTTCTATATTCAGGTATAATAGTTGTTGGAATAGCATTTACCTTGCAGATCTTTGGCCAAAGAGGCACTAATCCTGCCACAGCTGCAATTATTATGAGCATGGAATCCGTATTTGCGGCTTTATCTGGTATTATCATTCTTGGAGAAACTATGAACTTAAGAGAGATTACAGGTTGTATCTTATTATTTGCTGCTGTCATAGTAGCACAACTTCAACCTACTATGAAGAAGGATAAGGACTATGAGTTAGTTGAAAGATAAATATATAAATTAATAGGCTGCCTTTTGGCAGCCTTTTTTCTACAGTCTATTCAAGTAGTCGTTAGCTTCCAAGGCACACTTTGCACCCTCTGAAGCAGCGATGATTATTTGTTTATAAGGTGTATCCGTTACATCCCCTGCAGCGTAGATTCCTTCAATATTAGTTCTTCCTAACTTATCTACTATGATTTCGCCTTTATCATTCAATTCTAGTAAATCCTTAAAGGCAGAAGAATTTGGAGTATAACCTATTTCAATAAATATTCCACCAGCTTCTATAATAAATTCTTCATTCTTAGTCTTGTCTAGAACTTTAACTCCACTAGCAAACTTATCTCCAAGTACTTCCTTTATTTCTGTTTGTAAATGAACCTCTATATTCTCTATTTTATGAATTTGGTCTAGAAGTATTTGATCTGCTCTAAATTGGCTTCTGTGTATAATAGTTACCTTGCTTGCTATTTTAGATAGGTCTATAGCTGCTTCAATAGCAGAATTTCCGCCTCCAGCTACTATAACTTCATCATCTGTAAAGAAAGGGCCATCACAGATTGCACAATAGGATACTCCTTTAGCTGAAAATTCAGCCTCTCCAGGTACACCAAGTTTTCTAGGCTTGCTTCCAGTAGCAATTATTACTGCCTTAGCCTTATATGAAGTACCATTATCTAAGACTAATTCCTTAATTCCATCATTGACTCTTATGGACTCTACACTTGTAAACTCATCTATAGGTACATTTAATTCATTAACATGTTCTTTAAACTTTTCAGCTAATTCTATTCCACTAAGGGATACATATCCAAGATAATTTTCTACAGAAGAGGTGTCTACAACCTGACCACCTGGATCCTTAGAAATGATTCCTACACTAGCTCCCTTTCTCTTAGAGTAAAGAGCGGCGTTTAATCCAGCAGGCCCCCCACC
>CAZPZN010000114.1:0-5568 GCA_964590735.1 uncultured Tissierella sp.
TGCAACCTTCTTAGAGGAAAATTCATCTTCATTTGAAAATTGGAAGCAATTATAAACGACGAGCTGTAGTTAAGTTAGAAAAGCAATAGTTTTTTAGTTTTAAAAAACTATTGCTTTTTTTACAAAAATATATTATCATAGATAACATAGTAAACATATATATATAGTATGAATTAAACATAATGACTAGGTAAAGTAAATAAAATGGAACATACAGAGAGGGGCTTGTTTGCTGAGAGAGCTCTATGTAGAAATTATATTGAAGTGCACCTATGAATGTTAGGTTGAAGATAGTAGACTGTTACGGTTCTCCCGTTATAGAGATACAGCATCATAGTGCTGGAAATGAGATAGACATTTATTGTCTAACTAGAGTGGAACCGTGGAATTTACTTCTGCCTCTGAATTATCAGAGGCAGAAGTTTTTGTTTTTTGTAACAAAATAATCTGCCATGGCAGAAACTAATAGAGGAGGTGGTGTCGGACTAATGACATTGAATTAATAAAATAAGTATGTTTGGATAAAAAAATATACACTTCATGTGTAAAAATTCTAAAAGAGGAGTGAATTATATTGAATACCACATTAGCAGTTATAATTAATATTGTAGTTATGGCAGCAATTGTTTATGGATTACTATTTTTAAAGAAGAGGAACGTTTCATTTACTGCAAGAGTATTACTAGCAATGGCTGTAGGTATTGTATTTGGTGCTATCCTTCAAATTACCTATGGAGCAACATCAGATATAGTAATAGAGTCCAACAGCTGGTTTAACGTTATTGGAACTAGCTATGTAAGGGCACTTAGAATGGTTGTTATACCATTGATTTTCGTTTCAATAATAAGTGCTATTATTAACCAAGATTCTAAGAACCTAGGTAAGATGGCAACAAGAATAATAGCGATTCTTTTAATTACTACAGCAATATCTGCATTTATTGGTGCAGTTACTAGCAACATATTTGGTCTTTCAGCAGAAGGACTTCAGTTAGGTGAGGCTGAGCAAAATCGAGGTTCTACTTTGGAAACACAATTAACAGACTACCAATCAAAGCCTCTTCAGGAACAGATAATTGAAATTATCCCTACAAACCCATTCTATTCAATGACTGGCCAGGGAAGTAACTCTACATTATCAGTAGTAGCATTTGCTGTATTATTATCACTTGCTGTTATTGGTGTTAAAAGGACTAAACCAGAATCAGCTGAATTCTTTACGAATATGATGAAATCACTGCAGGATGTAGTTATGCGTTTAGTAACCATGATTCTAAGACTTACTCCATACGGAGTATTAGCTCTTATGACAAAGATGGTGTCTACAAGTAACTTTAAAGAAATCCTAAGATTAATCAACTTTGTAATAGCCAACTACGTAGCATTAGCAATAGTGTTCTTTATTCACCTTGTTATATTAGCAGTGTTTAAATTAAGTCCAGTAAAGTTCTTAAAGAAATCTGCATCACCTTTATTATTTGCATTCAGTTCCAGATCCTCAGCAGCAACACTACCTATAGCAATTGAGACGCAAACAGACAAACTTGGGGTATCAACAGGTGTTGCTAACCTATCAAGTACTCTTGGAACAAGTATAGGCCAAAATGGGTGTGCAGGCGTTTATCCAGCTATGTTAGCTGTAATGATAGCACCAACTTTAGGAATTAACCCAATGGAACCGACATTTTTAATTAAACTTATAATAGTAGCATCTCTTGCATCCTTTGGTGTTGCAGGAGTAGGTGGTGGAGCTACATTTGCGGCTCTTACTGTACTATCTGCAATGGGATTGCCTGTAGGATTAGCAGGTCTATTAATAGCAATAGAACCATTGATTGACATGGGTAGAACTATGGTAAACGTTAGTGGCTCACTAGTAGCAGGACTTGTAACAGGTAAGACAATGGGTGAAATTGACATGAATATTTACAATAGTGATATAAATTTAGAGAGTGAGGAGAGAATGATTTGAAAGTTGTAATTGATCCAAAAGCAGAAAAATTTATTAAATCACAAGGCGAAAATGCGCTGGAAATTTGGTTAGAGGGTTGTTCTTCCTGAGGCGTCGGGGAACCTCAACCATCAGTTAAGGTGGGAAGACCGGCCAATGTGGACGATTATGATAAATATGAAGTAGATGGAATTGATGCCTATGTAAGATCTGGTGTTGATGCTAAAAATGATGAACTTAAAATAAAATACTCAAAGATGTTATTTAAAGAAAAGCTTACTGTAGAAGGCATGATGTTCTAATTTTTAACTAAAATCACATCTAATATAACTCTAAATAAACCCTTGACAAAAATAGTTCAAGGGTTTATTCTATATATAAGGACCCCCGCCAGGGGGGTGGGGTTATAAGGAGGTAGAAAATGGATCATTGTAATCATATGAATCAAGATCAAAAAAAGGCATTACAATCCCTGAAGACTGCCAAGGGTCAAGTAGAAGCAACTATAAAAATGCTTGAAGATGGTAGATATTGTGTAGATATTTCAAATCAAATACTTGCAGCACAATCTTTATTAAAGAGAGCAGATTTATTAATTATAAGACAACATATAGATCATTGTGTAAGAGAAGCTTTTAATGGAGAAGATAAGGGAGAAGAAAAATTAGATGAAGTAATGGATCTTCTCGCTAAACTAATGAAATAAGAAAGAAGGTCGGGAATATATGGCTAATAAAACTCTAAATATAGATGGAATGACCTGTGCTTCATGTGCTAGTGCGGTTGAAAGGGCAACTAGAAAATTAGATGGAGTAGAGGAAGCAAATGTAAACTTAGCTACTGAAAAGCTATCTGTAACATTTGATGAAGGAGCTTTAACAGTAGATGACATAAAAGCGGCTGTTGAGAAGGCTGGATATAAAGCTAAAACAGAAGCAGTAACGAAAACCTTATCTGTCGAAGGAATGACCTGTGCATCTTGTTCTAATGCTGTAGAAAGAGTAACTAGAAAGCTTGAAGGGGTAGAGGAATCTAATGTAAATTTAGCTACAGAGAAATTATTTATAACTTATGATCCTTCAATATTGAGAATATCTGAGATCAAAAAAGCAGTGGAAAAGGCAGGTTACAAGGCGGTTGAAGAAGAAGAGGATACAGTAGATACTGATAAGGAGAAAAAAGAAAGGGAAATTAAGACCCTTTGGATTAAGTTCTTAGTCTCTGCAATCTTTACTATTCCCCTCTTATATATATCCATGGGACATATGATGGGAGCGCCCCTTCCACAGATTTTAGACCCAATGCATAATCCTCTCAACTTTGCACTAGTACAATTATTCTTAACACTTCCAGTAGTAATCGCTGGAAATAGATATTATACAGTTGGAATGCGAACATTAATAAAGGGAAGTCCAAATATGGATTCACTAATTGCAATAGGTACAGGAGCAGCATTTATTTATGGTGTCTTTGCTACATTAAAAATTATGGGTGGAGACCATGGCTATGCAATGGATTTATATTTTGAATCTGCAGCTGTAATTATTACCCTAATCACCTTAGGAAAATACCTAGAAGCTGTATCAAAGGGTAAAACCTCAGAAGCAATCAAGAAGCTTATGGGACTTCAGCCTAAGACTGCTATAATAATTAAAGATGGTCAAGAAGTAGAAATTTCTATAGATGAAGTAGAAACTGGAGATATTATATTGGTTAAACCAGGAGAAAAGATCCCTGTAGATGGTGTAGTAGTTGAAGGAAATACTTCAGTTGACGAAGCTATGCTTACAGGAGAAAGTATACCTGTTGAAAAGAATATTGGGGATAATATAATAGGAGCATCTATCAATAAGAACGGCTCTATTAAATACAAAGCTACTAAGGTTGGTAAGGATACGGCTCTTGCTCAGATTATTAAATTAGTTGAAGATGCTCAAGGTTCAAAAGCACCTATAGCAAAGATGGCAGACGTGATTTCAGGATATTTCGTGCCAATAGTTATAGGTCTAGCGATTTTATCAGGTCTTGGATGGTACTTTATAGGTGGAGAATCATCAACCTTCTCATTGACCATATTTATTGCAGTATTGGTAATAGCTTGTCCTTGTGCACTTGGGCTTGCAACACCGACTGCAATCATGGTAGGAACCGGTAAGGGAGCAGAAAATGGGGTATTAATCAAGAGTGGTTCAGCTTTAGAAACTGCCCATAAGATACAGACTATAGTATTCGATAAGACAGGAACTATTACTGAAGGAAAGCCAAAAGTAACAGATATTGTAGTTCTTGATGGAATATCTCAAGATGAACTATTGATTTTAACTGCATCTGCTGAAAAAGGCTCAGAGCATCCACTAGGAGAAGCAATAGTAAGAGCTGCTGAGGAAAAAAATGTAGCATTCAAGAAAAATGAATCATTTAAGGCAATACCAGGACATGGAATTGAAGTAGGAATTGAGGGGAAAACTATACTTGCAGGAAATAGAAAACTTATGATTGATAGAAATATTTCTCTTAAAGATTTAGAGACAGCATCTGATAGATTAGCTGAAGAAGGTAAGACACCTATGTATGTTGCAGTTGATGAAAAAATTGCAGGAATCATAGCAGTAGCTGATACTGTAAAAGAAAACAGCAAGAGAGCTATTGAAAGGTTACATGAAATGGGAATTCAGGTTGCCATGATAACCGGAGATAATAGAAGAACTGCTGAGGCAATTGCAAAACAAGTTAATATAGATATAGTTTTAGCTGAAGTACTACCTGAGGATAAGGCAAATGAAGTTAAGAAACTTCAGGCTGAAGGTAAGAAAGTAGCCATGGTTGGTGATGGAATCAACGATGCACCAGCATTAGCACAAGCTGATGTAGGAATTGCCATAGGTTCTGGTACAGACGTAGCTATGGAGTCCGCAGACATAGTATTAATGAGAAGTGATCTGATGGATGTTCCAACTGCAATCCAGTTGAGTAAATCAACTATTAAAAATATTAAGCAAAATCTTTTCTGGGCATTTGGTTACAATACTTTAGGTATACCAGTAGCTATGGGTTTATTACATTTATTTGGTGGACCACTACTAAATCCTATGATAGCAGGAGCAGCTATGAGTCTAAGCTCAGTATCTGTTTTAACTAATGCATTGAGATTAAAGAATTTTAAACCAGTTCAATAGCCCTATCCTTGTCATTCCGAGCATAGCCGAGGAATTGCCGCTTTTAAGTATTTACAATGAGGAGATTCCTCCAATTTGCCCTGGAGGGAATTGCAAAATAAAATAATATAAAATAAAGGAGAAATAAAGATGAGAAAGAAAGTTTTAATAGAAGGTATGAGTTGTCAAAATTGTGTAAAACACGTAGGAGAGGCTCTAAATGAAATTGATGGAATTTCTAACGTAGAAGTAAAACTAGAAGATAAAGCTGCCCTTTTAGATGCAGACAATAACGACTTAGATCAAGCTATAAAATTTGCCCTAGATGAAGCTGGATATGAAGTGGTAGGAATTGAGTCAGTATAGTCAACTAACCCTCGACTAAAGTCGAAGGCTTGGAGTAGTCTTGCTTTGTAGGTCTATTTAAAACCTAGTTGATTAGCCTAAGTATTAAATTACTAC
>CAZPZN010000115.1:0-5481 GCA_964590735.1 uncultured Tissierella sp.
TGAGGTGCCCGATGCGCAAAAAAGTAAGCGGACTGATTCTATGCTTTGCCTTATTGTTTTCCCTTCCTCTACCGGCTTTTGCGGCAAATCAGGTCAATACCATGGATATTCAGGCTGTCATTTACGAGGACGGTTCCATGTACGTTACACAGGTATGGGAGGGAGATTTTAACGAGGGCACAGAAAGCTATATTCCCATGAACGCACCCGATTATCTGACTATCAGCCAGAAACATCATCTGATTACCTATTGTGAGACCTTTTAAATAGACCAGTTATTCCTGATTCTGTTGAGGAATTGGGAGTAAAATTTAAACACTTAAATCTAAATAAACTTAATATGATAAATGAAATAATTGATGTGGTGATTAAGCATACAAGATAATATATTCCATGATTTTTAAAAAAATAAATTATTATAGATAAATTCCCTTTGCTAGCAAAGGGAATTTTGTGTTTTTACAAGCATCTTGTATTGTAATACTTAATATTGTAACATATAATGTTACATATATAGACTTTTGGAGACTAATTATTTTATGTTTCTTCTCAAATAGAATTACAAGATGACAAAACATCTTAAATGGGGGTATAATATGTCATAATATGCTAGGAAGAAATAGCCTTATATATAAGGTAAAACATTATAAGAATTTAGCTTTAAATATTATTTTCAATGAACCAGATAAAATGGAGGTGGGTAAATGGTAGGCAAGTCAAAATTAGGTAAATCATCGGACTTGGATATAGGAAGACAGGTATTTGTGAAAAGGGTTGTCCTAATTTTAATAACATTTGCTTTATTGTCCCTAGTAATAATATTTCTATTTATATATAGGCCACTAAAGTTGGAACTGGAAAAGAGCTTAGTAGACAATTTCCAAGAGATTGCTAATATTAGACATGCATCATTTGAAAACAATATTAATAAGGGCTTAGAAGGGGCTAGGAGCATGTCAAGTAGGAGCGTCATCCGGGATGCTATTCTTGATTATATGGACAAAGAAATCCCCTTAGAGGAATTAAAAACTTCCAGCCAAAAAAGATATGAAGATGGCGCTAAGGTTCTTGATAATCTTCTACTAGCTGAGAGATATGTAGAAGATAATCTAATAGCCAGTTACTTCGCAGATGACTACGAGAAAATAGATTGTAGAAGTTGGGAGAATTTAGATAAAAATAGCCAATTATCTTATGAAATATGCTTGGAAGAAAAACATGAGTACCTAAAAGTACTTTCACCAATTTATGCAGAAGACAAGATTATAGGCTATGATAAGCTCCTATTTAGTTTAAAAGAACAAATCCATAACCTATGTACTGATGAGATAAAATCTGAGATTATTAATCAAGAGGAACTGGAAGACATAGTTAAAGATGGAAAAGTATTAAAAAGTAATGATTCTAATGCCTTGTTATATAGTGGGGGAGATTTTTATAAGGCCTTTCATATGAAGGATACAAACAGTCTAATTGTAAGACAAGGAAAAAAATACTTATTGGAGCCTGTATACCGTACAGGTAACCAGATCTTATTTATGAGCATAGGTGTATTAATAGTTTATACCTTAGGGATTTACTTCTTTATAGTTAGATATGCAAAAAGGGAATTGGATAATAGCTTAAATGACCTAAGCGTAGCCACAAACAAGGCTAATACTGATCCCTTGACTAATCTATCTTCAAGAAGATGTGGAGAAGAATTTCTAGTTTTAGTATTTGAAGCATTCAAAAGGGATGGAGACTCTCCTGCTATTTTTGTAATAGATATAGATGGGTTAAAAAAGATAAATGATGAATATGGTCATTTAGTAGGAGACCTAGCCATTAAGACTATATCAACAAGGCTAGAAGATAGTATACGCAAGGAAGATATAATATTCCGCTGGGGTGGAGACGAATTCATAGGAATCTTTCATGGAATAAGTGAAGAAAATTCACTTAAATTAGCCCAAAAACTTCTAACAGAAATATCAAATTTAGAAATCATAGCCGATAAAGGCATTATTAAAACAACAATATCTATAGGTTTTTCCTATTTTTCTGAGGAAGATTATGGATATACAGAAGTAATCAATAGGGCAGACAAGGCCATGTACCAGTCCAAATTAGAGGGTAAAAACAAGGTAAATATAATATAAAACAAGAATCCCTATATGTTAGGAGGATGAGTATGGACAAAAGCAAAATCAATAAAGAGAAAAATTATAAATCACATAATACTTTAAGAATAATAGTGATAATCTTCTTAGTATTGATTTTATCATGCCTTTATCTGCTCCATAGATGGAATAAGCATGAGGATATGCAGGTAAAGGAAAACTTGAAGCTTGCTGAATCCATAGCATCACTTCTTCATAGAGATCATATAGAAATGCTCACATCCTATGATAATAGAGACATTGAGTTAGTGGGCTACTATTTAGAAGAATCCTTAGTAAACCTAGTTGAAACTACAGATTCTATTTACTATGCTTATCTTTTAAAGGAAGAAGTAGATGGAGTAAAGATAGTAGTCGATTCTTCTAAGGCCGAATCCGGCACATCAAAACCTATAAGACGCACCTGTGAAGAAGCAGAAGAAGTGAACAAGTTAGCCTTTGAGAATAAGGAATCCCTAATAACAGGTCCAGTTACAACTAAGTGTGGAAGCTGGGTAAGATCTCTTACTCCCCTTTATAATATGGAAGGAAAAGATATTATAGGTGTATTAGGTTTAAATTACTCTGCTAATGAATGGAAGAAATCTTTATATAAGGATATGATTTCAGATATAATAATTGTAATTTTTATTAATCTGCTTATTTATGTAATATTTTTAATTTACAATAAAAGTAAAAGATTGAGTGAAGTCGAAAGGGAAAAATCAGTAATATTATCTCATTTACCAGGTATGGCCTATCGTTGTAAAAATGACCAGTTTTGGACAATGGAATTAGTATCAGAGGGGAGTTTTGAACTAACAGGTTACAGACCAGAAGAATTAATTGGCAATAAGCTTATATCCTATAATGAAATCATTTCACCTAGATATGTAGAATTAAGTCGGGCTGAATGGGAAAGGGTCTTAGGGCAAAGAAAACCTTATAATGATGAGTATGAGATTATTACCAAAAATGGAGAATCTAAATGGGTTATGGAGAAGGGACAGGGCATATTTGATGATAAAGGAAATCTCTTGGCTTTAGAGGGCATAATATTAGATATAACAGAAAATAAAAAAAACGAATATGAAATTAAAAATTTAAAAGAGCATGACTTACTGACAGGTCTCTATAGTCGCTCGTTTATGGAAAAGGAACTAGAAGTATTAGATAAAAAAAGTCTATTACCCCTATCTATAGCTATTTGTGACATAGATGGTTTAGCTATGGTAAATGATAGCTATGGCCATGATGAAGGAGATAGGTTGATAAAAAGAGTGGCTAAACTAATAGACACCTCCCTGTCAGGTGACTATCTTTTAGGTCATTTAGGTGGAGGAGAGTTTTTAATATACTTGCCCCATACTAATGGACAAGCTGTAAGAAATCTAAAGTCAAAAATTAGATCTAGTATAGACCAATATAATAAAATTAAGAGCAATAAGTCATACACTACTAGTATTTCAATTGGTTACAGTACCAAGGAAAAGGATAGTGAAGATGTAAGAGAGAGATTGAGAGATGCAGAAGAATATTTAAGACGTAGGAAAATACTTAGCCAAAATAGTTCCCATTCAGCTATACTTTCCTCTATTATGGCCAGCCTATATGCAAAGAGCCAGGAAACAGAAGAACATGGACAAAGACTAGAAGAATTTTGCATTATGATTGCAGAAAAACTAAATTTACCCCAGGGAGAAATAGACAATCTAATATTATTATCTAAGCTTCATGATATTGGTAAAATTGGAATAGATGATAGTATACTTAATAAGCCAGGAAAATTATCAGATGGGGAATGGAAGATTATGAAGGAACACCCGGAAATAGGCTATAGGATTGCCATGTCAACTCCCCAGCTAGAACACATAGCAGAATATATTCTATACCACCATGAAAGATGGGATGGAAGAGGTTATCCTAAAGGTTTATCAGGAGAAGAAGGTCCTTTGGTCGCAAGAATCCTTTCCCTAGCAGATGCCTATGATGCTATGACAGAAGATAGGGTATATAGGAAGGCTCTTTCCAAAGAAGAGGCCATTGAGGAAATAAAAAGAAATGCAGGAAGCCAGTTTGATCCTAGCTTGGCAGAGATATTTATTGACTTGCTTAATGAAGGGCGTTAACTTAGCTCTTTCTAATTTCACTATAAATAACTTATTTCTTGAGCAAAATTTATTATAAATTATTGCTTTTATATATAACATAAAAAATAAAAAACAAAGGGGAGACTTGTAGATAAAAAGTATTAAAAGTAAATTAGTAATTTATTTCACCTGTCTAATTATATTATCGTCTAGTATATTAGGCTTTTTACTCATTAATAGGTCAAGAAATGTAATTATCGGTCAAGCTGATGAAGCATTAGGAAGTATGACAAAAGAGGCATCAAGGCTTGTGGCTGGAAGATTGGATGTGCAAAAACAAGCATTAGATGTAATCGCTGGTATGCTAGATATACAGAGTATGGATTGGGAACTACAGTTACCAGCCCTAAAAAGGCAAGTGGAAAACACAGATTTTATTGAATTGGGAATATCGGATTTAAAGGGAAATGTTAAATATACAAATGGGGACACTGCAAATCTTGCTGACAGACCCTACCTAATTAGAGCTTTGGAGGGAGAAACAAATGTGGGGAATCCACTTGTAAGTAGTGTCACAAACCAGTTAGTCATCATGTTTGCAAGCCCTATTGAAAGTAATGGTAAAATTGTAGGTGCTATAGTAGGAAGAAGGGATGGAAGTGCCTTAAGTAACCTGACAGGAGATATAGTTTTTGGGGAGACAGGATATGCCCTTATAATAAATAGCTCAGGCACAATAATAGCAGACCGTGATATAGATAGAGTCATGAATGAATTTAATATAATAGAGGAATCACAAGATTCAAAGGATGCTTCAGATAGACTTGAATTTTATCAAGAGGTATTAAGTGAAAAAAGTGGAATGGGTCACTACTCCTTTGGAGGCACAAGGTTTCATACTGCCTATGAGCCAATAATAGGCACAGACTGGATCATGGTTATTAACTCTAATGAAGGTGAAATTTTAAAAGAGGTCCCCCAAGTGAGTTTTTTGATAAGGGAGATTATTTTATCCTAAGAGCCAATGGAGATTCTATGATAGAAGATGGGATAGAAGATGGCGATTTGGTAGTTGTAAGGAAACAGGTAGAAGCTAATGAGGGTCAAATAGTTGTTGCTTTACTGGAAGATGGCACTACTACATTAAAAAGATTATATCTTGACCAGGGTAATAAGTGCGTAAGACTTAAGCCACAAAATAAGAATATGAAAGATATAGTGACAGCAAATTGTTCTATTCAAGGAATAGC
>CAZPZN010000116.1:0-5305 GCA_964590735.1 uncultured Tissierella sp.
ACCCCTCGCGCTAGTTTTGAAGACTAGAGAGCCCACCAGAACTCATCTACCCCCAGATTGCAATTAACAGCAACCATTTAATTATAGCATAAGAATAATCTATGTCAAGAATAAGTTAATAAATTATTTCGATGGTTTCTCAGATTTAAAATAATACCCCACACCCCATTTTGTCAATACATATTGAGCATCTCTAGGGTCCTCCTCTATCTTCTCTCTAATCCTTCTAATATGAACATCTACAGTTCTTAAATCTCCATAATATGCATATCCCCAAACCTTCTCAAGTAGTTCTTCCCTACTATAAACATGTCCAGGATTAGATGCTAAAACATATAATAAATCGAATTCCTTTCCTGTAAGATTAATATCCTTATCATATGAAGTAACCTTTCTACCTAAGGTATTTATGGTGAAATCACTAGTCTCTACTATATATCTTTGACTATCTCCATTTTTGTTATTCATCCTACGTAATAGGGCCTTCATCCGAGCCTTTAATTCAAGGATGTTAAAGGGCTTGACAATGTAGTCATCAGCCCCATATTCCAATGCCAAAATCTTTTTAATGTCCTCATTACAAGAGGTGAGAAATATAATGGGAACATCTGAAATAGACCTAATATTTTGGCATATTGTAAGGCCGCTTACTTCAGGTAATTCTAACTCCATTAAGACCATTTCATAATCTTTTCTATCAATCTTGTCCATTACATCCTTACTAGAAACACCGACATCTATAATATAATCATCCTGTTCAAGGCTATATTTAAGACCTTTAATAAATGATTTATCCGTATCAATTATCAATATTTTACCACTCATTAAATCTCCCCCTATTAGATTAGGGTTCTTTTTTCCCCATCCCTCTTCGTAATCTTAATCTGATCAAAGTATTCTAAAAAGCTCAAACCAACTTTTCTATTGGTTTCAAGCAAATCTCTATACTCTCCAATAGTTATTGAACCATTTTTTATTAAGTAATCTTTAAGTCTTTCTAAGGCTTTATCATAACTATCTTTTAATAAAAATACATCTTCATTAATCCTTACAATATCACCACTTGTAATAAGAGCATTAAGCACTTCATCAACTCCTGTGATATTGGCAGAAATATCTTCTTTCTTTGGGGGGAGATATTCATTAAGCTTTAATTTTGAAATTAGGTCGTCCTTTATCTTTTGTTGCTCCGGCGTATAGGAAGTCACAAATTCCTTTAATCTTAACATATCCCCTAGCTGTAAAATCTCCTCAGAATCTACAAAGCTTTGAATAATCATATCAGAAATTCTTGGTTTGGCTTTTTTCAACACCTTACTTCTTATCTCTTCCTTGGAGATACCAGGTCTTAAGGGGAACCTATCATGATATGATTTGATTTCTAATTTAGTTTTATCTAAAAGCTTTCTATAATGACTTAAGTGAATAGGATATGATTCTTTTGTTGCTACGAAAATCAATACCTTCCCCTCTTGGGCAAGTATCTCCATATCTTTATTGATATTCTCTTCTAACATTGAAGTAGCAACAGATAATTCCTTAATGGATGCAAACTCATTTGCTAATACAATTTTTTCAAGAATATCCGTTGTAGAGCCTGATTCCTTAACTTTTAGTTCCTCAATAACATTCTCATCAAATCTCTTTTTCTTACTTGCATTTGGTTCTAGTATTACGCCTCCACCAATTGTAAACATTGGTGAATAATATCTTAGGATGAATCTATCACCTCTTTTTGCCACTATGTTTTGCTCTAGTCTTAACTGAGCATAGGCTTCATCTCCAGGTAAGAGTTCATCCCTATCCAATAGCACAAGTCTACAGAGTACTTCCTCAGTTCCAATATATAAGTGTAAACGAGTTCTATTACTTATGGCTTTATCTATGGACTTAATAAGTTTTATCTTCACGTCCATAAGACTTGTATCCAACATAGAATTAGTTGGTGCAACTACAGACCCCCTATGAATATCTTCCTTCTTTACACCTGCCAGATTTATTGCTACCCTTTGTCCACCATAGGCTACAGGAGCATCCTCATCATGGACCTGCAATGTCCTAATCCTAGCCTTTATATCACCAGGGTAAATCTGTACTTCGTCTCCAGTCTTAAGCTTTCCAGCTAAAAGAGTCCCTGTTACAACAGTACCAAATCCCGAAATAGAAAATACTCTATCTACAGGAAGTCTAGGCATGTCATTTTCATTTTTCTCCTCAAGATCTTCAGAATAATTTTCAACTAGCTGAATAAGCTCTTGAATTCCTGTTTTCTTTGTAGAAGATACCTTTATTATAGGACTATTCTCAATGAATGTTCCTCTTATCTCATTTTTTACATCCTCTTCAACTAACTCTACCCATTCTTCATCAACGAGGTCTGTCTTAGTTAAAACTACAATACCCTTCTTAATTCCTAATATATCAAGAATTGCAAGGTGTTCTACAGTCTGAGGCATTATACCTTCATCAGCAGCTACTACCAAAAGGACTATATCTATACCAATAACCCCTGCAAGCATATTCTTAACGAATTTTTCATGACCTGGAACGTCAATAATCCCCGCTCTTTGCCCACTTGGAAGGTCAAAATAAGTAAATCCAAGTTCTATAGAAATACCTCTTTTTTGCTCTTCAGCTAGTCTATCTGTATTTCTTCCAGTTATAGCTCTTATTAAAGTTGTCTTACCATGGTCTATATGACCTGCAGTCCCTATTATAATATGCTTCATATATTACCCCTCAATTCCTAAGGCAAATTTAATTGCATCTACCACTATTTCTAATTCATCGTCTTCTATAGTTCTTAAATCCAAATATACCCTTTCCTTATAAATCCTAGTTATGACAGGGATCCTATATTTCCTAAGCTTTTCTTCAAAATCATTAACGGTAATATTGTTTATATCTAGTATTACGCATTTTGTAGGAATTCTTTCAGTTGGCAGTGAGCCTCCACCTACCTCAGAAAAATCATCCTCTACTACAGCTTCTAGATACTTACTATCTATACTATCATAAATTAATCCTTTTAACCTTTGAGCCTTATTGTTTAGAGTAGTTATTGGAATAGTTAACATTCTTAAAGTTGGTATATGATCTATTGCCTTATTTTCATCTAAATAATATTTCAAAGTCCCTTCTAAGGCTGCTATGGTGAATTTGTCCACTCTAAATGCCCTTGTAAGAGGGTTTCTCTTACAAGCATCTATAAACCTCTTCTTCCCTACAATAATTCCTGCCTGAGGCCCTCCTAGAAGCTTATCACCACTAAATGTTACTACATCAACTCCTCTACTTAGTGAGTCTTGAACTGTATTTTCATATTCCAAGGAGTACTTAGACAAGTCTACTAATACACCACTACCTAAGTCTTCTATTATTGGAATATTATATTTTTCCTTAAGATGGGATAATTCTTCAGAATCCACAGCCGAGGTAAAACCAACTACCCTATAGTTAGATGTATGAACCTTTAGTAAGGCTGCAGTGTTTTCTGTTATGGCATTTTCATAATCCCAAAGATGGGTCTTATTAGTGGTTCCTACTTCAACCAAGTGAGCTCCACTTTGACTCATAACATCAGGTATTCTAAAGGAACCTCCTATTTCTATTAACTCACCTCTTGATACAATAACCTCTTTGTCCTTAGCCATAGTAGAAAGTACTAACATAACAGCTGCAGCATTATTATTTACTACCATTGCTGCCTCTCCACCTACAACTGTTTTTATTATTTCCTCTAAGTGACTATATCTAGAACCTCTTTCCCCTTTTTCTAAATCGAATTCAAGGTTAGAATAATGAGATGCTAAGTCCAGGACATTCTCCATTACTTCCCTGTTTATTAGAGACCTACCTAAATTAGTATGAAGCACTACCCCTGTAGCATTAATACATCTTCTAAGCTTATAAGAATCTTTCTTATGAACCCTATCTTCAATAGAAGAAGTTAAATTATTAATTACATTTAAGATCTCTTCTTCTGATAAACCCTTTTTTATACCTTGTCTCAAGGATTCAATCTCTTCTCTGATTCCATCTACTACAGTTTTTCTTGGAATCCTCTCCATTAATTCCTTAACTTCTTCTTTCTCCAATAACTCATCTATTTTAGGTATCAGAGTAAATAAGTTTCTATTTCCCACATAACCACCCTTTTCTATTCTACTTCAATACAGTATTCCCGCTTTTCAATTACCTCTCCAATTATAGCATATTCAACTGGACTATTCTCTAACTCCTTCATCAAAATTTCCACATTTTCTTTTTTTATGGAGATTAAAAGTCCACCTGAAGTCTGAGGATCATATAATAAATCCAACATATATTGATCTAATTCATTTTTAATGATCACCTTATCCTGAATATGTTTTTTATTGGCATAGGTCCCTGCAGGTACTAGGCCCATATTAGCATATTCTATTGCCTCTTTAATAAGAGGTATATCGGAGGACTTTAGGATAATAGTAACTTCACTTCCCTCAGCCATTTCCAGTGCATGGCCTAAAAGTCCAAAGCCTGTAATATCCGTTAAACTATTAACTCCACCTGCTTTATCAATGGCATCTTTCCCAAATTTATTTAAGGTAGTCATTACCTTTACTGCCTTGTCATAAGCATCTACGCTTGCCATGTCAGCTTTTATTGCTGTATTGATTACACCTAGACCTATTGGTTTAGTAAGAACCAAGACATCTCCTGGCTTAGCTGTAGCATTGGCTAGAACCTTGTCTGGATGAACAAATCCTGTAACGGATAATCCATATTTTGGTTCATCATCAGCTACTGAGTGACCACCTATAAGGATGGCCCCTGCTTCCTTAACCTTATCTGCTCCTCCTCTTAGAATCTCTCCAAGTACCGCTGGTTCTAAACAGTTGGGAAAGCATACTATATTCATTGCAAGACTTGGTTCTCCTCCCATGGCATATACATCGCTTAGGGAATTGGTAGCAGCTATTTGTCCAAAGGTATATGGATCATCTACTACCGGTGTAAAAAAGTCTAGAGTCTCAATAATTGCCACGTCATCGTTTATCTTATATACTGCAGCATCATCTGAGGTTTCCAGACCTACTATTAATCTATCATCATGAAACTTTGGTAAATTGCCCAAAACTTGAGCAAGGACTTCTGGCCCTATTTTAGCTGCTCAGCCAGATGTCTTTGTAAGTTGGGTTAATCTTTTCTTTTCTGTCATATTATTTCCCCCATTCAAATATCAGTGGTCATTGCTTAGCAATTACTTCACACAATTGCAACGAGCTGACCTGGTTATTTTATACTAATATTATCTTTAAGCCCA
>CAZPZN010000117.1:0-5301 GCA_964590735.1 uncultured Tissierella sp.
TCAGATGGATTATCGAAAGTAAAAGCATTATAATAATCTATCCTAGAAAATCCAGCACTTTTTAACATATGAATTATTTCATCCACTTTATAGGCTCTTTCGATATGATCCTCATCAAATCTATAATACATGCCATTACCATCTTCCTTAAAGAAAGAAAGATAGAATTCACAGATATTTTCATCTTCATCAAAATAATTCTGCCATGTATAGAAGATATCCTTCCTATCCTCTACAAATGTATTGTTCCCAATAATATGTTTTAATTTATAAAAGGAATTAATATCAAAAATAAATAAACCATTATCATTCATATGGTTGTACACATTTTTAAAACATTGAAGTAAATAATCCATATCCCTTATATAGTTGATACTATCACAGATAGATACAATGCTATCAAATTTCTTATTAATATTAAAATCTATCATATTTAAATTTAGAAGTTTTACATTCTTATATCTTCCAAGTTTTTTATAGGCTTTTGCTAACATATCTTCAGACAAATCAAAACATACTAGATTATATCTACGTTTAGCAAGCTCTAAGGATAGATTGCCTGTACCACAGGCCATTTCTAATATGTCTTTAGGTTTATTCCCGTACTTTTCAAAAATATTTTCCATATAGTTTGCCCACATTTCATAATCAAAGTCGTTCATCAACTCGTCATAAAGGGAAGCAAATTCATTGTAACTATTCATAAGACCATCTACTCTTTCTAATCAGTTTTTTCTTTAATAGCTTGTTTTTTCTTTCTTGAAGTCATTATACCGCCTATTCTTCCAGATTCCTTGGCTGTTAATCCAGCCCATCCCATTTCTCTTATTTTATCTGCAAGGCCCAATTCTTCAGCAATTTCAAACTTTTGTGTATTTTCATCTATTTCTTGTGCTTTTTTATTCTTCATAATATCCCTCCTACTTATATTATGGGAATATTACAATTCTTTATACAAAAAATAGAAGTCCTATATTGAGAACGATAAAAACTAATGCAATAATAAGCACAGGAATATATTTCATTATAGCTGGAGGTTCAGTATATTCGTTAACAAACTCCCATGAATCATAGGTCCTATGTGACTCAGGCATTCTCTTAAGGAAAAACATCATAATTCCAAAAGAAACTAAGGCAAATAGACCCATAGATAAAAAGGTTATCAAAAGCTCCATATTACTTCCAAATCCTAGACTATCATTAGCTAAGCCTTCTATACCGCTAGAATACTTAGTTGCAAAATATCCTATGGTTAAAGCGATACTATTATTTATGGTATGACCAATCATAGGTGAAAAGATAGAATTGGTTTTATATCTTAGGCTACCTAGCACTAAACCTAAAAATATAGGTCCTACCAGATTCATTATATTAAAGTGAAATATTCCGAATAAAATTGACGTTATAATAATTGACTTTACATGTCCATATCTATCATAAGCGCTCATTAAAGTTCCCCTAAACATAACTTCTTCACAGATCCCTGGAGCAAGACCTATTACAAATAAGCCCTTAATAAACTCACTTGATGTAGTCGGTAGTGGTACTGTCGTAGGAAGAGCAGTTGAAAAACTACTTATCAAGGCTATAACTATGGCATTTACAAAAACTGCTACCGGATAAGCAAATACCATTATTATTATAGAATAGGCTATTTGTTTAATAGTAATTGCATTAAGCTTAATTACCTCTTTTAATGAGTATCTACGAATCAAAAGATATAAAATATTTGGTAGTAGAATTAAAACATACTCAGTTATTAATAAGCCCGAATAGATTTCTCTACTTTGAACCATATACCCTATAAATAAAAGTCCAAAACCCAAAATCATAAATAGAAGATTCGTTTCAAATATTCCTAGTTTCCTTAATCTCTCCATCAATTACCTCCTAACAATGGGTTAGGTCATAAAATACACCTACAGCTATCTGTAGGTGCATAAAACAACTAAATCTGGAGGCATATCCTCCTTAAACAAATGTAAATATATAAGGAATGTTTCTATAATAGGACCCATAGTTTAGACCATAGCCTACTATAAAGACATCTGGTATTGAAAAACCAACAAAATCAGGTTCTAAATCTACCTTTCTTCTACTTGGTTTATCCAACATAACACATATTTTTATTGAATTAGGATTCTTAGACTCAAGATGTTCTTTGACCTTTTTTAATGTAAATCCAGAATCAATAATATCATCTACAATTAATACATCCTTACCCTGAATATTAGATCTTAAATCATGGACTATATTTACAATGCCAGAAGATGATTCTTCATCTCCATAGCTAGCAGTTGTAATAAAGTCTACTTCAACCTTTGTATTGATTTCCCTTACAAGATCTGCAGCAAAAATAAAACTACCCCTTAATAATGACACGACTACTAATTCTTTTCCCTCATATTTCCTTGATAATTCTATGCCTAATTCTTTTACTCTTTTTGATATTTCCTCACTAGAAAATAGTTCTTTTTCTCTTTTGTTCTCCTCCAAAGTTTTCTCCCCTTTCATGCATGACTTTTTGGAGTACTTGTATTTTATATTATAACATTAATATTTAAATTTTCACCAATAATTTCTAAACTTCCATCTCATTTGCTCTATTATTATCATTTTCAACATATTCCAACTTTGAAAGGGAAACTTCAAATGCTGTTTTTGTCTCAATCTCTCCATTATGTAACTTCTTTTGATATTCTCTGCTTTGAATTCTTCCCCATAGGCGGATATGATCTCCAACTTCAAGATTCTCACAAAATCTAGCGTTTCTCCCCCATGCAATACATGGAATGTAATCCGATTTATTATAAGGTCTATTTACAGCTATAAGCATATCAGTTATTTCCCTACCAAAAGGAGTGGTTCTATAAATAGGATTTTTACATATAAAGCCATCTAAATATATCTCATTAGGCTTTCTCAAAGCGTCTTGCAATTCTTCCTCATCAGGAATGAATAACTCCCTGGCAAAGATTGTTAATACTAATCTATTATTAGTATCGATATATCTATTATAGCTCCTTAATTGTCCTTCAATTATAAGATACTGTCCTAACTCAAAGTTAATATTAAACAATAATCTTTCTGAGATAGTTACCGGCAATATATCTACTGAAGAACTAAGTCTTGGTACTTCTAATACAATAATGTAAAACTTCTCCCCATACATCTCGTGACTAAATTCCTGATCGGAAATTACTTTGCCAACTACTTTTACCATATTTGTCTCAATAATCTTGTCTACCACGAAATTCCCCCCTATTCATATGTTTGATTCTTTTCTATAACTATTCATGGTATACAATAAATATGCATTAAAAAACTGACCTCCCATAAGTTAGATTTTTTAAGTCTAACTTATGGGGGCCAGTTCAATAATTTCATCTTTTCTTATTACGAATATGAAATTTCTACTTCAAATCCTATTTTATACAGTCAATAATATATAGTCTTCTTGATTATTGTTTAAAATGGTATTCCCCATAATAATATTAAGAGCTGCTCCTGCCAAAAGTGGGTATATCATTTTTTCATCAGTAGAATCAATTGATATACAGAATTCAAATGGTTCTGTCTTATAGCCATTAAGGGAAGTTATATCCCTCTGAAGACATAAATTTATCTTAATAATAGGATCAACATCGTAGCTAGAGATGGTTAATGTGGCTCTTCCATTGAAACCATAGGTAATGGTCAAGGTGTTACTAAGCCCATGAGCTAGTGATACTAAACTCTCATCATCTGAATTCAAAACACAGATTTTACTTCTAGCTAACATTTCATTAACTAGGCTGTTCTCCTTATTTTCAGAAAGATTATGAATAAAAACATCAAAATCCATCCTTGTCATATCCTCTTCTACTAGATCTTCCTCAAGGAAGTCAACTAAAATAAGTATCTGGTCAGTTTTACAAAATCCAATTATTGTACCATTGATATACTCATATATTATCTTAAATTCAGATAATTTTAGAAACTGCTTAATTACATTTAGAACATCTCTATCCTCATCTCTTTCCAATACACCGATAAAAAGAATATTGCGTTCCATATAATCCCTCATTATTCTATATATATTTGTCTGCCGCTATTATCCATCCTGAAATTATCTTTATAGATTAATTCAGAAATTGGAACTATTTCAAATCCTTTCTCCTGTAGTCTTTGTATTACTACAGGTAAATATTCCTTAATATATTTTGCATTATTATGGAATAATATTATGGAACCACTTGATGTATTCTTTACAACAGTATCAATAACTGGTTCTACTCCTAACTCCTTCCAATCCAAGGAGTCAATATCCCATTGAATAACATAATAGTCGAGTTCACTTGCCGTTTGAATTAACAAATCATTGTAATCTCCAAATGGGGGTCTAAATAGATTAGGCTTTGTATTAGTTATCTTCACTATTTTTTCATGTGTTTCCATCAATTCATTAGCCATACCTTCCCTAGAAAGTGTTGACATATTGGGATGGGTAGATGAATGATTTCCTATTTCATGTCCTCTTTTGTGAATCTCTTCAACCCTATGTGGAAATTTATCTATCCAAAAACCTACAAGAAAAAAAGTAGACTTTACTTGATATTTATCTAGAATATCCAAAATATCCTCAGTAAATTCATCACCATAGGCTGCATCAAAAGAAATAGCAATCTTTTTATCATCCCTATTTACAGAATAGATTGGCAACTCCTTAGTTGGTGAAAAAACACTTTTAATATCTACTTTTTCATATAAAAGCACACTAAAAAGAAGAATTCCTACAAATGCAACAATACATATCCTTATTACAAATTCTTTTTTAAAATATTGCATACCATCTCCTCCTCTTTAAGTAATATTCTCCTTTAGAATTATTATTACTAGAATTAAGACTTAAATTATTGATTATTTCCAATTTTAAAATTTTTATTCATTTTGAAAAGTTTTTACCAGGATAAAAAAATTTACAATGGTTATATTATTACTACAACAAATTAAATATTGTTGTAGAGGAGGAAATAAAAATGGCAACGAATAATAACAAAATAGTAGTTCCTGCAGCTCGACAAGCATTAGATCAAATGAAGCTTGAAATAGCCAATGAACTCGGGATAACTAACTATTCAAATATTGATAAAGGCGAATTGCCATCTAGAGTTAATGGCTATGTTGGAGGATATATGGTTAAGAGATTAGTAGAAAACGCTCAAAACCAATTAGCAGGTAGATAAGTACTTTTCAAAAAAGAAGTGGATATCCACTTCTTTTTTTTTATGGTATAATTAGATATATTCCATAAAGAGGTGA
>CAZPZN010000118.1:0-5289 GCA_964590735.1 uncultured Tissierella sp.
GGTATCACTACACAGCAGGAATTCTTCATAGGTTCTAAGGAGAGGAACTTTAGGATTAATGAGTTTTTAATAATTGAAGATGGATATCAAGGAGATCTTTTAGGTGAGGTTGTTGAGGCTAAGACCTTTAATAGATATATTCCTTTAAATATCTATGGAGATTTTGTAGATAATAGTGTCTTAGAATCCCTCAAGTCTTTGGGCTATGATGTGGATGAGGATACTATCTATATAGCAAAGGTAAGACTATTAAATGAGGCCCTATATCCAGTGCAAACCGGGTCGGATGCTAGACTTCCTAGATTTGAGGAAGTAAAGGATTTGATGATTAAAACCAAGAAAGAAGATGGTTTAGTCTTAGGCATAATCAGAAACACTGATGACATGGCAGAAGAAATGGATGCAGATTTGAAAGATATCCTTTATACCTTTGAAGAAGGAAATCTGGTGCCTCAAAGGGACCTTCCTTATATATTGGATATTAGGTCTATGCATCAATACCCTCATATAGGTGTTTTTGGAGGTTCAGGATCGGGAAAATCCTTCGGCTTGAGAGTACTATTGGAAGAATTGATGATTCAAGGAATTCCTACTATAGTAATGGATCCCCATTATGAAATGGATTTTAGCCAGAAGGCCTTTGAAAAAGACTCTATGCCAGTTTTTGAAGACGAGTTTAAATGTCTACAAATTGGTCTACATGTAGGTGTAAGATTCGAAGATATATCCGCCCAGGATTTAAAGAATTTACTAGATGCTGCTGGTAGACTTACTGATTCTATGAATAACGTAGTGGATGTCTTATTTAAGAGGAGAGACTCCTATACAAGCTTCTCCAATAGGTTACAAATGCTAGCAGAAGCTCAGGAGGAAGGGAATTCTAGCAAGCTTGAAGCTAGAATTGAAAATGCTAGAGATGATGAGGAAAGAAAGGCTTGGAAGGAAAGAAAAGACCTATTCGAGTCCTTTGACAAATCTTGTCCATATAGCTCAGTAAGGGGAATAGCTTGGAGGCTACACCGCCTTAATAACGATGGTGTATTCTCAAAGGACATCAGGGAAATCGAGGAAGGACTACAAAGTGGCAAACTTATAGTAATTCAAGGGAATACTAGGATATTACAGGTCTTTAGTACTTATTTATTAAGTAATCTCTACCATAAACGAAGAGACTATAAGGATGCCTTATATAAGAAGACCCATGCAGACTACTTCCCTCCATTTATAATCGTCACAGATGAGGC
Organism: uncultured Tissierella sp.; assembly: GCA_964590735.1. Lineage (GTDB taxonomy): Bacteria > Bacillota > Clostridia > Tissierellales > Tissierellaceae > Tissierella_B. The sequence continues at coordinate 1,245 of CAZPZN010000118.1, forward strand.
CCATAATTTTGCCCCTAAGGGTTACGATTCTCCATCTAAATCAATATTGAAGGAGATCTCCCAAGAGGGAAGAAAATATGGAGTATTTCTAATATTGGCCACACAAAGGCCTACCCTCTTAGATGAAACCATTACAGCCCAGCTCAATACTAAGTTTATCTATAGAACGGTTAGAGCATCGGATATACAGACCATAAAGGAAGAAACTGACCTTACTTTTGAAGAGTCTAAGAGACTACCCTATTTAAGAACTGGGGATGTATTTATTTCATCAGCATCCATGGGAAGGACTATATATGCAAGGGTTAGAGCCGCATATTCAACTAGCCCTCATGTTGAAAACCCATTTGATGAACTAAAGTCTAGAAGCAAAGAAGATGATGAAAAGTTCTTTAATATTATTCTAACTAAGCTTCCTATTAATGAGTCTGAGCTTATCCATGTAATAGCAGAGTTAGAGAAAGATCATAATCTTAGCCTTAGTTTGGATTCACTTGAAGCAAAATTAAAGCAGATGTCGAATAAAGGATTTATTTGTAGAGAAGAGACAATATTTGGGTATAGATATAAGAGAATCTAATTCTTTTATATCTATTTTTTTAAAAATAATGTTTGTGAAAATTTTATTAATCATTATTTAAATATTCAGATAAGTGGAAACTTCTATTTCTGGTAATTCAGATGTTATACTGATAATAAAGTAATAAACCAATTGAGTAAAGCAATATTATTTATTTAATTCATACAGATTAGCAGCCTATCGTATTTAGATTTAACAATCAAGGTAATTTGTTAAATGTATGTTAATCAGACATTTTTCGATAAAAAATTTCACTTTAGTGTGTTATAATATTATGAATGCAATTATCTAAAATTTGCAAAAACGGGGGGATTATCATGAGTGTAATTGCAAAGGAATATTCTTACATAGATTATGGGGAAATGGATGCTTTTCTTTTTCACCAAGGCACTTTCTATCGTTCTTACGAATTCCTGGGTGCACATCAGGTAATTGAAGATGGGATAGAGGTCTATCGTTTTGTAGTTTGGGCCCCAAGGGCAAGGGAAGTATATCTTACGGGGGATTTTAACCAGTGGAATGAGACAAGCCTTTCAATGAGAAGAATTGGTGAAAGTGGTCTCTGGAATATAGTTATATACAATGTCCAGGAATTCGATTGCTATAAGTATCGACTTATAAGCCAAGATGGGGAGGAATTATATAAGTCCGATCCCTATGCCTTCCATGCAGAGGAGAGACCTAAGACTGCATCTAAATATTATGATCTTAAGGGCTTTGAATGGCAGGATGAATCCTGGTTTAGGAAAAAAGTAGGAGACCAATATAATGAACCTATGAATATATATGAGGTTAACTTATTGTCTTGGAAGCAAAAGGAAAATGGAGACCTATATTCATATAGAGAACTTGCTGACCACTTACTTCCTTATGTTAAGGAAATGGGTTATACCCATATAGAACTAATGCCTTTGATGGAACATCCCTTTGACGGGTCTTGGGGCTATCAAATTACTGGTTATTTTGCACCTACTTCTAGATATGGGACGCCTAAGGACCTTATGTATTTTATAAATGAATGTCACAAAAAGAATATTGGAGTAATTTTAGACTGGGTACCAGTTCACTTCTGTAAAGATGCCCATGGTTTAGCGCGTTTCGATGGTACATATTGTTTTGAGTCCTCGGATCAAGCTAAAGCAGAGAATGAACAATGGGGAACATTAAATTTTGACTATTCAAAGCCTGAAATAGTTAGTTTTCTTATATCCAATGCAATGTACTGGCATGATTATTATCATGTTGATGGTTTAAGAATAGACGCTGTTGCCTATATGCTTTATTTGGATTTTACAGGTAAGGATTTAAAAAATGAATATGGAAATAGTGAAAATCTTGAAGCTGTAGAATTTATAAAAAAGTTGAATAAAACTCTATTTGAACATTATCCAAATACTATGATGATAGCTGAGGAATCAACTGCTTGGCCAAAAGTTACCCATCCAATCCACCAGGGGGGCTTGGGCTTTAATTATAAATGGAATATGGGATGGATGAATGATATTTTAAAGTATATGGAGTTAGATCCTATCTATAGGAAAGATCATCATAATGCCCTAACCTTCACAATGACTTATGCATTTTCAGAAAACTATATTTTACCTTTCAGCCATGATGAGGTAGTTCATGGAAAGAAGTCTTTGCTAGATAAAATGCCTGGTAGATATGAAGAGAAGTTCTCAAATCTAAGACTTCTATACCTCTATATGTTTGCCCATCCTGGTAAGAAGCTTTTATTTATGGGAGGAGAATTTGGTCAATTTATTGAGTGGAATGAGTGGCAAGGATTAGATTGGCACCTATTAGATTATGAAATGCATCATAAATTAAGAAACTATGTCATAGAATTGAATAAGCTTTATAAGAAGGAAACTTGTCTTTATTCGGTGGATAATTCTTATGAAGGATTTAATTGGATTGAACACACTAATCATCAAGAGTGTATTATATCCTTTGAAAGAATCGATGAGGATGGAGACAAAGTCATAGTTATCTTCAATTTTACACCTATAAAAAGGGACAACTATCCAATAGGTGTAGACACTCTAGGCAAGTACAAAACCATTTTGAACACAGACCACAAGAGATTTGGTGGTTCTACTCCAAGGGTAAAGACATATAAAGCTAATGAAGAACCATTTCATGGAAGAGACTATTCCATAAGGGTTGATTTACCTGGATTATCAGGGATGCTTCTTAAATACAAAAGGTACTAGGGGGGATTTAGATGATTGAAAACAAGGTCGTGGCCATGCTTTTGGCAGGTGGACAGGGGTCTAGACTAAAAGCCTTGACAAGAAAAGTTGCAAAACCAGCAGTATCCTTCGGTGGTAAGTATAGGATCATAGATTTTGCCTTGAGTAATGCCACCAACTCAGGTATAAATGATATTGGTATTCTTACACAGTACAAGCCTTATTTATTAAATACTCATATAGGCATAGGTACTGCATGGGATTACGACAGAAATAATGGAGGTCTAAGGGTCTTACCACCATTTACATCTGAAGACGGAGGCCGTTGGTATACAGGGACCGCCAATGCCATCTTTGAAAATATCGACTATTTAGATGAGCTTGATCCAGAGTATGTCCTAATCCTATCTGGAGACCATATCTATAAGATGGATTATAGAATGCTTCTAAAGGAACATGTAGAGAAAAAGGCAGATGTAACCTTAGCGGTTATGGAAGTACCCTGGGAGGATGCATCGAGATTCGGTATAGTCAATGTTGATGAAGATAATAGAATCGTGGAATTTGATGAAAAACCAAAAAAACCAAAGAATAATATGGCCTCCATGGGAATTTATATGTTTAATTGGAAAGAATTAAGAAAATACCTAATTAAGGATAATAAGGACAAGGAATCCTCAAATGATTTTGGGAAGAATGTTCTACCCCTTATGCTGGAGGAAGGTAAGAAGATGTATGCATGGTCTTTTGAGGGCTATTGGAAGGATGTAGGAACCGTTAGATCCTACTGGGAAGCCAATATGGACCTATTAGATCCGAATAATACATTAAATATCTATGATATGAGATGGAGAATATTTACAAAATCTAAAAACCTACCTCCGCACTATCTAGGTAGGACCTCTGTAGTAAAGCATTCCCTTATAAATGAGGGCTGTCTTGTTAAGGGAGAGGTATCTAATAGTATTTTATTCTCTGAAGTTGAAATAGAAAGAGGAGCAAAGGTCACAAACTCCGTAATATTGTCAAATTGCATAATTAAAGCAGGAGCTGAAGTTAATAACGCCATTATAGTAGAAGGAGTAACCATAAAAGAGGGCGACAAGATAGGGGAAGTAGGGGATGGGAATGTATATCTTGTCACCGAGAAAGGCTTTACAATAGAATAGGGGGGATATTTATGGAGAATTGCCTTGGAGTAATAAGCGGAAATGGTGATAAAAATTTTGGCGCTTTATGTAAAAATCGTCCCGTATTTATGCTGCCATTT
>CAZPZN010000119.1:0-5271 GCA_964590735.1 uncultured Tissierella sp.
CCACAGCTAGGGCATTTGAAACTAGTTGTTCCCATAATCTACCCCCTATTTCTAGAATTTATTACCACACTCTGGACAGAATTTTGGACTTGGTCCTTCAGGAGTATAGCCACAATTGGAGCATGAAGCCTTTGATTCTCTCTTGGTTCCACATTCAGAACAGAAATTTCCAGTGTTTTTAGCTCCACATTCTGTACAGAACCATTCCTTTTTGTCACTTGATTTATTGTCAGTCTTTCTATTTCTTTCATCTTCCATCTGTTTCTGGTTGGATTGAGATGCGGAGCCCATAAATCCTCCTGAAGTCTGCATTCCCATACCCATGCCCATAAATGTCTGCGTTGCTCCGCCTTCATTTGAGCCTGCAGCCTCAATTCCTCTAGCAATAGAACCCTGAACATAACCTTCACGTACAGATGGGTCTCCAAGCATAGCACCTTTATTTCTCATATTGATTAATTCCTTAGATTCATCATCATAGGATATGCTGGATATTCCAACGGATTGGATTTCCATACCTCTTTGTTTACTCCATTCCTCATCTAGAATATCAGCCATATATTTACTCAATTCTCTACCCTTGGAGGCTACATGGGAAATTCTAATTCCATCAATGGACATCTGATTCATGGCAGATTGAAGGGCTTCAAGGAATTCTGAGAGATATTGTTCATTAATATCTTGAATCTCTACCTTTCTTTCGTTTCTTGGGATAACCTCCATATAAAATAAAAGAGGATCCATAATCTTTATAGAATAATTTCCATGAGTTCTTAGGAATAACTCTGAATTATAGAAATCATCAAAGTAATTCAAAGGATTAGGAGTTCCAAACTTTATTCCCTTAATTTCTTGAAGATTTATATAGAAGACTTTCTGAGCACTAGGTGTTACTCCCCCAAATTTTATCCTTTGAAAGGATTCCTTTAAAGCCTCTTTAAATGTTCCATTAAATAGGGATGGCAATGAAGAATTATCTACTTTATAATATCCTTCTTCTGCAGTATAATCTACAACCTTGCCTCCATCCACTAGCATCATGAACTGATTTGGATAAACATGTATAATTGAACCATTGGACACAGTATCAGCTGTTCCCTTCCTATTAGAACCTCTTCTATCATCTTTTCTAACCGTAACTCCAGATGTAAAGACCGTATTATCCCCCATATCATCTGGTTCAATTACCTCAAGCCAAGAATCTGCCAAGGAACCACCAATAGCACTACCTATAGCTTTAATTAAACCCATAAAAAGACCTCCTAAAATCATATATTTTTATTTATACACTCTTAGTCTACCCTTATTTTATACCCACTTGTATGCTTTTCAACAAGTTTATCAATTTTATCACTCCACTAAATGAGCATGTGATAAAGGCAGATCTAATACTAGTAGAAATTCAAGTATTTAATATATCTATCATAGAAAAAATTCGATAAATTTTATCGATTTTAAATTAGTTTATTTCTATGCTACACTTATGGTTGATACCATAAAATAAAAGGAGTGATATTTGTGAGTCAAATTCTTAAAAAACTTCCGTTGCCAATCACAGGTCTTATGCTAGGTTTTGCAGCTTTAGGTAACCTTGTACAATCCTATAGTAATGGATTGAGAAACGTCTTTGGACTTATATCTGGAATTATTCTAATCCTTGTTCTTGCTAAGATTATAATGTATCCAAAAGGCGTAAAAGAAGCACTTGAAAACCCTGTAGTAGCTAGTGTATTCCCTACTTTATCAATGACAATCATGCTATTAGCTACATATTTAAAACCCTTTATAGGATCAGCAGCCTTTGCAGTATGGGTAATAGGTGTTGGACTACATGTTATTCTTATGGTTTGGTTTACAGTAAAATTCGTAGCAAAATGGAATATCAAGAAAGTATTTGCGTCTTGGTTCATAGTTTATGTAGGTATAGTAGTTGCTAGTGTAACAGCACCTGCTTTTGAAATGCAAGCAATAGGACAATTAGCTTTCTGGGTAGGATTTGTATCCTATTTTGTTCTAATCCCTATAGTAGCTAAAAGAATATTTGTTGTAAAGGAAATCCCAGAACCTGCATTTGCTTCCATAGCAATATCAGCGGCTCCAGGTAGCCTTTTACTTGCAGGCTATATCAACTCATTTCCAGAAAAGAACATGTTTATAGTATGGCTATTATTAATACTTTCCCAAGTAATTTTCCTAGGAGTTCTTCTATATACTCCAAAATTAATTAACACAAAGTTCTATCCAAGTTTTTCAAGCTTTACCTTCCCATTTGTAATAAGTGGAATTGGATTAAAGCTAACAAATGGCTTCTTAACCAAGGCGGGCACTCCAATTCCAATCCTTGGAACCCTAGTGAAGCTTGAAGAATTAATAGCACTTGTATTATGTTTCTATGTATTGATAAAATATGTAAACTTCTTACTAGCTAAAGAAGCTCCTGCAGCAAGTAAGAAACCAGCTTAAGACAAAGAATTAAAGGACTTATGGTTATTAACCATAAGTCCTTTCTTTTACCCTAATTTAATTTGCGAGCCCCTTATATCTTTCAATATTTTCATCACTAAGGAATTCATAAGCATCATTAATCTGTTGAAACTTTCTAGTAGCATCAGGTGCTTTGTTTATATCAGGATGATATTCCTTAGCCTTCTTTCTATAGGCAAGTTTAATCTGATATTTATCTGCATCGTAAGCCAGATTAAGTAAATTACAACTTTCTTCATACTTAGACTTAAATTCTGTTGTAGGATTCACATAGCTTTGGCCACCATAAGATCCATTTTGTCCATTTCCCCAATAAGCTCCACCAGATCCTTGGGAATTTTGATATTCACTCCACTGTCTGAACCTTTCCTCCCACTGCTTTTGCTGCTCATATTGTCTTTGTTGCTGTTCTCTTCTAATTCTTTCCTCTTCCATTTTCTTATACTTTCTACCGTATTCATTAAAAGTACCATAGGTTGATTTTGTACCTTTTCTTAAGGAATCAGCACGATCATATAGGAATTCTGTTACCATGTACTTTATATATTTCAGCAAGGAAACGAACTGCTTACCAAGAACCGGAAAAATAATAAAGAATAGGATTATTAATAGAGTTACAGGATTTAGTAGTAGGGCTATACCTAATGGTCCTGCCATGGTCAAGATTAAACATCCACCAGCACCTAATAGGGCTATTAGTCCTCTTGCAATGCCTGAAACAAGAGAAACAGTTAAATCCACAATTTTAATAAATAAGTCCAGAATAAAAGATATACCCTCTGTTATCCAATATAGTAATTCACCGCTTGTTTTTTTGATTATATTCATAATTGGCTCCTCTGCATAAGTATAATCTATATATTATCAAAGTTTCGCCTAAATTAATACCTATTTCATTAAAGTCAAAAAATAAGTTCTAGAGTGGGTCCTAGAACATTATTTCGAATTGCAAATTCTACTTTGTGTTAGACTCTACGATAATAGCTCTATCAATCATTTCCTGGGGTAATGTAAGCCCAAAATTATCCATAGCTTCTTGATTAATATATAGACTACTTTCTGCAATGGTCTCAAATTCCATATCTTTTGCTGTCTTTTCACCTCTTAGAATCTGCGCTGCCATCCTAGCTGTTTGCTTCCCAAGCTCTATATATTCAATCCCTTCAGATGCAATTGATCCAAGTCTTACTTGTTCAATTTCACTTCCGAAAATAGGGATATTCTTTTCACCTGCCCTATCAAGAAGTAGTGGTAGAGATGCAACTACTGTATTGTCAGTTAAATTTGTAAGCGCATCTACTTGTGGTAACAATTTATCCAAAGCCTGAGGTATATCAGTAGTAGTGTTAATTCCCATATCAACTATATTGAATCCATATTTTGGGGCAAGGTCTTTGTATTCCTCTATAGCAGATATAGAATTCACCTCACTTGTAGTAAATAATATTCCTATGTTCTTTGAATCTGGCATCATTGCCCTAATTAGTTTAAGCTGTGCTTCAACAGGAAGTTTATCACTTGTACCTGTAATATTTCCTTCTGTTAATTCCGCAGCTAGAGGATCAGTTACTGCTGTAAATACTACTGGAATTTCTGTATCCATAGCTACGCTATATGCAGTCTGAGCCATAGGTGTTGCTATTGCTGCCATTAAGTCTACCTTCTTACTAACAAAGTTTTGAAATATTTGATTAGCAGTTGGTATATCAAATTGAGCATTGCCATCTATAATTGTTAAATTTTCTCCAACAATAAATCCTTCTTCTTCTAATCCAAGTATAAAACCTTCTCTACAGTTATCTAAAGATCCATGCTCTCCAAACTGCCCTATACCCACAGTGTATTGCTTTACATCCCCCGTATTTGTAGAAACTCCTGGACTTGCACATCCTCCTAAAACCCCTGTTAACATTATTAATATTAGTCCAATTGAAATTGCTTTTTTCATTTTCATTTTCATTCTCCTCTCAAATTTTTATTTTCTATCCACGGCACCACCAACCACTATCCATAAAATCATCTCCTTTATCAAAAAAATCCCAGGCGTTTGCAATTGCAAACACCTGGGACGAATTATCATTTCGCGGTACCACCCAGCTTGATCCTAAGGATCCACTTATCTCACATACAAACATATGTGGCGCTGTTTTAACAGGTGCGTCTCCCGTCAGCTCCTACTTTAAATAATTTCGGGCTGCCCTCAAAAGTCCATTCATCAAATACCATATATCGCAATCCCACCGCATGCGACTCTCTTAGATACGAATTATCTGCCTACTAATCTTTTTCAAAGGTTTGTTTTGATTCATTTTAACTTATATTACTCTATTAGTTTAATCTTGTCAAGAATATTTTTAATCTTTATTCAAAATCCTCTCGGGAATTTGACACTTACATATTTAAATAATCGCTGAAGTCATTGAAATGGCTTTATTTTTTGTCGAATTTTCCCGAAATATGTTGCACAATGTTGGCCAATGTGTTATAATATACCTATTAACACTCGGAGGTTAACTATGAGACTTCAAATTTCTAGAACAAAAAATGCTGCTTCTTATTATGTTATTAAAACAGTATATTCAAACGGGAAGAAAATGAATAAGATACACGAAAAACTAGGTACTGAAAAGGAACTTAAAGAAAAACTTGGCGATGTCAATATTGAACAATGGGCAAGAGCATACGTTGAAGAGATTAATCGTCTCGAAGCAGAGAATAAAGAACCTGATGTTATTGCTAAATATTCTCCTTCTAAAATTATTTCCAAGAACGAAAATCGTTCATTCA
>CAZPZN010000120.1:0-5224 GCA_964590735.1 uncultured Tissierella sp.
ACCATAGCTATATTAGCTTTGGATAAATCCTTGATTGGCGCTGCAATAGGTACCCTATCTTGTTTTGGTATAGGAAGCTCTGTCTCAAAAGGTTGGTCATTTAATTTCTTTATTAACATGTCTACTCCTCTTTCAGAAGCAGTCTTTCCTGATTCTAACCATATTTGAGCTCTTATTCCTCTTGGGAAAAATCCTTCTTCATCTGCTGGACCTGTTTCTTCACCTTTAAGAATCTTATTTGCAAACTCAGCCATAACTTTTACATCATCTCTAAGTTTTGCAGCAGATTTTCCACCTTCAAATATATACATATCCTTTTTAAACATTTCTACTCCAGGGTTTTCAACATGCATAGACGTAATTACAGGAACATTAAACTTTTCTTTTACAGCCTTACATATACTACCACATGCTACTCCATATCTACCAGCCTGAAATGCAGGGCCTGCTATGAAAAGATCAAATTCCTTATCTTCAAGAAATCCAAGAATTTCTTCTACTGCTTCTTTAGTATTACTTCCCATATAGTTATCACCACAAATTATTGTGTGAGTTACTTCAGCATCGAGGATTGCATTACTAGCTAAGGAAGGGCCTACTAGTCCTTCTCTTATTTCTGGTTTTAAGTCAGCAGTATCCTCACCACCAATTCCAGCAAAAAACTGATTTATATAATGAATTGCTTTTTTCATATTTGCACCTCCTAGAATTCCTTCATAGTCTTTGTGGACCAACCAGCGATTCTATCGCCACAGAACATTGCATTGTTTTCCATTATTATTGAACCATCTTCTCTTACAGAAGGTCCTAATAATTCATCACCAGCCCATCCTCCTGATAATCCATCTCTTCCTAATGCTTCCAACTCACCGATTACAAGATCAGCAGGTGGTAGTTCAATTAGTTGGGAAACGTTACCTGTGGATACGAGAGCGTTTGCCTTTACATCAAGAGTAACTAATGGTTGAGATGCACCGTCTCTTCCTGTACATTCGTTACTGATTCCTACAGTCTTTACTCCTACATCTTCTAATGCTGCAATACATAGTATATAGTCTGCATCTGGGTTACCATAGCCTTCTTCTGTTACAATTGCACCATCTGCTCCCAAGGACTTAGCCATTTGTGCAACAAATATTGCTGATCTGTTCTTTTGCTCTAGAGAAACATTTAGGTTTGACATAATAATTCCTAAAAAGTTTAACGATTTCCCATGTTCTTTATATAGTTCTCTTATTGTAGGGAAATTTTGGAAGTCATATGTTGACCATTTAGATGATGAAGGCATAAAAGAACCTGATATTAAAGCACCATCTAATACTTCATTAGGATGCATAAATGTTGGAACATACTTATTCATATCCCATCCATAAACTAAGTCGTTATATCCTAGTTCTTCCATTTGAGACTGTGGTTGCATTACTAATACTACTGACGGAAGCTTAGATACTTCTTTATCCCTCTTAGTTACAGGATCAAGCTCAAATGTTTCGACTTCTTCAGGCTCTAGGTCCTTAACTGCATTTCCCAAATATTCTGCTAATCTATGTGATCCAATTCTAATAGCTGTATTCTTCTTCTGTTGTTCAAATCTTTCTTCAACCTCATCAGTATCTGCTACAAGACATACATTAATCAACTGAGAATATAAGGTATATTTAGCACCTTCACCTCCCATATCGATTAAACCATCTCCAAAGCTACCGTAATGCATTCCTACTCCTAGGACATTACATCCCTTAAGAACATGTACTACACCACTACCAGCTGATTGGAGTTCACCAGTTACACCTGGAAATACTGCTCTTCCGTCAGGACGAATTCTCGGTTCTACTGCTTCCTTTACAGGAACAATTCTAGTATTATCACCTGGTTTTGCTATAACTAAGTCTAGTTCTGTGATGTGTTCATCTTCCAGTATATAATCCATAGCTTCTTGTTTATTGATAGTTAAAATTCCATCCTTAAACATAGTTTCATTGCCGAAGACCACATCCTTAACATAGAAGTTACCAATTTCTAGTTTCATTTTGCTTTCCTCCTTTATAATCATGATTATTATCGTTAATATTAATACTAACATAATCATGATTACTATGCAAACGTTTTTTATATCTTTCAATTGCGTTTTACTAAAAGATTATACGTATTCTAATTAAAATCCATTGTTAAAATTTTAGAAATTACTCTTTAAGAATCAAACCACTTATGCTATTATTAGATGACTAATTAAATAGGTGATGGAATGGAAAGAAAAGAAATTATAAAAAATAAAGTAATGTCCCACTTTATAGATGTTACAGATGAACTTATCAATGAAATTGGAATTAATAATATAACTATAAGAAACATTGCAAATAAGGCTGGTTACAATAGTGCAACTATATATAACTATTTTGAAAACCTTGATCATTTAATCTTTTTTGGTGCAATGAAGAATATTAGAGATTATGCTCGAGATCTAAACAGTTATTTAATCGGGGCTGAAAATGCCATGGATAGATTCCTAATGATATGGGAATGTTTTTGTGACCATGCATATTATAGTCCAGATATATATAATGCCATATTCTTACCAAAGCTAGATAAGAATATGGAACATTATGTTAGTGAGTACTATTCCTTATTCCCAGAAGAGCTAAGAGTTTCTAGTACTACAATATCAACTATGCTCATAAAGGGTAATATCCACGCAAGAGGTATGACTACAGTAATGGATTGTGTGAGTGAGGGATATATTCGATTAGAAGACAAGGATTCTTTAAACGAAATGACCTTGCTTATCTTTGAAGGTATGTTAGCAAGAACTATTAGAAACGGCATTTCATATGATGATGCTAGAAATACAACAATGGAATACATAAAGAAAATTGTTGAAAGCTTTTTAATCAAAGAATATGAATTTAAGTTCTAAGTGGAACAATAGGAACAAAAGGAACCGACCCCTTTGTTCCTAATAATATTGTACAAAAAAAGATCCTATAGAAATAGGACTTTTTTTAACTGTCCATTCTATAGGATCCATTTTACGGTTCCCTTTGGTTATTAATATGGTAAAAACATCTCATTAGTTGATTCACTAAACTCAAATTCACTAGTCTTACTTAGAGTATAACCAGATTCTGATTGTATCTTAAGGATTACTTTATCTCCATGGACTAAGCTAATGTCCTCTAGTATCAATGTTTTCTCATCTAAATATAAAGTATCAACCTTTTCATTATTTACAAAAACATTGCAACTCTCAGTGAAATTTTCTCCATAAATATATGTGTCATCATTATTTCTAGCTATTTCTAGTATTCTTATTTTCTCAATACCCATTTGTATAATTGTACGACCATATGGTAACTTACCATTATATACATATTGTTCACCATAAAGCATATCATATTGTAGTTTATTCAAATCAGCTAAATAATCTCTTGTTCCTTTTCTTCTTTGATGAAATTTTGTTATAGTTCCATTATGAATGCTCAATCTATTTAAAGCTTCTGCTGATAGTTGATATGAATTAAGGTCCTTTACTTGTTTTTCTAGCCCTATGTTATCCCATATAACATATTCAGTATTAAATATGGACTTGTTTTTCATATCTCCTGCCTTTAATCCTAAAGTAGGTAAGTGATCTCCATACATTACCAAAATAATATCCTCATCGTAATTTGATAATGTTTCGATTAACTGGCCAATAAAATCATCCATTTCATGCATTTGGTTTACATAGTATTCATATGCATTATGTTTCTCTTCTTCAATTCCACTCACAATAATCTTAGGGTCATATTCCATTTCAGCTGTGTAACTCCCATGACCTTGTACGGTAATGGTCTGAACAAAATCCTGTCCTTTGGTTGATTTTAAAGCATTCATTATTTTTTCAATTAAGATTGAATCTTTAGCCCATCCATTAGGTGTATATTCTGTAATATTCATGTATTCTGATGATGTAAATGTATCGAATCCTAATCTAGAAAAGACGATATTTCTACCATAAAAACCTCCAGCATGATTATGTATTGCATGGGTCTTATAGCCAAGGTCCTTTAGATTATATGGTGTAGATTCTGCAACCTTCTCACGCATAATTGTTTTATATGGGTATTCTCCCGGTCCAAAATAATCCATACTCATTCCAGTTAATACTTCAAATTCTGTATTAGCCGTACCTGCACCTACAGAAGGTACTCTTAAATAACCGGTAGAATATTTATCTTTTAGCATTCTAAAATTTGGTACAGGATCCTCTGAAAATTTTAAATTTTTAATGGTTGTAGGATCAACAAATGACTCTAACTGTAAAAATAGAATATTAGGCATTTTATCCTCATCAGGATAGGAATCCTCGCCGTTCTGAGCCATAATTTCTTCTATTGAGCTTTCACTATAACCAACTGGACGGTTTATTCCCGTACCTATAACAGTACTCAAAAAACTATAAGGCACACCATAATCTTTATATGCATCTGCTATATTAGTAAAATTATCAGAGACTATTTCAGCTTTAACAGTTACCTTAGTAAGAAGAATCATTATAACTAACATAGAGCTAACTACAGGTATCATAATTTTATTGTTGGTTTTATTAATATATGTTGATGATTTTAAAGCTATTTTAACTATAATACCTATTACTATAATAGTAGCAACTGCCAATAATACTATCTGACCAGGTGACATATATTTGGAAATTAGAGAAAACCCATTTTTAATCATCTTAAAGTCCTGTCCTGTAAAAGGTGTAACTCTAAAAGCAAGTACAATCCCATTTATAATTCCTAGTAAAACCCATACCATTGAAATAAATAAAGTCGATAATATTCTTCTTTTAAATAGGTATGTTATCAATAATGATGCAAAAATAATTAATGAATTATATAAGAATACCATAGGTGCTTCATACAAATATAGTAGACCATCCTTGATAGAATGTCTTCCCAAGGATTCTATAGTAAGGTTAATAATCAATGTGCTAAGAATTAGATATAGAAAAAAATGTTCTTCTATAAATTTGAAAAGTTTTATATCCTTATTATGTTTACAATTCTTATAGGTGTTTTTCATCACATTAGAACTCCTCTCTAACTGTGGTCCAAGTAAAGATTACCTTTGAATTAGAAAAAATCCCTATTTCGTATGAAATAAGGATCTTCTATGTTTTTCTATAAAGCCTGGCGGCTTCCTACTCTCCCAGGTCGTTACCAACCAAGTACCATCGGCGTTA
>CAZPZN010000121.1:0-5204 GCA_964590735.1 uncultured Tissierella sp.
ATTAAGATTCATTAAGATTGTTACTGCTGCTCCATTACTAAGAGCCCCCGTATTACCAGTACGTGTAATTCTTACTGCTAGTAAATCACATTGTTCTACATCATAATTAGCAGTAACAGCCATACAGCAATTTGGAGCATTAGGTCCTGTTACTGTTGCCTTAACTCCCGTGTCTATTAAAGTCTGACCACAATTAGTACTACGAACTACCTCTGCGGTTACTTTATCATTTTCCCCTAATGTTTGATCCCTTACATTTAAAACTAATCCTACAATAGTTGAGTCATGAGGTATCACAATAGTTGTTCTAACAAAACTTGATTCAGATGTTCCTAAACCTAAATAATGTCCATTAGAAATTGACTGATCACTGGCCAAATAGACAGTTGTTCTACCTGGACCTGCCGGACCTACTGGACCTATTGCTCCTGCTGGACCTGCTGGACCTATTGCTCCTACTGGGCCTGCTGGACCTACTGCTCCTGCTGGACCTGCTGGACCTACTGCTCCTGCTGGGCCTGCTGGACCTACTGGACCCGGTGGTCCTGGTGGGCAAGGACCTATGCATAAACGATGTTTATGCATAGGACATGGAGGCTTTGGAGAACAAGAAGGTTTTCTTGGCTTACATTTATAATAATCTGAATTTAAGTTATCTTCCCTTGGGATTATTACAGCATCATATGAATTTTTGCTATCAGGTTTAGCACATTTTTCTTTTCTCATTTCAAATTAACTCCCTTCTTCTAGTAATTCTTACCTTGCTTTTCTAGAAATAAGTTTAAGTACTATTTTGCCCTCATAATAATATATGTCCTATTTCCCCAAGAGTGCTATTTAACCATAGGTTAAATACATTCGAATACCAGAGTTAATTGATGAGTTGACAGGCACTGGGGCCTTATTGTCTTTCTTATAGACTATCTTGGAAGTCTTCTCTAAATTTCTTAACTAATTTTTCTTGCCAATCAGATGTAGCTTCTAATTTTCCAAAGAAAAATCTCAATGTCTTAGGTTCTTCTACAAACCTTAGTCCACCTATTAGATGACGATTTTCATGTAACCACGTGATTCTATCTATAACATATTTTACTTGAGAAAGGGTAAAAACCCTTCTTGGCATTGCTAGTCTTAGTAACTCCATATCAGATAGAGGCTCAGCTCCATTCTCATCCCTAGCCTCAGACATGGTACCTCTTTCCATACCTCTTGCTCCACTGGCAATATATAGGGCTGCAGCAAGCGCTCCGGCTGGGTATTCATGCTGTGGAATATGATCTACAAAGTCCATAGCATTTAAGTGACATCCCAAGCCTCCTGATGGGGTAACTACTGGTACTCCTCTTTTTATAAGCTCATCTGTCATAAATGATATGAACTGTGGAGCTTGACTTATAACATTTTCATCCATGGTCTCATCTAAACCTACAGTCAAGGCTTCCATTTCTCTTACCGACATTCCACCGTATGTTAAGAATCCTTCATATAGGGTGACTAGCTCCCTCATACTTAAGTACAATTCCTTATTGTTGGTAATTATTCCACCACCTCTAGCAAAACCAAGTTTACGAGCAGAGAAGTAGATTATATCGCATTGATTTGCTAATTCTAAAGTTATTTCTCTTATGCTTTTATCCTTACATCCATCTTCTCTTACTTTAATAAAATGTAAGTTATCAGCTAAAAGGCTGGCATCTAATACTAGAAGGACCTTATGTTTCTTACATACCTTATTTACTTCCTTTAGGTTTTCTAAGGAGAAGGGTTGACCACCTATTAGATTAGTACCTGCTTCCATTCTTACGAAAGCAATTTTTTCTGGTCCCTCACTTTCAATTATCTCTTCCAGCTTTTTAATATCCATATTGCCTTTAAATTTATTATCACTATTAACCTTTATGCCTTCATCTGTAATAGCTTCTACTACAGTACCACCATTAACATTAATATGTGATTTAGTTGTGGTGAAGTGGTAATTCATAGGTGTAATCATTCCTGGTTTTACAAGGGCTTGGGACAAAATATTTTCACATGCTCTACCTTGATGGGCTGGCAAAAAGTATTCTGTACCAAAGATTTCTTTTAATTTATCCTTAAGTCTAAAAAAAGTCTCACTACCAGCATAGCTATCATCTGCTATGAGCATAGCTGCTTGCTGACGATCACTCATGGCATTCACACCACTATCAGTTAACATATCCATAAAGACATCCTTATTATTTAACAAAAATGTATTATTTCCAGCTTCTTTCATACATTCTAATCTTTCTTCAATAGGCAACAACTCTAGCTTCTGTACTATTCGAACCTTATGCATTTCAAGTGGAAATACTTCACCGCTAAAAAATTTGATATTTGACATTTAAAACAACCCCCGATTTTATTAGATTTTTTATATTTATAATAATAATCATAGTCAGATTCCAATTTAATCATCCCCCTCCAAGAAAAGCGGTCCTTAGCACACAAAAAATCCGCCCCTTGCTTATTGCAAAGGACGGATTTAACCGTGTTACCACCTTAATTTACTAGTTTTTCACAAAACTAATCTTATCGAGTACATCTATACTCTAGCACTATAACGGGTGCAGATTGCCGACTTAGCCTATTGAATATCAATTTCAGCTAAGCAACTCTTAAGATGTATTCAGAATAACATACCTTGCCCCTTTCACCAACCGGTAGCTCTCTATAAGATAATCCATATTCCTACTAATTCTTAATCTAAGTTTTTAAAATATTGTTCTTATTCTAACCCTTTATCCTATTAAAGTCAACAATTATTTTAAATTTATATAAAAAGACCAATTACTGATACAATTGCACCAAGGCTGTGTTCTTACTTATTTTTATAAGCTGATAAATCCCCACCTGTATCGGATTCTGCTAACCTTACTGCATCTGCTATTATTTGAGCTGGCTTTGAGGCCCTTACATTGTGAACTCTTAAGACTTCTATCCCCTGGGAAGCAGCTAGGACTGTGAGAGCTGCCGAGCCCTCGTCTTTTAAGACATGTGTTTCTGCCTCTTCCCCTTCCATATCATAGCCAGCTTCCTCTAGGAGGTTGTTAATGAATCTCTTTCTAGAGACTCCTACAAAGGCTGTATACCCATCCCTGTGTAGAAGATCCATCCTATTTAAGAGCTGGAGATTTTCTTTCCTAGTAAGGCCAAAGCCAATCCCTGGGTCTAGCATGATATATTCTTTTTCGATGCCAGCCTTCTTTGCTATGTCAATTGAGTCGCTGAAAAATTGCATCATTTGCTCTTCTATTGTCTTACCTTCATATCTCTTCAACTCTTCTTCATCCATTTTTGCTTCTCCAAAAACTGGGAAGATTGCAGATGAAGGGTGATTAGGCCTATAAATAGTTGGGTTGTTCATAAGAATATAGCCTGCCTTTGCCTCAGCAATTACTTCAGCCATCTTACTATCTCCCCTAAGGCCTGTTATATCGTTAATAATATCTGCCCCAGCCTCAATCGCCCCCTTGGCTACCTGTGATTTCCAGGTGTCGATGGAGATTGGCACATTTACCCTCTTTTTTAACTCCTTAATAACAGCAGAAACTCTATCCAGTTCCTCTTGCCAAGAAACTGGGCTTGAGCCTGGCCTTGTGGATTCTCCACCAATATCAAGCATTCCAGCCCCTTGTTCAACCAGCTGGACTCCTCTGTTTACAGCATTCTCAAAACCATACCACTTTCCTCCATCTGAAAAAGAATCTGGGGTTACATTTACAATGCCGCAAATAATAGTTTTTGATGTATCAAGCTCTTTATTTAAATATTTAAACTTTTTCATTGTATCTCTCCTATCCAATAAAATTCCACCATGGTATATATAAAAGTGCCAGAACTAAAAATGTAAGTGGTGTCATGATTATCCCATACTTAAGCATTAGCTTGTCATTATAATAGCCCTTTCCTACTCCTACCATCATATTAGCATGGTGATGAGGCAATAGAAAGTGTATATTTACTACAATATAAGATAATAGTACTATAACCGCTACACTATAACCACTTTCAAGACCAAGGGGTATAAAGAGAGGTAGGACTATGGAAAGGGTAGCTACTGCTGAACCTATTATCACATGTAAAACCATAGTAACTAGGGCCAATGCTAGTAGGAAAAATGGTGAATCTCCTGGGGGAATAATGGCTTGCAAGTAGCCAAAGATTGCTTCAGAAATTCCATTTGCACCCATTACCTTTCCTATTGAAAAGGCTGCTGTTAAGAAAATTATAAACCTTGGATTGACTTCTTTTAGGTCTTCCTTTTTTAGGATTTTCATCCCATACATAATAATTACTGCTACAAAGGCTACCAGCCATTCAGAAATGCCATGGATTCCTGTTGTCATCCAGAGACCAATTACAGCTAACATAAGGATTGCTGAGGCTCCTGTTTTACTTCCTCCTATTTCTTCTTCCTCCTTAGGAAAAACAATCACACCTTCATCAAAGCCTGCAAGATCCTTCCTAAAGATAATCTTTGTAAGAATGAAGCTAATAATACATAAAATAAGTGTTGGCACAAACATAAGGGATGCCCAGTTTCCAAAAACAAGGTCTGTCATAGCCATCTGACCTCCGAAGCTAATAGCTGATTGATTTAAAACAATGTCTCCATTTGAGAAGAACATGTAGGTAATTGAAATTGCCCAAAACACATTAAATAGTAGGACTTGCTTTAGCTTGGCATACTTCTCATCATCACTTAAGATGTTATAGAAAAACCTTGCTAGGATTACGCTTCTTGCAAAGGCTTGAGGAATTAGAAAAATTAAAACAACTCCTAAAATATAAGGAAGTAGCAATAGGACATTTAACTTGTAGCCTGTTTTTTCTAGTATCTTGCTGACTAGTTTTTCAACAAGCCCCGTCCTTGTTATCCCAGCTGAAAGCAGGGATGTTGTCATTATCAGTAGGGCCGTGTCCGACCAAATAAATCCCATAATTTCTGCAGGTGAGTTTTTCCCAACTAAAACAAAGATAAATAAAAGACCAATACTAGTAATAGTTTTGTCGATTGCTCCACTTGTCCATAAAGATATTCCAGCTATTAAGGCTGTACTCAAAATTACTTGAGCCCCTGTGAAATCAAAGGGATTTAGAACTGCGTATATAGCACAAACTATGGCTATAATTGATATACTTCTTTTTTTAATCTGCATTATATCATCCTTTCTATTTCTAGC
>CAZPZN010000122.1:0-5199 GCA_964590735.1 uncultured Tissierella sp.
TCTATAAGAATATATATGTAGTTGCATCACAGCAAAATCTTCATTTTAAGGCGTGGATTAAGATTATAGAATTGATGGGTTATGATTGGGCTAAGGATTGTATCCATGTTCCATTTGGAATGGTGAGCTTAGAGGATGGAACTCTTTCAACAAGAAAGGGAAGAGTAGTATTTTTGGAAGATGTTCTTAATAATGCAATAGAAAATACTGCTAAGATTATTGAAGAGAGAAATCCAAATCTTCCTAATAAGGATGAAGTAGCTAAACAAGTAGGAATAGGGGCTATTATATTCCAAGAGTTATTTAACCAAAGAATTAAGGACTATGTATTTAATTGGGATAGAACATTAAGCTTTGAGGGTGAAACTGGGCCGTATTGCCAGTATAGCTATGCAAGAAGCAACTCCCTACTTGAAAAAGGTGGATTCAACTTAGAGGATAATGCTGATTTTGATCTTTTAAATACAGAAGATGAAATAAACGTGGCAAGACTAATTTATAAGTTCCCAGATGTAGTAGTGGAAGCTTGTGAAAAGAATGAACCATATTTAATAACTAGACATATAGTTGAAATTGCAAAGTCTTTCAACAAGTTTTATACCACAACTCCTATCATCATTGAAGATGAAGAACTTAAGAAAGCAAGACTTTCACTTGTTTATGCTACTAAAACAGTATTAAAGAATGGTTTATCGTTACTTGGTATGGAAGCACCAAATAAGATGTAACGTTCGCAGCGACTAGGTCATAAAAAAAGAGACTCTTTCTAGATGGAAAGGGTCTCTTCTTTTAAGTATTCTAAAAATTCTTCTTCGCTGATTTCGGCTAAGGAACTCAGTTCTTGAAGTATGTTATTTCTCAATTCTAAAAATTCGTTTATCTTAGCATTCTTACCAGTATACTCTAAAGCCTCTATTATAAGGTACATATCATCCTTAGACATTTCTTGTATAGTTATTTTATCAAAAGCTTGCATTTTGTTTCCCCTTTCTTATGTTCTAAAGTCTATTCTATATCTTTTACTTTTAAGATTCAACACAAATCTAGGTAAATAAGTTTGGAGTTTTAATCTTTATAGGGTAAAATGGTATTAGTAACGAGGTGTAGTTTTCCTCCGCTTCTTTAATTGGTCGGGTGCCATTTTCGTTTAGAGGTGGTGTGTGGTCTTAATCTCTCACCTCGTTGCAATGGTGTGAAGTAATTGCTAGGCAATTACCTCTGTTATCTAAAAAAAAAGAAGGTGTAATATGAAAGTATTATTAACAACTCTAAATTCAAAGTTCATCCATTCAAATTTAGCAATCAGATATCTAAAGGAAGTCGCCAAGGATGTTGCGGATATAGATCTTATGGAATTTACAATAAATCAACCTATTGAACAAATTCTATCTACGATTTATAAAGGAAATCCAGATATGGTTGGCTTCTCAACCTATATTTGGAATGTAAATGAAGTTTTAGAAATAGCTGAAGGCTTGAAGATTGTAAAACCCAATATTAAAATCATGCTTGGAGGTCCTGAAGTCTCCTTTGATGGTGTCCAAATATTAGAAAAACATAGATTTATAGACTATATAGTTTATGGTGAAGGGGAAGAGACCTTTAGAGAAATGCTTATAGCAGATGATTTATGTAATGTTAAAGGTCTAATATTTAGAAAAGAAGGAGAAGTAGTCATCAATCCTCCTAGAGAACAGATAAAGGACTTGGATAATATCCCATCTCCCTATGAGAATATTAATGAGGAATTTAAGAATAAAATCGTTTATTATGAAAGTTCTAGAGGTTGTCCATTTAACTGCGAGTTTTGTCTTTCATCTACTATTAAAGGAGTTAGGTTTTTTTCTATAGATAGGGTTAAAAGGGATATAGGAACATTAATTAAGTCTGGTGTCAGTCAGATTAAATTCGTAGATAGGACATTTAATGCAAATAAGGCTTATTCAAGGGAAATCATGGATTTTATAATGCAAGAAAATCCAGAGAATATGAATTTTCACTTCGAAGTAACTGCTCACCTAATAGATGATGAAACCCTTGAATATCTTAAAAAACCCAAGGAAGGCTTATTTCAATTTGAAGTAGGTGTACAGTCCACTAACCCAGATACAATTAAGAGCATAGGTAGAGTTACGGACTTTGAAAAACTTAAGTATGTTACATCAGCTATAAAGAAAAATAGAAATATTCATCAGCATCTGGATTTAATAGCAGGACTCCCTTTTGAGGACTATAAGAGCTTTTCCAAATCCTTTAATGATGTTTATGCAATAAGACCTGAAAAGCTTCAATTAGGCTTTTTAAAACTCCTAAAAGGCTCTGGACTTCGTGTAGACCAAGGGAAGTATAATTTTAAGTATTTAGACAACCCCCCTTATGAGATCCTTGAAACTAAATGGTTAGAATATGGAGAGATTATAAAGCTAAAAGGAATTGAGAATTTAGTAGAGAAATATTTCAATGAAGAATACTTCCTTCATTCATTGGAATTTATCATTAGAAACTTCTTCAAGTCTCCCTTTGAATTTTATGAGGACTTTGGATCCTATTGGGAATCAACTGGACTAAATGAAGTCTCTCATAGTAGGAATAACTTGTATCAGGTTTTGTTGGATTATTATTTAGATAGGCAGTTAGGTTTAGAGGAATATTTTAAAGAAATAATCAAGCTGGACTATATTTCCAATAACAAGAAACTTACTTTGCCGCTTGGAATAGAAAGAAATAGTCATAACCTTAAGGGAGAGGACTTGCATGATCTTTTAAAGAATGAAGATTTATTAAATACACATCTTTATGAGTATAGTAATCTACCTACTAAGAAGGTAATCAATAAGGTATTGGTTGAAGCCTTTTCTAAGGATGTTCTTAGAATTATTAAAAATGGATATAATATAGGGGATTCAGATAAAAGGATCTTTATACTCTTCGATTATAAAGATCAAGTAATAAATAGATGTAAAGTTGTAGATGTTTCAAAATTTGTGGATTAAGGAGAGGAATAATGGATTTATTAAAGGATTTTAAATATGTAAGCGAACATTCATTGAAGAAGACTGTAGAAAGCCTTAAAAAGAATTTTCTAATCATCTTTACTGGGTTAGTATATGGGATAATAACCATAGGAGTAGGAAGTGTGGTGTCATTCATATTTCGAGGACCTTTAAGTATCATTAGTGGATTTATTAGCTACTTTATACAAAGTGCCATAATATCAAATTATCTGTATTTATTATTCAACATTATAAACTATAATAGATTTAATCTTAATGATTTCAAGCAAGGATTTATGGCTTTTCTATGGAAGGTTTATGGAGTGTTTTTTATTATATATATAGGGAGACTTCTCCTTTCTGTCTTAGGAGTTTTAGGGTCAGCAGCAGTTTTCTTAAATATGATAATTGGTCTTGTTGCCTTGATTGTGCTTAATGCACTTCCTGAGTCCATATATCTTAAAAGTTATTCTCCTGCAGATACTCTAATGTATGCTTTGGAATTTATGAAGGAAAATTGGTTAAATTGGTTAATTCCAAATGTGATTTTAATTGGCCTTATTTATGTAGTAACTGGTAGTATCTTAACAGGGCTCATATCTACCAGTGTTGGATTTGGATTTGGTCTATCCTTAAGAAGTATTCTACTATATGTTATTGGACAAGTGATCTTTTCCTTTATGATGATATATAGGGGACATTTATTTAAGGTTTTAAGTACTTCCACCAGAAGAAAAAGAATGTTTATGAATAAGTTTTAGGTAGGTGTTAAGATGGATAAGATTGAGAAGTTGTTTAAAGAAAAAACAAAAGAATTGACCTTTATAGAATTAAAAAAAGGTACAAAGCTAAATATCAATGGCTACATTTTAGAAGGAGGCCTCCCTCTTCCTGTTATAACTGATAGTCTTTTACGTGAATTACAATATGGAGATTTAAATGAGGAAATTAACCTTGGGAATGTAATAGATGGTATATTATTTTTATTAGGTACTGACTCTAGTTTCCCTCATCTTGATCAATATATGGAGATTCTTAATGCTTATGATGAGGATATATTAAAATTTGCCTTCTATAAGGGGATTAAATCCCTAGAAGACAAGGATATAGTTACTGCGGGAGTATTCTTTAGGGCATGTAGAGAATTAAATAGTGGGAATTTGGATGTAAGACTTAATTATGGACTAGTTCTGGAGACTATGGGTAAAGAGAAGATAGAAGATGGTGAAATAGAAGAAGGTGAAGCCTTTCTTCATAGATCAACAAATGAACTAGAAGAAATCATTAATATTGATGATACTTATGCACTTGCATATTATAAATTAGGTTATCACTATCTATATTCGGTGCAGTTTTTAAAAACTCAAATAACCTGGAATAAGTTTTTGACCCTTGATAAGGATGAGGATAGACTCCAAGAGATTAGAACCCAGATTGATATCATAGATGATGATGTAAAGATGGAGGTAGGTCTTAGCTATTATTCCTATAACGATTTTGGTAAGGCTTTAGATTCCTTCTTAAGACTGATGCCAAAACACGAAAAGAATTGGAACATCAATTACTTAATAGCTTTGTGCTTTAAGGGATTAGAGAATTATGACTCAGCCATAGAATACTTGAATATTGCTATTGATTTGAATAGTAAAGAATCAGATTTATATAATGATTTAGGGATAATATATTTTATTCAAGGAATGATAATAGAAGCCATTAAGATATTTACAGATGGTATGGAAGAAACAGAGGCAGATTATAAGATATACTTCAATAGAGGATTAGGATATGTCCAACTAGGAGAGTATGATCTAGCATTAAGAGATATAAATGTGGCCTATGAGCTTAACCCCTATGATGATAATGTAAAAAATCAAAAGAGGGAGATTGAAAGCTATCTAGAGACCCTATAGGTGAATATGTCCCTTGCTGCTTTAAGCAGCCTTCTACCTTTTTCTAAACAGGTATTTGTCTAAACGATGCAAGCATTGTTGCAGCTGTGATGATGAAATTGTTACACAATTTCTGATGATGTCTAAATCAGATACCTAGTTGCATGGTCTGAAGTAATTGCTGGCAATTAGCTCTTTTATCTAAACCTATTACAAATTATCTAATTAAAATACAAATAAGCCGTTGACAAATGTCAATTATGATGGTAATATAGTAAAAGTCGGCTGTGACATTTAAGAAATAAGCTTCAAAAAAG
>CAZPZN010000123.1:0-5141 GCA_964590735.1 uncultured Tissierella sp.
AGGCTCAAGGGAACAAGTCGTTG
This sequence comes from uncultured Tissierella sp., assembly GCA_964590735.1. Taxonomy (GTDB): domain Bacteria; phylum Bacillota; class Clostridia; order Tissierellales; family Tissierellaceae; genus Tissierella_B. The sequence goes on from CAZPZN010000123.1 coordinate 24, forward strand.
CTACGTCAAGAGGAGACACAAGATATAAGAAGGTAATTACCATGAATGCTAGTGCATATGATTCAGGCTATGCTAGCACAGGTAAGAGTCCAGGTCACAAATACTACGGTGTAACTGCCTCCGGTACAAAGGCAAGACCTGGTGTAGTAGCAGTAGACCCAAGGGTTATTCCACTGGGAACTAAGCTATATATCGAATCCCTCGACGGAACTAAAGACTATGGATTTGCTGTAGCAGAGGATACAGGAGGAGCCATTAAAGGTAATAAGATAGATTTATACTTTGATAGCTACAACCAATGTATCAACTTTGGCAGAAGAAACGTAAAAGTTTACGTATTAGAATAAAAAGAGGCTACTTTTATAGAGGCCACTGAATGACAAAACTAACAGAAGGCTCCTAAAAAAGGAGCCTTCTTTTGTTTGTGATTTCATATACAGCTGTGGCAAAATGAGGAATGTTTATACCATGTGGTAGCCCATTCTTTCCATCCCCATTTACTAAACCATTTTCATCAAAGATTAAATTCAACCTAAAATGGTCAAGATTGGCACTGTAGCTTTTAAGTAGGTGGTCTTTTATCGCTCCTACTGTTATAAAGCAACTATGAGGGTTTGGATTGTGAACTACTAGAAGATATTTATCATGGTCTCTTACCTCTAGAGTATACTCTACCAGGGTGCAAGGACCAGAATGTTGCATAAATTTTAACTTTCTCTTTATAATTTCTACTCCAGTCATTCTAAAGCACTTGTAGGTCATCCTAAGCTTTATTAAGTCCTTCATGAATTTATAAGCCTTTTGATTTTTCTCCTTTAGGGACCAATCTATAGCATTTACATCCAAATCTGAATTATATGTGTTATGAATCATCTTCTTACTTCTTAAAAACTCATTTCCTGCATGCATAAAGGGTATCCCTTGAGATGTTAACAGAATGCTGAAGGCAAAGTTATTGAGCCTTTCTAAACCTTCATCATCAATAGTTGGAAATACGGTTTTTATCTTATCAGCAAAGATTAGATTATCATGGGAATTCAAGTAATTAATAGTTTCTCTTGGATGACTTGCAAAACCTATATGTCCATCGTCATAGTAGATAGATCCAGCTATGCCTGTTTCCGTTGCCAACTTAAAATCCAGATTCCCTTGTATAAACCCCTTTGTATGCCCATCGTTGTCGCCTTTTAGTGCATCCCTAAAATTATCATTGAATAAGGCAAAGCTCATATTTTGCTGAGTTCCCTTTGTTGTAGTCTTAGTATCCGATAGGGGTGTTATTCCACCTGTCCAAGGTTCTCCATATATAAATATATCTGGCTTTATCTCCCTAAGTCTTGATACTGCTTCTTCTACTGTATCTATATCTATTAATGCCATTAAATCAAATCTAAAACCATCTACCTTGTATTCATTCGCCCAATAGAGTAAAGATTCTATGACGAATTTCCTAACCATAGGACGTTCAGTAGCCATCTCATTTCCTACTCCACTTCCATTAGAAAAACTTCCGTCTGGATTATTCCTATAATAGTAATTTGGCATCAAGGTATTGAAGTTAGAATCATAGGACCTAAAGGTATGATTATATACTACATCAAGTATGACCTTCAGACCTGACTCATGAAGGGCCATTATCATGGTCTTGAGCTCTTTTACCCTAGATGTTGGATCAGCTGGCTCTGAGGCATATGAGCCCTCAGGTACATTAAATAACTCCGGATCATAGCCCCAATTATAGTTCCCCTCTTGAAAGAACAATTCCTTATCCTCTCTTACAGAGATGAAATCAGAAACTGGCAATATGTGTACATGGGTTACCCCTAGGTCCTTTAGATGAGATATCCCAGTAGATAATCCATTATAGCTAGTATTTTCCTCTGCAAATCCTAAATATTTACCTTTATGGTTGGCACCAGAGCTTTCATGAGCTGTAAAATCCTTTATATGAACCTCATAAACAATAGCATCACAGTTTCTCCTGTTATATGGTATGGTATGATTCTCCCAGCCTTGGGGGTTGGTATCCTCTAAATCGATGATTGCAGACCGTATTGAGTTCATAGAAGATGATATAGAATAGGGATCCGTCACCTCTTTATTTTCATCCACTAAATAGGTATAGAATTTCCCTTTTAAATCCCCCTTGATTGTAGCCTCATGGACTCCATCATTGCCCCTACTCATTACATAGGCCTTTCTTTCAAGACCTTCACCATCATTATATATAAAAAGGGTAATCTTATCCTTTAATGGTGACCATACCCTGAAGATAGTCTTATAAGGTGTATAGAGCATACCTAGCTCTTTATTTGTTGTTGGAAGGTCGTCAAACCACATAAAATACCCCCTTTAATTTCAGCAGTCTTTAGCTTTGATGCAGATTACGATAATGGAAACTTAGTGAACATTTGCAGGACTTGATAGAATTCTTAGTGAATGTAGTTAAAAATCCGTTAAGCAGTTTTCATGACAAACAAGATAGACCTCTTGGTAAATTGAAAGCTGTAGGATTAAACGGAATGAGCTTTAGAATTCTTCAAGGCCGAAACCGTGAACGGGTTTCTATTCTCATAATCGTTTTGCATCATAAATAAATTAACTGTCTTTATCACAAATCTGTTAGCTCGCTACTCTCGCTCAGATTTGGATAGACTGTATCTGACCTACCATCGATTTGCAAAAAACGCAAATCGGGTTAGGTCATTATATGTGCCATATTTCGTCAACGTATCTTTGCACTGTATAATCTGAAGAGAATTTGCCGGAATTTGCTATATTGATTAGGGACATTTTAGCCCATTTTTCTCTATCCCTATATAGGTTGTTTATTTTCTCCTGAGCATGCCTATAGCTATCAAAATCCTTTAATACAAAGCAGGAATCATTGTACTTGGTCAACAAGTCGTATATTAGCCTAAAGTCTCCAAAGGCCAGCCCATCCTTTTCAATTAAACTATCTACTACCTGCTTAATAATTCTATCCTTATAGTAGAGCTCTCGTGAGTTGTAAGAATTGTTATCCATATATTCATAGATCTCGTAATCCTTGAGTCCAAAGATTATTATATTGTCATCCCCTACTTCTCTAGCAATCTCCATATTAGATCCATCCTGGGTGGCCAGACTTATGGCACCATTCATCATTAACTGAATATTACCAGTCCCTGAGGCTTCCTTTGTAGGTGTAGAAAGCTGTTCTGATACATCAGCTGCCGGCATGATTATCTCAGCCTTGCTTATATTTAGGTCCTCTATAAATATTACTTTTAGCTTTTCCTTGATGGTAAAATCCCTATTTATTGTATTTGAAACGCTTATTATAAGCCTTAATATCTCCTTTGCAGCATGATGTCCATAAATTGCCTTCCCACTAAATATATATACCCTAGGAATTATGTCTAAATTAGGGTTTTCTTTTAATCTATGATAAAGATGTATCACATAAAGTATATTTAAAAGTTGTCTCTGATATTCATGAATTTTCTTTATATGGACATGGAAGATGGCATATGGACTAGTCTTTATCCCTTGATTTTTAAGAATGTATTCAGATAGTCGAATTTTGTTTTCATGTTTTATTCTATTTATTTCTCTTAAAACGGACTTATCATCCTTATACTCTAATAGTTTTATAAGTTCTCTTGGTTCTTGTATATATTCATGACCGATTTTATCATCAATAAGCTTTGCTAATGGTTGGTTAGCTCCTAGGATCCATCTTCTATGGACACTTCCACTGGTAACATTGGAGAAAGATTCAGGAAAAGACTTATAGAAATTCTTTAAAACCCTTGATTTCAATATATTTGTATGAAGGTCTGCCACCCCATTAACACTATAAGATCCCGCTATGGCCAAGTTTACCATCTTTACATAGTTATCCTCAATAATCGACAAATCTCTAAGACTACCATAATCATCTACTAACAATTCATTTTTTAATTCATATACAAACCTATGATTTATTTCCTCAATTATCAGCCATATTCTTGGCATTACTTCTTTTATTAAATCAATATTCCATTTTTCCATATTCTCAGTCAATATAGCATGATTTGTAAAGGTGAAGGAATTTACAACTATATTCCAAGCATCTACCCATGGAAGTCTATAATCATCTAAAAGTATTCTCATAAACTCTGGTATTGCAAAAGCCGGATGGGTGTCATTTAAATGAATGGCCCTATATAATTTAAAATCTCTAATATCCCTACCTAATTCATTATAATCACTGATTATATCTTGAATGGTAGCAGAAACTAAAAAATACTCCTGTTTTAATCTCAACTTTTTCCCATCTAAATTGCTATCATTTGGATATAGAAATTGGGTAATGGCATGGGCCCTATCTACATTCATATAGGAATCTTGTTGGAAACCAGAAGCAAATAGATTGTAGTCCACCTTGTTAAAGCTCTCTGCAGACCAAAGCCTTAAGTGATTTACATTTTCTTTCATATAAGCTAAAAAAGGGGTATCATAAGGGACAGCCTTTATACTTTCATAATTTACGTGCTTAAATACTAAATCTTTTCCCGAACCATAAATCTCAATATTTCCCCCTAATTTAACCTCATAGGAATTCCTTCTCTTATATTCCCACATATTTGTATCTTCAAGCCAATTATCTGCAAGCTCTTTTTGAACTCCTCCAAGAATTTTTTGTTTAAAAAGCCCAGATTCATACCTTAAACCATAGGCAAGGTTTGGAATTTCAAGCATAGCCATCGAATCAAGAAAACTGGCTGCAAGACGACCCAGACCTCCATATCCCAGGCCTGGGTCGTTTTCTTCTGATAATATATCATCTAATGATCGATTCATTTCACTAAAAACAGTCTTTACCATATCATATATACCTAAGTAGATTAGGTTCTTTTTACTTTGTCTTCCTGGTAAATATTCCATGGAAAGGTAGTAAACCTTCTTAGTATAAGGATTATTCTTACTCGCCTTAGCCCAATTTTCTCCAATTAATTCCCTAATTATTAAAGCAAGACTCATATAGACTTCATAATCATCTGCTAATTCTAGTGACTTTCCTGCCACTTGATATTGAGCAAGTTTTAGTTTTTCTTTAAATTCTGCCTTATCCATAGGTGGTATTCACTCCCA
>CAZPZN010000124.1:0-5100 GCA_964590735.1 uncultured Tissierella sp.
CCGGGAATTGACTATGAGCCCTTGTCAACAGAGTTACGTTTTGTACCGGGACAAGAAATCCAAATTATTAAAATTCCGTTAATCGAGGGGATAAACTCAGAAGAGCTTAAGTTTATGGTAAAGCTTGACCCTGAAAGCCCCAATATTTCTGAAAGTAATACTAAAACTATTGTAACCATAATTCCAAAACCTTCTTATTTAATGGAAGCTAAAAATGAAGATATAACAGCTCTAAAAATGGTTTCATCACCAAGTTTAACATTAGTTTCAGCTGTGAATCTTAAAGTCTACTTAAAAAATATCGAAGAAAATGAAGATTCAATTATTGAAAGCAACGAAGATGCATATATTAAGCCAAAATCATGGGAGTCTGCTACCACATATAGAACAGGACCAGCTCAATATGTAGGCACCTTAGCATTTGCTGAAGATTATGATTCTAATATAAAATCATATACCACATCAGATATCGTTCAACTTGTTCCAAAATATTCCGAAAACTTCAAAAGTACATCTAAAGTATTTCTTTTAGGATATAAAATAGAAAGAAAAGGCGGACTGCCAGGAGACAGATATTATTATGTAAATAAGGATAAATTAAACCTTGGCGAATTATATAACAACCAGTTATATGATGCTAAAGATAAACTAATTCCAATTAAAGAGGTATTAATGGAAGGCAATACCATTATAATACTGCCTGTATATAAAGCAAAAAGCTGCTTTGTAAAAATTAATTTTGACTCTGCCAAGGGAGGCATGAGTGGTAACAGCTTTTTAAACGGCCAGATATTAAAAGTTGGAGCGATGGATACCATTGAGTTTAGGGCATATGCCAGTGGTAGCAATTCAGTATCAGGATATAGTCACGTTCATGCATATGGCACATATCGTAATCCTGATGCAGTTCCGGATTTTGGTGTTGAGCGGTTTCGGTATTCACAATCTATAGAAAGTGCTAATACATTTTTTGGTGTTGTGATGACAAAATATTATCATCCGATTGATGGATTTAAAATAAATCCATCCTTGCCCGGAGAATTGAATTATACCCCTGCTAAGACATTTTCTATATTGACTGTACGTTATGGAACTTCATCTTTAACGGTGATGGCAGACCCGACATTTGAAATTAGAGACAAAGGCAGTGTGGCATACATTCCTGATGAAGGTGAATTACAAGATGGGAACAGTGAAAATCCTATGATTATTTCTCCTATAGAACATAATAAGATGTACACTATATCAGGTGCACCTGTCGAAGGTTACAGAATGGTTTGGAAGGATTGGTCAGGTGATTTAAACTTTGATGGGATGCTTGACCAAGAGGAAGTTGATAATTTGGGAAACTTTAAATTCGAAAGAAAGGCAGTTTCCGGAAACTTTTTTACATATGTTCCTGATTATGATCATCCGCTCATTTATTACAGCTTTGAACCAAAGGGCTCAAATACATCAGCAGGAGTAGTATCCGGGAGAGTTTTACTGAAGGGAAACAATATATTGAATTTGTCCGGTGGACAAAATATATCCTCTAAGCCTCTTGCAGGAATTACACTGAATATTAACGGACACTCTGTCTATACAGATGGAGAGGGTAGATTTGAAATTAAGCATTCTGATTTCAGATCCAATGAATTTCACAATATAGTTATCAATTACAAGGGTATAAATTATACTGGTCATGTAAATGTCAATGCATTTACCAATATTGAAATTAATGAGTATGATACATTTAATCCTTATAATTTTAAAGCATATAACCTTAGCAACGATAATAAGGAAATTGATTTTCGTATCATTGATAACAGGGATGCAAACTACAAATTTAGATTTGAAGTAGAGTCACTCAAGCAAGGAATCACAGCTGCTAAGGCAATTATTAGGTTTTATTCAAAAGATGGAATTGAAAGAATAGCCTCTAAACTTGAAGATGTAACACCTCAAAATGGTGCCTTTACATTTGAATTTAATCCATCATTTAGTGGCATAGTTCCGGGCGATTATATGACAGTACAGTTTGTCGATCAGAATGGACTTGCTTATATGGAGCATAATGCAGGTTTTACATTTAAAAGGTATTTAAGTACTTTTTCGCTTTTATCTTCTTTTAAAACGCCGCTAAAGCCGGCTATAGATTTAGTTGGCAACATCGATGCTGCTTATGATTTAGGATTAGCAGGTAAGATAGATGACTACATTGACAAAACCGGTAAAAATGGAACTGAGTGGACAATAATATTTGGCTTTAGCAAGGATTGGGAGAAAAGCCTATCAGATGGAAGTGAAGTTAAAGATGGAGAGGATGAAGAAGGCTCCGAAAACGATGCAGCAGAAGAGTTAAAAGATGCTGCCACAAGTAATAATGTTAAAGACACGCTTGATAAATCAGTAGATAAAGAAAATAAAGAAAAGAAATCTGCAAGCATTACTTCAGATTTAAAGTTTGGTATTTCTACATCCTTGTATCTTCGCATGACAGTGGATGAATCTGGAGATGCATATTTTAATGAAATGATTATGTCGGCCACCCTTACTTTCGATTACAACAAAAAGGTTGAAAGGATGACTCCAATTGGCGTTACACTTTTTGTAGAGATGAATATTGGAGGCGAACTGACCGGAATGATGGTAATTGAAAAATATGATAGGAAATTTTATTTTAATGAAAATGGTGAAATAGATTTTTCCAATTCCGGCATAGATAATCCTGATAGAGATTTCGACAGGTATGGCAAGCTGACAGTAAAACCATACATTCAATTGAGCGTTGGAGCTGAAATAACCGGTGCTACATTGACACTTTCAGGAAAAGCTGAATTTGAACTGAATTTCAATACAATAGGCCCCAGTAATGGATATGTCACGTTGACCAGTGACATGACATTAGAGGTATTGTTTTTTAAATATACATGGGGAATTTATGAGAAGAAATGGGATTTGTATAGCTATAGCAGAGCGAGAAGATTCAGCATGGACAGCCTTTTAAGCGATACGGCTAATTTGTATGAAGGTGCAGAAGATTATCAGGTTATGGATAGAGATTACATTAATAATAGAGGACAATGGCAGGATGATAATAGAGTACTTCTTATGAATGGTGGAGTAGAAACTATTCCACAAAATGAGCAAGTGTTGCAAACAGGTATTTATCCATATCCATATACTCTCCTTGCAACAATTGGGGAAAACCAACAGCTTTTGGTTTTCTTAGATGATGATATAAATCATGACGATAGAAACAGTACCAAATTGTTTTATTCTATTTATGACGGAGCTAACTGGAGTATTCCAAATAAGGTAGACAATGATAACACACCGGACGGACTGCCATGGATTTATGATATAGGAGACAAAGTATTAGTAGCCTGGTCAAGCTCAGTATTCGAAATTGATTCTGATGACACGGTAATGAGTGTACTTAATAACCGAAATATAAAGGCAAGATTTTTTGATAAAGGTAGCCAAACATTCGAAGATGTGCAGGAGGTAACTCAACACACTAAAGATGACACATATGCAGACACTGAGCCTTATATAGCATATTGGAAAGATGGTGCTGGCGAAGAAAATCTTATTATTGTTTATAAGAAATCCGAGTACAAATCTACAGCAGGTGACTCTGAAGAAAATGCCGTGGTTGGAGATATTATTAATCCATATTACTTTACTTTAGCATACCGTTTTTATGATTTTGAAAATAATGTTTGGAGTTATAAAGCTAGAGGTAGCGACATGCCAGGTATGTATTATGGTCAGGGTTTCATTGATTTAAGCAAGTATGTTTATGTAGATGATAGCGATATAGTTCTGAAAGATGGATTATGGGCAGATGTGCCAACGGGCGGAGCCATATCACTTGAAAATATGCCGGGCAACGATGCCTATGTAGTGGATTCTAATGCAATCGGATATAAAAACCATGCTGTTCTTGCTTATGTGGTTGACTTTGACAGCAATTTAGGTACAACTTTTGACAGAGAAATATTTTTGCAGCTATACAGCTTTAAGGACGAACAATTCTATCCTCATATTCGCTTGACAGATGACGTAACAGGGCAATATTGTCTTGAATTTATAAGTGAAGGAGAGGATGTGTATCTATATTATTTATCTGATGGAAATATTCAGTCAATAGATATTGGATATATATTAGAGAAAGGTTTGTTGGAATATGAGATAGAAGGAGAAATTGATGGCACCCTTGATAAAGTGTATGTACTTAACAAATTAAATGATGTATACAGATATCCTGAAACAGTAGTTTATCACAGCTATGATGTGGTGAAGGATGTAGAAGGAAATGATATAGTTGTAAATGAAATGCCTATTGATGAATTTATGATCAAATCAGACAATGACAATACTTATGCAGTATGGGTGCAAGGGGATATAACCTATGAGGAGGATATGGAATACCGAGAAAATCATATATATGCTGCTAAAAAGATTATTATGGATGACACATGGTCAGACCCTGTGAAAATAACAGAAGGGAAGGGAGCCAACTACAATGACATTGACTTTGAAATACTGTCTGATGATATGCTTAGAATTGTATTTGTAAAAGGGTTCTCTAAACTTAAAACTGTTGGAGGACAGCAAATAAGTGTGGAAGATACCAATAACCGCATGCTTATGACTGCAGACTATGATGTAAAAGAAAAAAATACAAAAGTTGAGATTAAGCCTGTATATGTACAGAAGCCGGGATATATTGTTCCCATAGATATAAAAATACATAATAATAGCTTAAGTGAATTAAATAATATAAATTATGAAATATGGCAGATGTCTAATAATGTATCAGAAATTGTAGACTTTGGTGAACTTAAACTAAGAGGCGGAGAAAAGAAAGATTTATCTGTTATGTGGCAAGCACCAGGCACACTTAAGGATACCACTCTCAAAGTGCTGGTTAAAGATGGGGATGATATACTGTGCAGTGATGAACACAAAATAATCACACAGGATATTGTGGATGTTATTTTAGCAAATGCTGATTTTGTTGGAAGAAATAAAATTATAGTATCAGGATTTGCAGAGAACAATGGAAACATAGAGGCTGATGAAGCAATAATATTAGCCGAGTTTTCTGGA
>CAZPZN010000125.1:0-5050 GCA_964590735.1 uncultured Tissierella sp.
TTCATATTCTTTGCTGCCTTCCAAGCAAAGATTAAGTCCTCCATTTCATCTTCAGTAGGAATCTTTTCCGTTGCTACTTCTAGTTTGTCATCATTAAATAGTAGGGTGTCCCTGTTTTGAACTAATAGACCACCAAGTACCTTCTTTAAATCATACTCTGGATATTCATTATCCATTATATTTTCAATTTCCAACAACCTAATATTTTTCTTCTGTTTTAGTACCTCAAGAGCTTCAACATTAAAGGATGGTGCCATTACGATTTCGATAAATATAGAATTAATTTTTTCTGCTATATCCTTATTTACTTCTCTATTGATGGCAATAACCCCTCCAAATATAGACTCAGGGTCACATTCATATGCCCTATCATAGGCTTGAGATATGTCCTTACCACTTCCTACACCACATGGATTAGTATGCTTCACAGCCACTACAGTAGGCTCAGTAAACTCCTTTAATATCTTTATTGCCCCATTAGCGTCGTTTATATTATTAAAGGATAGGGCCTTTCCATGAACTTGCTTTGCGCTTGCTAGGGTTCCGGATAATTTAGAAGTTTCCCTATAAAAGGCTGCAGCTTGATGTGGGTTTTCACCGTATCTAAGGTCTTGCTCATGCTTAAATGGCAATGCCATATATTCTGGAAAGTCTACCTTATTTATTTTATTAAAATAGGCTGAAATCAAGGCATCGTAATATGCACTATAGTTAAACACCTTTCCTGCTAAGTATTCTTTTGTTTTAAAGCTTACATCTTTTTCTTGTTTAAGTTCGTCTAATACCTTAGTATAATCACTTGGATCTACGATTACTATTACATCCTGATAGTTCTTTGCTGCTGCCCTAATCATGGACGGTCCACCAATATCTATATTCTCAATAATCTCTTCATGAGTAACTCCATCCTTTTTAATGGTTTCCTCGAAAGGATATAGATTATTTACTACCATATCTATAGGTTGAATTTCCATTTCCTTAATTTTTTCCACATGGTCCGGATTGTCCCTTCTATATAGAAGTCCACCATGAATAAATGGATTCAATGTCTTAACTCGCCCATCTAACATCTCTGGGAAGTTGGTCACTTCCTCTACTTCAAGGACCTTTATTCCAGCATCTTTAAGAGCCTTTGAAGTTCCCCCTGTAGAGATAATCTCCCAATCAAGTCTTACAAGTTCTTTTGCAAATTCTATAATCCCGTCCTTATAGAAAACGCTAATTAACGCCCTTCTCATTTGATCACTCCTGTCTATAACGAGTGTAATATACTCGGTTTTATCCTTGTAACTAATAATTTTACTGACCTATGATAACCCGTCTACCCTCTATTGTTAATTTATTATCGCAAAATAGTCTAAGAGCTTCAGGTAATAATCTATGTTCTACTTTTAGAACCCTCTTTTGCAAGGTCTCAATCGTATCATCTGACTCTACTTTTATTACATCTTGAAGGATTATTGGACCTGTATCCGTACCTTCATCTACAAAATGAACAGTAGCTCCAGTAATTTTAACCCCATATTCCAAGACCTTCTCATGGACTCTCTCACCATAATAACCCTTGCCACAAAAACTTGGTATTAAGGAAGGATGGACATTTATAATGTATTCAAAGTTTTCAATAAAGTCTTTGGATAATACCTTAAGATATCCAGCTAAAACAATAAGCCCTATATCTTTAGCTTTAAATTCCTGGATCAGTCTTCTGTTGTAGTCTTCCATAGAGTCAAAGCCTTTAGGATCTATAAATAGATTTTCAATCATAGCATTTTCGGCCCTTGTAAGACCATAAGCGTCCTTCTTATTTGAGATTACAAGACCTACCTCTCCATTAATAGTGCCATCAAGAGTTTTATCGATTATACTTTGAAGATTTGTGCCACCACCGGAAATCAATACCCCGATTTTTACTCGTGGCATAGAACCACTTCCTTATTGCCCTTTCTTATTTCTCCTAGCACATAAACTTTTTCATCTTTTTCAGCAAGAAAATTCTTTACGGATTCCAACTCTTCCTTAGCAATTACTACTACCATACCTACTCCCATGTTGAATGTTCCATACATCTCTTCAAGCTGTATATTTCCCCATTTTTGAAGAAGGTTAAAGATAATAGGAGTATCTATAACTTTAGTATCTATATGTGCAGCTAAATCTTCAGGAAGCATTCTTGGAATATTCTCATAGAAGCCACCACCTGTAATATGGCACAAACCCTTTATATTGAAACGCTCAACTAAATCATAAACTGGATGTGTATAGATTTTTGTAGGCTTTAATAGCTCTTCTCCAATTGTGCTACCTAGCTCTTCAACAAAAGTAGTAACATCCATATTTTCCTTTTCAAATACTATCTTTCTTACAAGTGAATATCCATTGCTATGGATCCCAGATGAAGGTAGACCAAGAATTACATCACCCTCTTCTATAGTAGACCCATTGATAATCTTACTCTTATCCACTACACCTACACAAAAACCAGCTATGTCGTATTCGTCCTCTGCATAGAAGCCAGGCATTTCAGCTGTCTCTCCACCTATTAATGCACAGCCTGCCTTAATACAGCCCTTGGATACTCCTTCTACTATATTTGCCATCTTCTCAGGCACCAGTTTTCCAGTTGCAATATAGTCAAGAAATATAAGCGGCTTTGCTCCTTGGCAAAGAATATCATTAGCACACATTGCTACAGCATCCTCGCCAATGGTGTTATGCTGATCCATCATAAATGCAACTCTAAGTTTAGTTCCTACACCGTCAGTTCCTGAAACCAATACTGGTTCTTTGTACTTTGTAGTATCAAGTTGGAAAAGACCTGAAAACCCACCAATATCCGATAATACTCCAGGTATATGAGTTTTCTTTATTAAGCCCTTAATCATCTGTACCTGTTTGTATCCCGCTTCTTTATCTACTCCTGCATCTTTATAAGTTAATCCCATGATAACCTCCTATTTAATCAATTCACAATGGAACAAAGGGGTCGGTTCCTTTTGTTCCTTCTATACTAATCTAAGTTAAAATTTGATGCTGTTAATTCTGCGTCGATCTTCTTAATCTCCTCCGCCATTTCAACCTTATAGTCTTTATACTTTTGTCTTAACTCAGGATATTTAGTTGAAAGTATTTGAACAGCTAGTAGTCCTGCATTTTCCCCGCCATCTATTGCTACTGTTGCAACTGGTACTCCTTTAGGCATTTGAACTACTGATAATAGCGAGTCTAGCCCATCCATAGTCGATGATTTTGCTGGAATTCCTATTACAGGAAGTGGCGATACTCCTGCCAAAACTCCTGCTAAGTGAGCTGCCTTTCCAGCTATTGCTATTATTACCTCAATTCCGTTCTCCTCTGCCTTTTCAGCAAAATCCGTTGCAACATATGGAGTTCTATGTGCTGATATAACCCTTACATCGTATTCAACCCCAAATTTTTCTAGTATGCCTGTAACCTTCTTCCCGATTTCCTTATCCGATATACTTCCCATTACAATGCTAACTTTCATCCTTATCCTCTCCTTAGCTTAATATCCTAAACTAATAAAACATCTATATAATATTTTACCCACAAAAAAAAATAATACCCAGCCGGGTAGGTAAAGCGAAACCTACCCGACTGGGCTTTTATCCCTTCGGTGTAATACTGCTTGCAGTATCTGTACCGCTCGGACCAGCAAGATAATCTCCGGAACCCTAGGTACACTTTCGCTCATAAGCATCCAACTTTAATGGAACTTCTATGAGCTTTATTCAATTAATTCTATTTTGATATTACCAATTGGACATATTTATGTCAAGGTATTAGAAAAATAATTTGTACTAATAAATTAGTTTTAATAATATTTCTAAATTCAACCTATTGGCTGGATTGCTTAAATCCATATCTAATATATCTGTAATCTGTTCCACCCTTTTTCGGACGGTATTTATATGTATGAACATGGATTTAGCAGTTACACTATAATTCATATTGAATTTTAGATAATTTTTTAAAGTTTCAATTAGAGTGCCTGTCCCATCCTGATTAAGTAATTGGTCAATCTTATTCTTAGATAATTTTACTTCCTCATCATCTAATTTCATCCAAGCAAAAGGACCAAGTTGACTATATTTAATGATTATTTCATCTTGAAACAATACCCTACCCATATTTATAGTCTGCTCAGCTCTTTCAAAATTACGCTTAGTTCCATAGATGTTCTCAATATGGTCTGACAATCCAAAGGTGTAGCTTGTTCCTGGTATCCTTGATTCTAACCTTTCCTTTAATTTTAAAATCTCCCTATCTATGATTTTAGGAATTAATTTTTCATCACTAGGATTGATTATAGGTAACAAAAACACCAGGGAATTTGCATCCACAAAGGCAGCTCTAAGGCCCTCTATCTCAAAACTTGCACTCACTGATTTTCTAATATCCCCTTTTAATTCTGAAATTTCAATTCCTTGATTTTCTTGTTTCATAAGCAGCATAAAATACCTGTTTTCTTCAAATATATCTAGCTCTAAAGCTCTCCTAGTAATATCCTCATCATCAGATAAATAGCCACTTATTATGTCTAGAATCAACTTTTGAAATCCAGCATCCTCTATTTCCCTAACTGCAGTCATCTGTTCATAGAGTGATTGAATTAATAAAAAACCTATTCTAATGGAAAATTGGTCAAAATAGTCGATTAGATCTGTTGCCTCAACTAATACAAAATAGGCCTTTACTTTATTCCTAACCTTTATTGGTATGGTGATCCAACTATAGGGTCGATCGTATTTCTCATCTGTAAATCTATACCTGATCATATTGAGATTATCACAAAGAATCTCTGTGGTATATGAAAATGACGGATCCCAAAAATCATCTATTTCTAATCCTTCCGTAAGTTTTATGAAAGATTTTGAGCTATAATATGATTTTTCATTAGCTAAATCATAAAGCATGGCTGGGAAACTTAGTTCCATCTCCATCTGAGACAAAATCTTTTTTATTTTTCGACCTTGATATGTAAGATTTGAGAAATTCCTTGGATTAATAGAACCAATATTAAACTGCC